>DASXUI010000181.1:0-16405 GCA_036504955.1 Armatimonadota bacterium
GCCCCCGCCGGGGCTCTCCGGCCTTCTGCTGTCACCGAAGCCTGCGTCCGGCCCCACCCCCCGCCTGGTCCCAGGAAAGGCGCCCTCCAGCCTGGAACCAGATCCCTGAGGCGGCACGCGCCCGCGCGCGCCCCGCCCGAATCGTCCCGTCCGCGCGACCCTCGAAGAGCTTCTGGAACCCGCGCCATCGCGCAAGCGGCTCCTATGGGTGGCTCGGATTGGGCCTCGCATTCTGCTCGGGTCACCGCAAGCCCGTTCAGCGACGCGTTACGGGCTGAACGGCTAGCAAGGAGGTCCCCTCTTCCATGAGTGATGTTCGCGCCACGCTGATCCGCACCGTGCGGCGGATGTATGAGCGACACCTGACCGACACGGCGGGCGGCAACGTCTCTGCCCGCGATGGCGACAGCATCTTCATCACGCCGCGCCTCTCCGGCGCCAAGCGCCAGTGGAGCATCTCCGAGGAGGACCTCATCGAGCTGAGCTACTCCAATCCCGACCCGAACGCCGACTCCAGGCTCTCCCGCGAGGTCAAGGTGCACCTGGCCCTCTATCGGGACCTGCCCCTCTGCGGCTCCGTGATCCACGCCCACCCACAGCACGTTCAGGTCTTCGTCTCAGCCGGCAAGCCCATCCCGCCCGCCACGGAGCAGACGGACAAGTTCGGCGTCATCGGCTTCGTCGATCCCGCCCCGCCACACAGCGTGGACCTGGCCTCCAACGTGGCCGCCGGGCTGAAGCCCAAGGCCCATATGCTGGAGAAGCACGGAGCCGCGGTCCTGGCCCCCCGGCACGGCATCTTCGTGGTGGGACGGGACCTGGACGACGCCTACGACACCCTGGAGCGGATCGACAACAGCGCCCGCTACAACCTGCTGTCCAAACTGCTGGTGGATGCCTGATGGAACCGAACTGCCTGCCCACCTTCACGCTGCACACCGTCCGGAAGGTCGTGTTCGGATGGGGCGAGATAGCTGCCCTGCCCCGCGAGGTCGGCGCCTTGGGGCGCCGGGTCCTACTTGTCACCGGCTGGCGGTCTCTCCAAGCGAGCGGGCGGCTTGGCGCCATCCGGACCTCCCTCGCGGAGGCCGGACTTCAGTCCGAGTGCTTCGAGGGCGTCGAGCCGGAGCCGAGCACGGGAACGGTGGAGCGGGCTCGGGAGCAGGCACTCGCCTTCGGCGCCGAGGCGCTGGTGGGCATTGGCGGCGGCAGCTCTCTGGACGTGGCGCGCGCTGCGGCCGGACTGCTGCGCGATGACCTCCCAGTGGCCGACCGCCTGGCCGTGGCCGGAGAGCCCGCGCGCGAGGTAGGCCTCATCCTCTGCCCCACCACCTCCGGCACCGGGTCCGAGGCCACGATGACCACGGTACTGACGGACCACGCCCGGGGCATCAAGTCCAGCCTCCGCCACCCCACCTGGCTCGCCGACGTCGCGCTGGTGGATCCGGAGCTTACAGTGACGGCCCCTCCCGCCGTAACGGCGGCCACGGGACTGGATGCGCTGGTTCAGGCCCTGGAGTCCTACGTGTCGCGGGGCGCCAACCCGGCCACTGACGCTCTGGCCGAGGAGGCCGCCCGACTGCTCTTCGAGTCGCTGGAGACGGCGTGGCGCGACGGGGAGTGCCGCTGGGCCAGAGAGAAGGCGTCGCTGGGGAGCCTACTGGCGGGCATGGCGCTCTCCAACGCGCGCCTGGGCCTGGTTCACGGCCTGGCTCACCCCGTTGGAGTGCGGACCAAGGCCGCCCACGGCCTGGTATGCGCCGTTCTTCTGGAGGCGGTCCTTACCTTCAACCGCTCGGCCTGCGAGGAGAAGCTGGCTCGGCTCTCCCGGCGCCTCGGCCTCTCCTCCCACGACGCGCCCGACGCCATGGCCGCGGATGCCCTTGTGGCCCGCACACTCGCACTCCGCCGGACGCTGGGGGTGACTCAAGGGCTGTCGGACCTGGGGCTGGACCTCGATGACCTGGGGGCCGTAGCTCGGGAGTCGCTGAGCTCCGGATCGACGAAGGCGAATCCCCGCCCCGTCTCCGCTTCGGACGCCCTCGCCGTCCTGCGCGCCGCCTTCGAGGGCTAGCCCTGGGCCGCCCGGTCACAGTCTCTGCGGGATGCCACGGAAGCCCACCACAGGCCAGCCGGCGAGTGCGAGCCCTCTCGGGGGTACTGGCTCTGCTGGCCCTCCTGCTGGCAGCACCGACCACCGCTCCCAATCAGGCGTTTCCTCTGCGCCCCGGCGACAGGGTGGTATTCGTCGGTGATAGCATCACGCAGCAGCGCCTCTACACCACCTACCTCGAGACCTACTTCCTCACCCGTTTCCCAAACTGGCGCCTTCAGTTTCGCAACGTCGGCTGGAGCGGCGACACAGCCTGGCTCGCGAGGCGGACGTCGCTGAACGAGAGTCACCTCTTCTCCCGCGACTCGGCGCTGGTGGCCCGGACCGTCTGCGCCTCCGTAGACGAGGGCCTTAGGCGGGACGTGCTCGCCCTGAAGCCTACCCTCGCCTTCCTCTGCTTCGGGATGAACGACTCGCGCCTGGGAGAGAGGGCCGTGGCCCCCTACTCCACCGCGCTGCGGGAGAGCCTGCACCTGCTGACCTCCAGCGGGGCCCGAGCCGTGGTCCTGAGCCCCAGCCCGGAGCAGCCGCGCCAGCCTGGCTCCCGCCGGAACGCGCGCCTCCTGAAGCTGACCGCGGCAGGCAGACAGGAGGCCGCGCGGGCGGGAGTGTCCTTCGCGGACCTCTTCAACCCCGTCCTCCAGGTGCTGCGCCAGGGGCTTGCCCTAGACCCATCGCTGGCCCTCATCCCCGATGCCGTGCACCCTGCCCCTCCGGGCCATCTGGCGATGGCTTGGGCTACGCTGAGGGAGCTGGATGCGCCCTCGCTCGTATCGCGGGTCGACTTCAATGCGGCATCAAGAAGCGTCAGGTGTCAGGGCTGCCGAGCAGCTCAGGTTCGCGTGGGGCCGAGGGAGATCAGCTTCCGGCGGCAGGACGACTGCCTCCCCTGGCCTCTGCCGCCCTCCACGCGAAGCGTATGGGCTCTCACGCGCGTCCAGGAGGAGCTGAACCGGTACGAGCTTCGCGTCACGGGGCTTCGGCCGGGCAGCTACCGCTTGGAGGTGAACGGCAGCCCTCTGGGTGTCTTCCACAGCCGAGATCTGGCGGCCGGCCTCAACCTAAGCCGCTATCCCCAGGTGGCGGGCAAGGGCCCGGAGCTGCAGGACGCCGTGTGCCGGAAGAACGACCTTTACTTTGAGCGCTGGAGGCATGTGCAGCTCGGAAACCACCTCTCCCCCAAGGACCGGGAGCGGCGGCTGGCCGCGCTGGACGCGGGAATCGAGGCGCTGGAGACGAGGATAGACCGGCTTCGGAGACCCAAGCCGCTCACCTTCCGGCTCGTGTGGGAGTTCCGGGAGGCCAAGGGAGACGGGGGATAGATACGGGGCACGCCACTGCTCCAGCGCGCCCCGTGCGATCCGCTCCACCTCAGGCCCCCCTAATCATGAGGGGATCACTTGTAGGCGGCGGTCCTGATGTTGGTGACTTTCACGCCCTTGTCGATGCGGACGCCGAGCTCGGTGCCCGACTTGAGTTCCACGTCTCTCACCTTCTTGCCGGACTTCAGGAGCTGGCTCGCCCCGTAGCCCGCCGCGGCGCCGATGAGCACATTGCTCAGCTTCAGCTTACCGCCGGTCAGGAGCCCAAGCACGGCACCCGCGCCAGCGCCGTAGCCGATGTACTCGTAGTGGGTCTTCTTGGCGTTCGCCTTGGCCACCAGCCGGCCATCGGAACGCGTCTCCACACTCTTGCTATCCAGCCCGATGGGCGCCCCGTCGATAGAGACGGCCCGTCCGTCCGGCAGGCGGAGATGTCTGAAACCGATGCCCAGGACTCCCGGGTTCTTGCCCTCCTTCGCGCGCGCCCTCGTCACCACACCCTCAACGGTTGACCCCGAGGGGATGCCCAGGTAGCTGCTGCCTTTGTTGTCTATCTTGGCAACCACCTTGTCCCCAACGATGGCGTCCTTCGAGCTCAGTGATGTCTGAAGCCTCGCCGGGATCACCGTGCCGGACTCCAGCGCGACAGTCCGAACCGGTCCCGGCGCCGCCAGCGCCGCGCAGGCGCCCATGGCAACCACTGTACCGGTCAGAACGGCGAGCAGCCTACGCTCATGCAGCCTCATTGGTATGACCTCCTTTGGTCTTGGATCGGGTCGCTGGGTCGTGGGGTCGTAGGGTCGTAGGGTCGTAGGGGAAGGGCCTCGGAGGGCGGGCGCTGGTGGCCTTGACGATAGGGAGCGCCCAGCGGGCCTCCGCCCGGCGGTGAATCGCCGGGCTCCGAGGCTCAATCCCGCTGAACCGGGGTTCTGAACCAAAGGTGCGCCCTGGGGTCAGAACCCTCCTTTCAGGAGAATTGGGCCCCTGAGCCCGGCGATTCAGGGGCCGTAAGAGTATTCAGCAGAAGCAGACAGACGAGCACGATATATGGGCTAGTCACGTTTCGCGATGTTCATATATAGGGCTTGTCTGCCTGCTGCGCAGGAATACTCTTACAGCCCCTGACTCGCCGGGCTCAGGGGCTCGATCCTCCCGAAAGGAGGGGTCTGACCCCAAGGTGCATCCGTGGTTCAGAACCCCGGTTCAGCGGGATTGAGCCTCGGAGCCCGGCGATTCACCGCCGGGCGGACGGCCTCCGGGCACCTGGCCGCATCCCACAGGATCAAGCCTCGTCCTCTGAGGCCCTTTCACCCACTCCCGCCCTTCTCTGTGCCCTCTGTGTCTCCGTGGTAAGGCGGTTCTTGGTGGCTTGGTGTCTTGGTGGTGAAGCAGTTCCTGGCTGCCGGCATGGTCCTGAGGCGCCTGCTGGTTAGGAGGAGGCAAAAGGTGGTGGAACCCATGTTGGTCGCTCTGGTTGCGTCCCTGTC
This sequence comes from Armatimonadota bacterium, assembly GCA_036504955.1. Classification (GTDB taxonomy): domain Bacteria; phylum Armatimonadota; class DTGP01; order DTGP01; family DASXUI01; genus DASXUI01. The sequence goes on from DASXUI010000181.1 coordinate 4,923, forward strand.
ACTGCTTGTCCTCGCCGCTCCCGGTGGCTGCGAGGAGCCCGCGAAGCCGGCGGCCTACGTGCCCTTCGACGGCGCCAGATCCACATGGCACGATGGGTTCGAGCGCTTCGACTACCTAATGGACGGTGCCACGATGGGTATCGCGCCGTTCCCGGCACCGGAGGGCGAGGGCTTCGGCATCGGCGCGCCGCCAGCCGGTGGACGGCGCTGTGCGGTCATCTGCCCGAAGCAGCCCGCACCGGGCAACCCGTGGTCGTGGCGGGGCTGTTACTGGGACCACCAGCCGCAGACGGAGATCGCGCTGCTGAAGCGAGGCTTCCACATTGCCTACATCTCCGCTGATGCGACGCTCAAGCCGGACCGGTGCTGGGACACGTGGTACGCCTTCCTCACGGAGAAGCACGGTCTTTCCAAGAAGCCATGCTTCATCGGGATGAGCCGGGGCGGCGAGTACGGCCTTACCTGGGCGACGGCCCATCCGACCCAGGTCTCCGCCGTCTACGCGGACAACCCCGGCGGCAACGACGAGATCTTCCGCCGGCTGCCGGAGCTGGCCCGGCAGGATGTGCCTCTCCTGCTGGTCTGCGGCACCATCGATCCCCTCCTCCCCCGCTTCGCGCTGCCCTTCGAGAGCCTCTACCAGCACTTCGGCGGACGCGTCTCCCTCATGCTGAAGGAAGGAGCGGGCCACCACCCGCACAGCCTGACCGACCCCACTCCCCTCGCGGACTTCCTCACGCGGAGCGCTCAGGCCGCTCCCCCGGCGACCCCGGACTTCGTGGCCGGCCGCCAGTTCGCACGCGCCTCCTACTACAGCCTCGACAGCGCCTGCTCCTACTCCCAGGAGAACGGCTGCTACCTCGCCCGCCGAGGGCCGGCCTTCTCGCCCTGCTACGACCGCTACGACCTTCCCCTGGGCTTCGACGTGCCGGTCACGATCCTCGCGCCTCAGAAGGAGGCCGCCAGACGACCGTGGGTCCTCCGCGCGGGCTTCGTGGACCGGAACGCCAAGGTGGACCAGGCGCTGCTGGCGAAGGGCTTCCACATCGTCGTGGGGCCGGTGGGTTACAACGCCGATGGCCCGAACCACGCGGAGTGGGACAAGCTCTACGCCTACCTGACGGAGCACGGCTTCTCCAAGACCCCCGTATTGGAGGGCTCGGGCGGGGCGGCGGGCGCCGTCTACGCCTGGGCCATCGAGAACCCCGGCAAGGTCTCCTGCATCTACGCCGAGAACCCCATCCTCCACGCTGCTGACGTGAAGGCTCAGCCGCTGGACAACCTGGAGCCGCTGGCGAAGGCAGGAGTCCCGGTGCTGCACCTCTGCGGCAGCCAGGACCCGGCTCTAGAGGGCCAGACGCGCCTGGCAGAGACCCGCTACCGTGCCCTGAAGGGCGACATGAAGGTCATCCTCCAGGAGGGCGACGGACATGCTTCCTTCACTCCCCGGAACACTCAACCGGTCCTGGACTTCATTCACAGCCACCAGAAGGCGAGGCCCGAATCCGCCGCTTCGACAGCTGGTACTCCGCGGCCTCAAGACCATCGGGCGGGGTCGGGAGGGTCCTGACCTGTTCTTGCGGCGGGCTCGATCGGGGCACTCCAGATCGGCGGCCTCGCGTTGCTGGCAATTCAGCGCATGTGCGGGAGCGCTGGGGCAAAGGAGGGGGTCTGTTGGGCAGATGGACAGGAGTTCTGCTGGGTCTGCTGGCGACCATCGGGGGAGCCGCGGCCGCTCCTCGGGCTGGGAACGGAGTCGTCTCGGTGCGGCCGGTGGGGAGCGCGGGCGCCTACACCGGCTTCGACCTGGTGGCCGGCAAGGACACCGTCGCGGTGGTGCGGTTGAGCTCCAAGAGGCTTCTCACGGCCGCGCGGTGCTCCGTGAGTCCGGACCGCCGGTCGTTCACCTTCACAGGCCTCTCCAGCCGCGCCGGCCTGCGACTGGGCGCCCGCGACCGGGTCACCGTGGCCCTGCGCCCGGGCGACCCCTACCCGCGCGTCTCCTTCGACCTGACCCTGGCCGCCTTCGATCCTGCCCGGTGGCGAGCCATGGCCGGAGCCGAGCCCTTCCATTTCCTCGCGCTCTTCCTGCCGGAGGCCGAAGCGGTGCACCAGCGCGGCTGGCTCAACGCCACTCCGCTGGCGGACCCCTTCCCGCTGCTGGGCGACCGGCATGTGGGCACCCCGGAGATCTCCGCCTACCACTACAACCGGAACTGGAGCTACAGCCCCCCACTGGGCGCCAACCCCCTGCCGGTCATCGGCCTCTGGGCTCCGAAGGCTTCCCGGTACGTGGGCCTGGAGTTCCAGACCACCCGCCTGGAGGACAACTCCGAGCGGGACATCGCCACGGCCTACTGCTGGCGTGCCCCCAAGAAGGGCGCTGCCACGCCACCGGAGGACGGCCAGTTCGTCGCCCTGGTCTACCCCTATGGCGGCACCGGGTACCAGCAGCTCGTGCTGCCGAAGCCCGGCGCCCACCTCTCTTCCCGCGGAACGCTGCTCTGGAGCCGTGCCCTTCCGGCCACCCAGGACCCCAACCGCTTCCTCTGGTCCTACCTTTGGCCGAGGGTGAAGGGCAAGCTGCCTCCGGTGCCTGCCGCCGCGGACCTCTCCTGGCTTCCCGGCCGCCTGCGTCTGCCTGACTTCGAGGCGCCTCCTGGGCCGGGCCTGATCGGCGGTGTGGAGGGCAGCTTCCAGGGGCCGGGCACCCGGCTCGTGGACGGCTGGGGCTGGAAGGGCGAGAACCCCTCGGCCGTCGCGGCACGCAGCGGGGATCGGCGGACCCTGGACGCCTTGGTGAGCCAGGCCGGGGAGCTGGAGCGCTTCGCCAAGCGCTTCCGAGCGGGCGGCGAGGAGTGCGTCTTCTGGGAGAAGCCGCTGACGGGCCGCTGGACGGACGACTGGGGCGGCCCCGGCGCTACCTCCCTGCACAACGCCAACGGCTTCGCGGCCGGGCGCCTCTTCCTGGGCCTCTACCGAGATGCCGGCCGGAAGCAGTACCTGCCCATCGTGGACGGGGTGTTGAACTGGGCCAAGCACGTCGCCTGGACGCGCAACGAGTTCGCGGATGTGCCCTCGTCGCCCTTCGCCATCGGCGGCACGCTGAGCGCGGCCTTCTGCCTGGAGTACGCCCAGGTCTTCTGGAACGCTCCCGACGCCTTCCACCGCGCTCGGGCACGGCAGGCGCTGGACCTCGCCCGGACCTTCACTTACCGCTACCTGGTGATGTGGCCCTCCGACAACAACCGCGCCGACAGCCTGCAGCCGGCCTTCCTCTGGGAGCCGAACAGCGGCCGAGACTGGACCGGCGCCGCCTGCTCAAACGAGGTCTTCTGGAACCTGGATACGCTGGCCCAGACGGCGGTGATGACGGGCGACCCCTTCCTGATGTGGGCCCTCCAGGGCTCCCTCAGCCGCTGGTACCTGCTCTACCAGGACGTGGCGCGTTCCTCCCTGGACCGGTATGGGCCGGCAGACATGACCGAGGGCTACGGCCTCTACGCGGGCAACGTCTACGGCGTGGGGAAGCGGGCGGCCTATGGCTTCGCCGCGCCTCTGGCGATGACGGAGCCGGTGGGCGATACCACCGTGCGCTTCCTCGCCGGAGAGCGCGCGGCCCTGGCCTTCGTGAAGGGCGGGCAGCAGGCCAACGTCAGCGACTACCACTGGAGCTCTCCCGGCGGCCTCTCCTTCGTGATCCGTGCCCGGCAGCCCCGCTTCAACCTCTCGCTGACCGCGCCCTACACCGACCTCAGCCGGCAGCCGGTCTGGGTCCTTCGCGCCGGCAGCCGCCGCGCCCTGGTGCCGGGACGGGACCTGATCCGGCCGCGCCAGGCCCTGTGGTCCCTCACGCTCAGGGACCTGAGGTCGGGCGACCGGGTGCTGGTAGGTCAGCCGGAGGGCGGCGGCCCCGCGCTGCCCTCCCTGCCGCCCCTGACTGAGTCGGGCACGCCCCCCGCGGCTCAGCCCGGAGCGCAGGACCCTCTGCGCCTGCCTCTTGGCGCTACCGTGGACAGCGGTTGGAGCCACGCGGGCTCCTGGGCCGGCATCCCCTCCGGCCGGATGTGGTGCTATGGGCTGCCGCTGGACCTGGCGTCCTCCGCGGGCCGGTGCGTGGCGACGCGTCGCGTGCGGCTGGGCGCGCCCGTCCGGTGCGCTCGCGTCGCTGTTGCCTACGGGGCCGGAGACGGGCCGCTGCCCGCGCTCATCCTGGCGGACGGCACGCGGGCCCCGGTGGACCCCTCGCTGGAGGGCTTGGCCTGGCGGGCCTGGCCGCCCTTCCGCACGGCCAGGCTGCTGGTCAGCGTGGCGGATCCGGGCGGGAAGGCGGTGGTGGGCGTTGACCCGCGAGGCCGGGAGGTCTGGGCCGCGACCTCGTTGAACTCCTCGGCTGCTCGGTCGGCGCTGGCTCTACTGCGGGGCGGCGCCGGGGAGTGGCGCCGGACTAAGCAGGCGGAAGCCAACCTGGCGGTCCTCCAACGGCGGGTCGAGTCGCTTCCTCAGGATCGCTTCGCGCTGCTCCCTCCGCACACGAGTGGCGCCGGCAACCTGGTGCTGAAGACCGGCCTGGCGGATCGCGGCGTCCCCTTGAGTCCGGAGCAGATGGTCGACCCCGCCTTCTTCAACCCCGACCGCTTCCCGGCGGCGGTCTACACCGATGGCGAGACCTACGTTGGAACGGTTCGCACCCCCGGTGATGGGGCGGAGGCCATCCTCCGCTACGTCCGCGACGGTGGAACGCTGCTCCTGCTCGCGGCCGGCCCGTACCCGATGTTCTACGCGACCGGCGCCGGCCCTGAGAAGGCGGACCCTCTGCTTGCGCGCCTGGGCCTTCCTCTGATGGATGCCGTAGAAACCGCGCCCACAGAGCGCCTCACGATGCATCGAGTTGCTGGCGAGCTGCCGCTCTCAGGCCTGCCCACGGAGCTGCCCTACCCGTCGGGCGATCCTCGACTGCGGAGCCTGCCCATCGGGCTTCTGAGCTCCGGCACGCGGGCCTGGCCCCTGTACCGCGTGGTGGGCGCCTCCGGCAAGAGCTACGGGGAGGCGGCGGTCTTGGTGCGGCCCGTGGGAGCCAAGGGCCAGGTGCTCTACATCTGGGGAGGCCTGCTCCGAGACCCCGACCGGCATCTCCCGGTGGTCGGGTCCGCGCTCACCTTCCTCCAACAGCGCCTGGGTCGCGGTTCCTAGGGCAACAGCAGCACTCTGCGGCAAACCAGCGGAAGCCCGCATGACGCACGACGCGGAAGCGTCTCATGCGTCATGCGGGCTGGGCCACGCCTCTGGCCTCCCCTGCCCAATCCCCCCAAGAAAAACCGCAGCGCCTCCGCTGCACACAACTGGTAGCTCACGGTACCTACCCCGCATCACGCGCCTCGGCGCCCTTGCCGAGCCCCATCAAGGTCTACATCCTGGAGCCGCGTGGCGTCCCTCGGGATACCCCAGGCGGCCCGCCCCATCCTTTCCCAGAGCAGCCAGCGCTAGCGCTGGGTCCACCAGGCTAACTCGCAGTCCCATGCCCCCACCTGCGCTGTCACGAGGCGCTCGCGCGTCGTGCAGGCTCGGTGCGGCCCCGGCTTCCTGTGGGCAGTGCAGCCCAAACGAGCGATATCCCGCTATCAGATATAGGCAGACCCACTACCACCTCCCTGAAAACGGGCCCAAAGAAGTTGGGAACAGGAGGAAGGAGGGTGGGTCTCCGCCGACGAAACAGGGGCCACACACTAGCGGCTGCCTACTAGCATCATGGGAAATGGGGCCTGGGGAACCGGATGTACACAGCCCTCCGTGCTACGAGCCAGACCTTAGTCAGCTACCTTCGGCAGCGGTTCATTGCTGATCCGAACCTGGCACCGTTCTTTGACCCAGGGGCTGGCGGCACCATGCTGGTCACGCTGAACACCCCGGAGGAGATGCAGGCGAACAACACGGAGGGGCTCTCCGTCTGGCTCTACCGGCTGAAGCGCGACGAGGAGCGCCTGAACGCGCCGCCGGAGCGCCTCAGCGCCGAGCTACTGCGGCCTCCTCCCCTTCCGCTCTGTCTGCACTACCTGCTGACGCCCATCACCGACCGCACCTCCCAGACCGGCCCGGAGACGGAGCAGGTCATCCTGGGGAAGGTCCTGGAGACCTTTAACGACCACTCACTGCTCCGAGGGGCGGACCTGAAGGATGACTTCAGCGGCACCGAGACTGAGCTCTACATCCGCCTGGAGTCGCTAAGCCTTGACGAGACCTCCCGGGTCTGGGAGGCGCTGGACTCCTCCTACCAGCTCTCCGTCTCCTACGAGGTGAGCGTGGTCTACATCGATTCCGCGATGGAACCGGAGCGTGTCCGCCCGGTCCACGTAGCCCTGCCGGAGTACGGCCTAATCGTTGGAGATGGGTCGTAAGGTCGTAAGGTCGTTGGGTCGTTAGGTCGATGGGAAGGGCCTCGGAAGGTCCGCCTTACGTTCCTTAGGCCCCTTCAGCAGAGAGACCCAAGGTGGACCTTCCGAGGCCCTTCCCATTGACCTAACGACCTAACGACCCATCCTTGGAGTCGCCCATGTCACGCCGCACCGTGATCGATGGCAGCGTCAGCTACAGCTTCTCACCGGACGACGCCTATCCGTTGAGCAGCCGATACTGGGCGCTCGTGAGCGCGCGGCTGGTGGATGAGCTGACCGGCCGGCCGCCGGCCACGGATGTCAGCGTGGAGTCCGATCTGGTGCCCTCGACGCCTCGCATCGCGGGTGATGGCCTGGTGGGGGTTGTTGGGGTGCCCCGGCATCTTCTCCAGTCCCTGGCGATCCGCGGCTTCGAGGCCCACCTCACCGTGCGGGCCAGGGGGTTCACGCCCCGCGCCCGGCAGGTGGATGTCCCGAGTGACCAACGCGCCCTGGCCGCCCCGATCCCCGCGCTCGGAGGAACAGTGGTGACGCTGAACGACGCCTCCCGCCTGCGATCCGGGGAGTCCCTTCTCATCGGTCCGCCAGGGCCCACGATGGCCGCCGTCCAGATCAAGGCGCTCGGGCCAGGGCCTGGACAGGTGACCTTCGCCCCGGGGGTGACGCACCTCTACGCGGTGGGCGACCCCGTGTTCCCCATGGTGCAGAGCGACTTCGCGACCGTCGACCTTCAGGATCTGAAGCTCCACCGGGAGCCCGTGGTGATCTCCGGACGAGTGGTGCAGTCGGGTGGGGTCGGCACCCTGCCGTTGGCGGGAGCGACCGTTCGCATTATCGGTCTGTGGCGGACGCCGCCGCCGGCCCACATCGTGGTACCCCCCGACCCCGCCAACCTGATCGCGCTGGACCCGCCCCTATACGCGGACCGCCCGGCAGGCCTGGGACGGCTTCGGAGGCAGGACCTGCCGCCCATCGTGGATCCCATCCCGCAGGAGAAGAGGCTCGTTGACGATACCGGCGCCGGCGCGACCACGCTCCACCTGTCCAACCGGTTGGGCCTGGGCATCGGGACGGTGCTGCTCCTCGACGCGGAGGTCAGCGACCTTCAGGAGCACCTCACTATCACGGCGTTCAGCGGCGCGCTGAACCCGGCGCAGCCGGCGCGGGTGACGCTGGACCATCCCATGGCTTACGACCACAGGCGGGGCGCGCTCGTGCAGCGGGTCAACCCCCAGCCGCAGGGGCCGCAGCGCATACTCGCACCCGACCCCCTGCCGGGGGAACCCGACGCCCTCGCGGGCGACACTACCCTTCTGCTCAACACGCTCGCGGGCCTGGCCACTGGGCAGACCGTGCGCGTCTCCGGAGGAGTGGCTCCGCCCGAGTACCATCGGCTGGCCCGCTACTCCGTGACCAGCGATGCCGACGGGTACTACCGGCTTCCGCCCCTGGGCCGAGTGGCCCAGCTTCGGCTGAGAGCCGAGAACGTCCCACTGGTGCCCATCGAGCTCGAGTACCGACCTGACTACACGCAGCGGGAGAACCGCCTGGACTTGCTGTTCCGCTAGCCCCAGCCCTAGCCCGCGACACCTGCACCACGCGGGCCGAGTCGGTGGCCACAAACTGCTTCACCACCAAGACACCATGAAGGGCAAGGGGACTGAAGGGGCTCAGGGGACTAAGGGGGCTGACGGCAGAGCCCAAGCTGCCAATCTGAGGCCCTTCCCCAAGCCCCCTGAGCCCCTTCAGTCCCCTTGCCCTCCTTGGTGTGTCGTGCGCAAGCGCACGATTCCTGGTGGTAGAGCAGTTTTCGGACGCTGGCTAAGTAGCAAAGTCGCCCTGGAGGACCCATATGCCTGAGTATCTCGCGCCAGGAGTCTACGTTGAGGAGGTCGACACTGGCAGCAAGCCCATCGAGGGGGTCAGCACCAGTACCGCCGGCATGTTGGGGGTGACGGAGAGGGGGCCGGTCAACGTGCCCATCCTGGTCACCGGCATGGGGGAGTACACCCGCTGGTTCGGCGAGCGGCTGAACGTCCTCGACTTCTCCAACGGCCCCGGCGACCCCCACTGCTTCCTGCCCCACGGTGTGGAGGGCTTCTTCTCCAACGGCGGCAAGCGGGTCTACGTCACCCGGGTGCTGGACACCGACCTGGCGACCAGGGCTGTGGCGCGGCTGTTCGACCGGGGCACCGCCACCAGCGGGGCCACGCTGCTGCTGCGCGCCGCCCGCGCCAACACGGGCACGGCCGCCAACCCTCCCCTCCCGGTGGTGCTCAGCGGCGCCAACCTGGCCCTGAACGACTGGGTGCGGGTCGGCGACGGCAGTGACGCGGAGTACCGCCGCTTGGTAGCCGCTCCGGCTCCGGAGACCGTGCTGGTTCCCCTGAGCCTCCCCCTCAACCGGTCTCACGTGAACCCGGCGGCGCCCATCAACGTGGAGCAGTTCACCCCGGCCGCCGCCGTTGCCAGCTTCGCGATGGTGAGCAGCCTCCCGGCCGGGGCCGTGGCGGTCGAGATCAGCGGGTCGGCGGCGAACATCAGCGCCTTGGCGCAGGATCAGCTCCTGGAGATTGGGGCCACTCCCAACGTGTCGGAGCACCGGTTCATCCGCCGGCTCACGCCCATCTCGCCCACGAACGTGCGCGTTACCCTAGACAGTCCCCTGCTGATGCCCTATCCGGGCGGCGGCGGGCTGGTGCGTAGGCTCAACCTGGGGGCGGGACCCCCGACCGCCCAGCTCGACCCCTCCGCCGGTGCCGGAGAGAGCCTGCTCTTCGTCAACAACCGGGGCGGCCAGTTCACCACTCGAACCGACCTGGTGGTGATCGACTCCGCCAACAACGCCCAGCGCGAGGTTCGGCGCATCGGTGAGCTCCATGAGCTGACTGTGGCTCCCACCATCCGTGATGCCTACCCGGCGGCCTCGCTGGTGGAAGGGGTTGCCCTCGGTGACCGCTCGGTGGCGGCCCTGACCGTCGCCTCCGGCGCGGGCACCAACACCCTCACCCTGAACGATGTCTCGACCCTCGGCACCGGGCAGACGCTTCTGGTGGGCCCGGCGGCCGGGCCGCTGGAGACGGTCGTCGTCCAGTCGATCGATGCGGTGACCGGCGTGGTCACGCTCGTCGCCAACCTGGTCGCCAACAAAGCCATCGCCAACCTCGTGTTCGCGGTGCGCGACCTTACGGCGCCGTCCGTCCAGGGCTCCGCCTTCGTCTCCGTCACCAACCGGCGCGACCTTCAGGTGGGCGACGTTGTCCGCGTCGGCGCCATCCCGGACGATGAGTACGCCACCATCCTGGGGCTGCCGAACCAGGTGGCCACCGGGCCCGACCCCGGCAACATCCTGCTGGCCGAGCCGCTGGCCCTGGGCCACCCGCTCGGCGCTCCGGTGCTTCGGCAGATTGTGCCCGGGCCAACGGCTGTGCAGCCCACCGTGCTGTCGACCGCGGCGCGGCCGGACACGCCCACGCTTCTCCTCGCCGACGGGAACGGTTACGCCCCTCCCGCGCTCCCGGCCCTCTCCTACGTGCGGCTGACCACGCCCGATGGAGTCTTCTACCATCGGGTGATGGCGCTCAGCGCGGCGCTCACTCCGGGCGGCGTGGGCACCGGGCCTCAGATGCTCACCCTCAGCGCTCCGCTGGACCTGCCGCACCCCGTGGGCTCACCCGTGGTGGAGCGGCGCCCGCTGCTCACCGTGCAGGCGCTGGACGCGGGCGCCTGGGGCAACCGCCTCAGGATCTCCGTGGAGGACGAGGAGACAGGGCTGGTCTCGCGCACGATCTTGGTCTCGATCGGCCTGCCGACGCAGATCCGCCTGGGTTCGGCGGCGGGGGTTGAGGCGGGCACGATCCTGGAACTGCTGGACCCGACCACGCACGCGGTAGTTGGCGGCCTCCTGAAGGTGGGGGCCATCAACCGCGCCACGGGCGAAATCACCCTGGACGGCGCCGGGCTCGACGCGGCTCAGCAGGCGGCGCACGCGGCCGCCCTCCTCCTGGGCACGAACCTGGGCGTCCGCTCTCGGGAGTTCCGGCTCACGGTGAGGCTGCGGCGCCAGCCGGACCCCATCACCCCCTCACGCAACGAGACGGTCCTGGACACCGAGGTCTATCGCTACCTCTCCATGGACCCCAGGCACAGTCGCTACGTGCTCACGGCCATCGGAGACGTGAATGGCCCGCTGCGGCTGGTGGACCGCCGCCCTGAGGGAGAGTCCTGGTACGTCCGCGCCAGCGATGAGGCACCGGACCAGGCGACGGCGGAGAGCATCCGGCTTGGGCCCGAGACCCTGGTGGACGTGCTCCCGGATGGCCGGATCCGCGCCGCGCGGCATCCGCTGCGCGGGGGGGACGACTCCGTCGCCACGCTGACGGACGCGGTCTACATCGGCGTGGACGACCCCACTCCGGAGCTGCGTACCGGCCTGAACACGCTGCGGAACGTGGAGGAGATCAGCATCCTGGCCTGCCCGGGCCGGACGGCCCCGCAGATCCAGAACGCCATCATCAACCAGTGCGAGCTGATGCGCTACCGGTTCGCCGTGCTCGACTCCACCGTGCCGCCCATCGACACGATGTCCGACGTGCAGAACCAGCGCCAGCAGTTCGACACCAAGTACGCGGCGCTCTACTACCCCTGGCTGCTGATTCCGGATCCCTTCCCCACCAGCCTGAACCGGATCGCCGAGTACCCCGTGCCGCCCAGCGGCCACATCGTCGGCGTCTACGCCCGGACCGACATCGAGCGCGGCGTCCACAAGGCCCCGGCCAACGAGGTGGTAAGAGGGATCGTGGGTCTGCGCCGCACCCTGAATAAGGAGCAGCAGGACATCCTGAACCCCTACCCGGTCAACATCAACGTCATCCGCGACTTCCGCCCCAACAACCGCGGGATCCGCGTGTACGGCGGGCGCGTGATGACCAGCGACCCGGACTGGAAGTACGTGAACGTGCGGCGCCTCCTCATCTTCCTGGAGGCTTCCATCGACCGAGGGCTGCAGTGGGTGGTCTTCGAGCCGAACGCCGAGCCGCTCTGGGCCCGGGTCCGTCGCTCCATCTCCAACTTCCTCACCCTGGCCTGGCG
>DASXUI010000182.1:0-8352 GCA_036504955.1 Armatimonadota bacterium
CGCGCGGCCGAGATAGCCCTCCAGGTTGCCCGCGACTTCAGCACCCCGGACCGCCCCCGCTTCGTGGTCGGCGCGATGGGCCCCGGCACTCGCCTCGTCTCCCTGGGTCAGGTCACCTTCGACGACCTCGTTTCCTACTACGCGGAGCAGGCGCGTGGCCTCATCGACGGTGGCTCGGATGTGTTGCTCCTGGAGACGTGCCAGGACCTCCTCCAGGCCAAGGCGGGGCTCGTCGGCACCTTCGACGCCCTGAGGGAGTCCGGCCGGGAGCTGCCTGTGATGGTGCAGGTCACCATGGAGAACACGGGCACCATGCTCATGGGCACGGAGATGGCGGCAGCCATCACCGCCCTGGAGTGCTATCCGATCCTGTCACTGGGTCTGAACTGCGCCACCGGCCCGCAGGAGATGACGGACCACGTCCGCACCCTTAGTGAGAGCTGCACCCGCAAGATTAGCGTGCTCCCCAACGCGGGGCTCCCCGTGATGGAGAAGGGCCACGCGGTCTACCGGCTCACGCCCGAGGAGCTGGCGGGATTCCACCGAACCTTCGTGGACGAGTACGGCGTGAACATCGTGGGCGGCTGCTGCGGCACCACTCCGGAGCACCTGGCGGCGGTCGTGCGCGAGGTGTGGGGCCGGGCGCCCAAGCGGCGCGAGCCACAACTGCAGCCGGGCGCCTCCAGCCTCTACTCCAGCGTGCCTTTCAAGCAGGAGACCAGCTTCCTCGTCATCGGCGAGCGTACCAACGCCAACGGCAGCCGCAAGTTCAAGAAGATGCTGGCTGACGAGGATTGGGATGGGATGGTCTCACTGGCCAAGGAGCAGGTCCGCGAGGGGGCCCACATTCTAGACGTCTGCGCCGCCTATGTGGGGAGAGATGAGGTCCGGGACCTCTCGGAGCTGATCCGCCGCTACAGTACCCAGGTCAGCATCCCCATCATGATCGACTCGACGGAGGCGCCTGCCATCGAGGCCGCCCTGAAGCTGCTGGGCGGCAAGTGTGTCATCAACTCCGTGAACCTGGAGGATGGCGAGGAGCGCTTCGCCAAGGTCCTTCCCCTCTGCAAGCGTTACGGTGCTGCCGTGGTTGTGGGCTGCATCGACGAGGAGGGCATGGCGAAGACCGCCCAGCGCAAGCTGGAGGTCGCCCTGCGCAGCCACGACCTGCTGGTCAACAAGTACGGTATTCCCGAGCACGACATCCTGTTCGACCCGCTCGTCTTCACCATCGGTAGCGGCGCGGAGGAGGCACGGGGAGACGCGCTGGAGACCCTTGAGGGGCTCCGGCTCATAAAGGAGGCGCTGCCGGGGACCTTCACCACGGCGGGCGTGAGCAACGTCTCCTTCGGCCTGAAGGCCGCAGCGCGGGTGGTCCTTAACTCGGTCTTCCTGCACCAGTGCGTGGAGCGCGGGCTGGATTCCGCCATCGTGAACGCCTCCAAGATCCTGCCGCTCAACCGCCTGGACGCGAAGGAGCTGGAGCTTGCCGACCGGCTGATCCGTGATGACCGCCAGGAGGGCAGCGACCCCCTGATGGAGTTCATGGCTCTCTTTGAGAACGGTGGAGGCACCCGTCGGGAGGAGTCACGAGCGGCGCCCGCCAGCCTGGAGGAGGCGCTGAAGCTCCGCATCATCGACGGCGAGCGGCCGGGCCTCGAAGCGCTACTCGATGAGGCTATGCAGACCTACCCGCCCCTGGAGATCATCAACACGATTCTCCTGGACGGCATGAAGGTAGTAGGCGAGCTCTTCGGCAGCGGTCAGATGCAGCTCCCCTTCGTTCTGCAGTCGGCCGAGGTGATGAAGGCGGCTGTCGCCCACCTGGAGCCGCACATGGAGCGCGTGGACGGGCAGACCAAGGGCAAAATGGTGCTGGCCACCGTGAAGGGCGACGTTCACGACATCGGCAAGAACCTGGTGGACATCATCCTCACGAACAACGGCTACACGGTCTTCAACCTCGGCATCAAGCAGCCCATCAGCACGATCGTGGAGGCCGCGCTGGAGCATCAGGTTGATGCCATCGGCCTGTCGGGCTTGCTGGTGAAATCCACGCTGGTCATGAAGGAGAACCTACAGGAGCTCAACGCCCGTGGACTGGACCGCTTCCCGGTCATCTTGGGCGGCGCCGCGCTGACCCGAGGTTACGTGGAGAACGACCTTCGCCAGATCTACAAGGGCAAGGTCTTCTACGCTCAGGATGCCTTTGGGGGACTGCACCTGATGGACGCCATCTCCCGGGGAGAGGTCGATTCGCTGCTGCGGGAGCAGGAGAGCCGCCCCAGCCGCCCGCACCGCCCCAAGCCCGCCGTTGAGGCAGTGGAGCCTCTTGGCGAGGACGTAAGGTCCGATGTTCGTAGGGACGTGCCGCCGCCGGTGCCGCCTTTCTGGGGCACCCGGGTCGTGAAGGAGATCCCACTTCAGGAGGTCTTCGACTACGTGAACGAGGTGGCCCTCTTCCGGGGTCAGTGGCAGTTCCGGCGGGGCGACCGAACGCCGGAGCAGTACGAGGCCTTCGTGGCGGAGACCGTTCGCCCGGTGTTCCGCGAGTGGAAGTGCCGGAGCGCCCGGGAGGAACTCCTGCAGCCTCGAGCGGTCTACGGCTTCTTCCCTTGCCAGTCCGACGGCAGGGACCTGATCGTGTACAACCCCGAGGGGCTTCTGGAGGGCCACTTGCCGGCGACCTATGCGGAGGCCGAGGCCCTGGGCGCCCCCCTGGAGGAGTTGACCCGCTTCACCTTTCCGCGACAGGCCGCCGGCCGGCGCCTCTGCATTTCGGACTTCTTCAAGAGCCGAGAGTCCGGCGAGCTCGACGTGGTGGGCTTCCACCTCGTCACCATGGGCTCGAGGGCGTCGCTGGTGTCCCAGCAGCTCTTCGAGTCCAACAAGTACCAGGACTACCTGTACTTGCACGGGCTGAGCGTGGAGTCCACGGAGGCCTTGGCGGAGTACTGGCACCGGCAGATTCGTCTTCAGTGGGGTATCGCGGACGACGACGCGCCGGAGATCAAGGAGCTCTTCAAGCAGAGGTACCGGAGCTGCCGATACGCCTTCGGCTACCCTGCCTGCCCGCGCCTGGAGGACCAGCAGCAGCTCTTCGACCTTCTGAAGCCGCACCGCATCGGCGTAGGGCTTTCCGAGGAGTTCATGCTGGAACCCGAGCAGTCCACGTCGGCCATCATCGTCCACCACCCGGAGGCGCGTTACTTCGACGCGTAGTTAGTGGCAAGGGAACGTCACCACTGAGTTACGAAGACACCAAGGAAGGCCTTGCCACAGAGGCACAGAGACACAGAGAAGGGCAACTAGCAGCCTGCGACTAGGGTAGACGCAAAGGCACCGGGAGGGACATGGCGAAGGTCCTCTTGGTGCCTATCTGTGTGTCGTGCGCGGGCGCATGACCCATGATGGTGTTCTTTGTGCCGGGGGGTGGGTGATGGTGCTTGTCTGGCGATGGTGCCTGGTGGCGCTGGCTGCTCTGGGAGCTGGCGGGGTGGGGGCGGAGCCGCTGAAGGTGACGGTGACGGCGGTCACTCAGCGCTCTATCACGCTCTCTTGGCGGACGGAGGCACCGACTGATGCCGCCATCCTGTATGGCCCGCGGCCGAACGACCGTGCTCTCACCTACACTCAACCCGCGACGGCGGAGGACCCAGCCCGCAAGGTGGATCCGGCCGAGGAGTGGCCCTACCAGGTAGACTGGAAGGAGGCGAGGGTGGCGGGGGCTGGTCGGCTGAACAGCTACACCCTCAAGGACCTCCAGCCGGGCACCCGGTACGCCTTCAGGGTGGTCCCCAGGCAGGGGGAGCCCTCGCTGTTTCGGGTCATGGCGACTAGACCCGGCGCTGCCCGCATGCTCTACGTCACGCTGCCCATCCTCGTGGTTGTCTACACCCCCATCACCTACCAGGGCCTGAAGCCGGGGCAGGCGCCCCCAGCGGGAACGCCCCCACGCCTTGGCGAGGCCGACCTGAGTCTCATTCGGCGCCACATGGCTACGGTTAGGGACTTCTACTGGCGCAACTCGGGCGCCAAGCTGGACCTCGACTTCCACTACGCGACTCTCGACCGGCGGGTGGAGGAGAAGGAGGGCGCGGAACCTAGCTTCGAGTCGGATGCGGACGGGGCGATTCGGCGCCTCGGCAAGAAGGCCGAGGACTTCGTGGGAGCCATCTTCCTGTATGGATGGGACGAGGGATTGGACGAGGCTGGCCGTGCCAAGATCTACCGGGGCGCCGCCTTTGGGGGCCTTACGTATGGCACCGACGCCCCCTGGAAGTACAAGAAAACCCCCTATAGCTGGATACACTTCAACCATAATGCCGACATCACTTGGACCGTGGTCCATGAGTACCATCACCAGCTCGACAGCCTCTTCGACGCCTCTGGGTATCCCGAGTACTACTTCAACCACCCGGACCCGGACTCTCCCCCCGGCCGCTTCGGCGAGCATTTCGACGTGAACGCGTGGATCCTGCGGTCGTGGCCTGAGCAGTCCTGGATGGGACTCGCGTACGGCCGCGTGGTCGTCGCGACGGACACCGATGGCGATGGCCTACCGGACGCGGCGGACGTTGCCCTAGACGAGAACCGCTTCGGCAGCGACCCTCTACAGGCGGATACTGACGGAGACGGGCTTTCCGACCTGGGCGAGATGATGGCGTTCCAGGGCGTGACTCGGGGGCTCGACGAGGAGATGGGGGGACCGGTCGTGCTACCGGATCCTCGGCACGCCAACCCGGATGGCGACGGCGTGCCGGACGGAAAGGATCCGTACCCCCTGTACGCGGCCGACCCCGTGCGGACAGAGGGAACCCCGAGGTGGGAAGCCAGGCTGGGAGAGGGCGGTTGGCGGAAGCTGGCGTCGATGAGCAACAAGGGGTTCCGCGCGGACTGCTACCTGGCCTGGGACCGTGAGAACCTGTACTACGCCCTGCGCGCGTCGCGACCCGTTACCCTAAACCTGGACCTGGACGCGGGGAACGATGGGTGGTTCCACGGAAGCGACAACTACAGGCTCAAGGTGGTGCCCGCTTCCCTGGCCGGAGGTGAGCGCCAGGTGGACGTTGCCATCTTCGACTGGGACAAGTTCCACGCGGTGCCGCAGGTGTACGTCTACTGGAACCGGGAGAAGGTCAAGGCGAGTGACCTGAGGGTGTTGGAGGGGCGGGACGGGCGCTGGTTCGTGCTGAAGGTGGCGATCCCCAGGAACCCCGCGACCTCACTGCTGTTGGAGCCGGGCAGGCGGATGGGGCTGAAGCCGGGCCTCTCCTGGCCTGGCAGGCCGGTTGAGAGGGCTGAGCTGACCTTCTTCGGTCCCCACCAGCTCTTCCAGGTGAGGCTGGCGCGAAGGCTGGGGGCCGAGGGGCGCACCACCCAAGGCGCGGCGGGGAGCTGATGCTCTAAGCCTGGGTGTCGCTCGCGATCAGGGGAGAACAGGCTGGTCGGCGTGAGGCGGGAGTGGGGCGGAGCGGCCCGAGAGATGGCCGCCCTTCGCATGAGAGAAGGGCGGACGTGCTCGCCCGCGGGATGCTCGGGGCGTCGCGCCTCGCGCATCTGGGGTGGTGAGACAAGCATGCTTGGGCCGGCGCCGGCTAGGCCGTCTGAGCGGCGGCGGCCGGAACGGACTCCTGGGTTGGGGCACTGAGCCGCAGGCTGTACTTCCCCTCGAACTCCTCTTCCGGCAGGCAGAGGTCCCGCTGCAGCGTACGACAGATGCAGGTCATCTCGCGTTCCGTCTTCGCCGCTCGGTGGAAGTGCCGCGTGCCTGTGCGGCGCTCCTCAAAGAAGATGCGGTAGCCCTCGCGGGGATCCCTACCGTCGACAACGACCTCCCAGTAGTAGTCGGCGTACCCCAGATACCTGCTCAAGTTGTTCCTCCGAACCACCTCAGCGCCGTCGGGGGCTGAGTCCCCGGTTCCGCCTGCCTCCAGGGCGGTCACGTGTACGATAGATACCTACCCACCAGGCGGGGGCACCTGACGCATCGCCCCTGGGTGAGTGCCAAGTCGCCCACACTCAGCCTGCATTCGGGCCAAGGCCCTACCAGCGCGTCGCCTGCGTGGGGTCCCTCGCGGGGACGCTGGGAGCTGTGACGGCTTCGCGCTCCTATGGCGTCTGCAGTACGAAGTGACTCCGAACCGCGGGCGTTGGTTCCAGGTCCCCACGGGGCGCCTGAGCACAGGCGCACAGGAGCGGCTACCGGCCCCACGGGCCAGACAGATCTGACCCATCGCGCTGCTCGATACGGCCCCCCTTGCTTGACGCCACCTGGAGGGTCCCACTACAACTGTGCAGGCAATCGCGCACGGTATAGAGCGAGGAAGCGCCTAGTGCCAGCAGACAATACAGGCCGTGGCTTCCAGCGCCCCGTTCTAGCCGCCACCAGCACCGCTTTGCCTATCGGGCCCAACGCGCACCTTGTGCCGCGCCAGCTTAGGGGAGCTTCTGACGCTGCCCGCCTACGAGCCAAGTGAGCTGCCGGACTCGACGCCTGCCGAGGAGAGACAGTTCGGCGATCGGGGGGCGACTCCTCCAAGGTGGGGGGCCGTCTCGAGGTGGCCGCAGCCGCTGCCCTTGGTCTTCACTACTCACTAGAGCGTGTGGAAGCTCGCGCGATGCACGACGCGCAAGCGGCTCGTGCCTGGCGCGGTTAGGGCCATCCCACGCATTGGGCACTAGCAGATAGGTTGATGATGATGCCACCGAAGGTACTCCTGTACTCAAGCTCCTTCTGCTCCTACTGTTCGGCGGCCAAGAGCCTGCTTCGGGACAAGGGGGTGGAGTTCGAGGAGATCAACCTCGACCTGCGGCCCCTGGAGGTGGCTGAGCGCATCGCACAGCTGACAGGCCAGACCACCGTGCCCCAGGTCTTCATCGGCGAGCGCCACGTGGGGGGCTACACCGACCTGAAGGCCGCCAACGATAGGGGGGATCTGGACGGGTGGTTGGCGGGTGTTGAGTGATCGCCAGCACGCCGGCTCATCGCCCATCCCAGGCGCGGCTTCCCCGCCTATGACCCGACCTCAGCTCTCCTGGCTTCCCCTTCGCTGCTTACCCTCGATGGTCGAGAGCGCCTGGCCCACGCGCCAGGCGGTCTTCCGCCAGGCCCGTCAGGACTTGGGCCTCGACCTAGTGGAGGTACACGAGGCAACCGTCCGATGTGACGATCCCCACGATGTGGCGGATCTCAAGAGCATGCTGCGCTGGTACAAGCTGGCATGCTCTGCCCTCGTCTGCGCGCCCGACCTCACGAACCCGAACGTGGAGGTACGGGAGGGGTCCATAGGGCGTACCCGGTCAGCTCTTGCCATGGGTCCCACGATCGGCTGCGCGCTCGTGCGAGTGGGCGCGGGTCCCCAGCACCCCGGCCAGAACGCCTCCGAGGCGCTGGGCCTGGCCGAGGCCGGCCTTCTGAGCCTGCAGGAGGAGGCACGGGGGCTGGGCCTGCGGATGGTCCTGGAGAACCAGATGAAGGACCCCCTTTGGAGCTCCAGTGACCTCTGCCACGATCCGGGTACTTACCTTGCACTCCACGCTCGGCTAAGTGGCGCGGGGATGGGGGCCAGCTTCAACTGCTCGACGTCCCTGGCGACCTTCTCCGACTCCAGCGACCTCCTGGATGCCCTTGGGAGCGTGGATCTGGTGCACGTTAGCGACAGGCTTCCTGGGCTTCCCGACCAGACGGTGTTGGGTGAGGGGATGGCTGACCTGGAGGGCCTCTTGCAGGCGCTTGCCGCCAGGGGGTATAGCGGGGTGCTGACCTACGAGGATGGCAATCCGCAGGGGAACCGAGGTACTCGCCGCTCCATCGACCACCTCCGCGCGCTGGTGGCGCGGTACTGGCCGGAGGGCTGAGACCTTCGGCCCGCCATGTGGTGCTGGTCCGGCCTTTTCCGGTGCGGGCGCGCGCCTACCGGTCGCGCCCGGACGCAACCAGCGACCCCGCGCACGAGGAACTCTCCGCCCTCTAGCTGAACAGATGGGTGAGTGGACTGCGGTGCTTCCGTCCAAGGCGCTCCCCGGGGGCCGAAGGATGCTTTGCCCGAGGCGCCGACGAGTCGTTCATGGCTCTGACATGGCGCCCTTCCGTGGAACCGCTCGGGTCCAGCGGTAGGGGGGCTGAGGAAACCTGTGGGGGAGTGCGGGCGTCACAAGGATGGACGGGGGCATTGCGCCGCTATCCGCGTTGTCGCGGGTGCCTGGCGAGGCTCCGTCCCAGCTAAGCGACGCACCAGTATGCCAGCCCAAGCTTCATGCGTGTTCAGATAGCGCGGGTCAGGAGGTCTGAAGGATGTTCTCTCGTTTGTGCGTAGCCCTGGCTGTGCTGGGCCTGCTGGTGGTGCCGGC
>DASXUI010000183.1:0-7030 GCA_036504955.1 Armatimonadota bacterium
GCGATCCCCGCCGCGGCCTGCTCCGGGTGGAAGTAGGGAGGACTCTCGATGACCACCGCGTCCAGCTTCTGCTCCAGCAGGCGTCTGTAGCCCGAGAGCGTGGTGTAGCGGCGGTTGGCTGGGATGGCGAACTCCTGGCCGAAGGCGTCCACCCGGTCCTGGAAGTAGTCCGCGGCGGCGACGATGTTGTAGCCGCCGTGCTTGCGAAACAGGTCCGCGATCCACGACCCACGCCCGCCGCAGCCGATGAAACCGATATCTAGCTTCTCGTTGGCGCCCGCGGCTCTCGCCGCCCCAGACCCGGCCAGCGAGAGGGAGAGGGCGGCGGCGCCAGCGCCCAGGATCACATCCCTGCGAGTCACCCGTGAGGGCCTGGCGGCCGTGGTTGCGCTTCTATCACTCAAGAGTAAGGTTCCTTTCCTATACTGAACGGCATCCTCGCGTGTCGCGGCCCGGCCTCGGCATCAGCGTCGGATGTAGCTCGACGCCGACAGATATCTGAGGCGGGCCACGAACGTCGTCAGCCGTTCGTAGGAGGCTTCCTTGGGATCGATGCGGAGGTTGATGAAGAACTCAACCACATCGGCCAACTGCTCGCATTGGTCAGCCGTGAGGGTGAGCTCGTTGAAGCCCTCATGAAGGTCCGCACACTCCGCGACGGCGTTCTGGAGGCCCACCAGCACGTCCCCCTCAAAGGCGAAGGAGCCCGCGCGCTCGACGGCCTTGCCCAGCTCCCTCACGAAGTCGCCATAGAGCCTGATCGGCAGTACGCTCGTTTCCATGCTCACACCCAATCCTTCCCCTCGGCCTGGGCCGGGGGAGACCATCTCAAGCTCCGCGCACGATAGGCCGCGTGGCTGGGGCTGTTACTCAACAATAACCTCGTGTCCCAGGGCCGACGACTGGTAGAGCGCGTCCAGTGCCTTCATCACGTTGAGCACCTGCTCCGGCTTCACGATGAGCTCCTTCTCCTCACCCTTGATGACGCGCACGAAGTGAGCGGTCTCACCCCAGTGGCCGGCGAAGACCCCGTGAGCGTCCGCGGGGACGTCGGGGGTGACCTCGATCTGGTGGCCATTCATGTTGGTGGCAAGCACCATGGGGTCGAGGGTCAGTCCTCCCTCGGTGCCCAGGATGAGGGTGTGCCCGTGCCCCTTGGGGACGTTGGCGGCCCAGCTTGTCTTGAAGAAGATCGTGAGGTCCCCCTCCAGGCGCATATAGCCGGCCGCCATGTCCTCCACGTCGAACTCGCGGTAGTCGTAGGGGCGTGGGGTAAGCACTCCCTCGCCGGCACCGCTGTCCGCCAGGGAGGTCCAGAGCTTCTCGTCGCGGTTGCCAATCTTGGTGTAGGTCTGGCTGCTGACCGCCTTCACCTTGGGGCTGCCCAGGAGCCAGAAGAGGAGGTCGATGGCGTGCACGCCGAGGTCATAGACGGGGCCGCCGCCGGAATGCTCCTTCATGTGGAACTGCCCCCAGGTGGGGATGCCTCGCCGCCGCATGTACCAGGTCTCCGCGAAGTAGGGCTGGCCCAGCTTGCCGGAGTCAAGGATGTCCTTGGCGACCTGGGCGCGGTTGTAGAAGCGCGCGCTCTGGCCGATCATGAGGAGCTTTCCAGCAGCCTTGGCGGCGGCGTACATGGCCGCCGCGTCCGCGTGGCTGGTGGCGATAGGCTTCTCGCACAGCACGTGGGCCCCGCTCTCCAGCGCCCCGATGGTGTGCTCCTTGTGGTAGCTATTGGGGGAGCAGACGGAAACGAGGTCAGGCTTCACCTCCTGAAGCATCTTGCGCCAGTCGTCGTAAGCCTTGGGAACGCCGTGCTCCTTGGCCAGAAGCTCGGACCTCTCGCCCAGCTTGTCCGCGAAAGCTACCAGCTCCACGTCCTTCTTGAGGTTCTTCCAGGCGGGGATGTGGGCGGCGTTGGCGATCATCCCCGTCCCGATGACGGCTACCCTCAGCTTGCTTTCCGACATAGGTGACCTCCAGGTACAGATGCGTATAGTGGTAGGGGCCTTGCGCGAAGGCCTCAATGCCCCGGACCCATCTACAACAGGGACGTTACGCGGCGAGGCGCTCTAGCCTTCAAGGTCCTGGGAAAGCCTGTGGACTCCGGCGCCCCGCACGACGTGTAGGAGCTTCCTGTACGAGATGGGGCAGGCGTGGTCTACTGGCACCTGCTGGCGCCGGAGCAGCCCGCGACTCCTGTCACCCCTTGCGCCATTCGGCGGCCGGCTCCTTCCTCGGGTTGCCCCTCGGTGTATTCCCCCGGTATGCCCACAAGAGCTAGGTCCCTTTCAGGATTGTATCACTTAGGTGTCAGGCTCTTGTCCGTTAACGCCCTTGTACTGGGCTCGTGCCCTCGTGCGGGAGGACACCTAGCCCGCGCTATCCACGAAAGCTTGTGGAAGCCCGCGCACTGCGCAACTCGCAAGCGCCTCGTGCGCCATGCGGGCTAGGGCGAAGCGGGGATGGCCCCTTCGGCGTCTCCGTTTCAGTCGCTGCAGCGCTACATGCGCCTTCTCTTGGCTCAGCGGAGCGGGGCTGGGGTGGCAACGAAGGGGAATCGCCATGACCGGAAGACTGGCAATTTCGGCTAGCGGGGCTGTGCTTGCTTTGGGCCTCTGCGGCCCTAGCTTCGCTCAGACCACGTCCTACTACAGCCTGACTCAGCAGAAGCTACAAGGGCCGGATCGACAGGGTGAGTCCGGGACCATATCCCAGGACTACACCATCGCGAACATCTCCAGCGATCTGGTGTTCACCGACTTCCACCTGCATGAGGCGGGTGGCGGCAACACCAACATCCTGGGTGTGACCGGCGTCAACGTGGGGCCTGTCACCATCACTGGCAACGGGGCTTTCGCGGACTGGAACTGGCTCACCCCCCTCCTGCCCGGTCAGAGCGCCGTCATCACGGTGGCTTACGACAAGCCAAACGTGCATGCGGCTCTGAACACCTTCGGCACGCCGACCGGCTACAGTACCCCGGAGCCTACCTCCGTCGCCATGGTGCTGCCGATGCTGGCTCCGCTGGGTCTGCTGCTTCGACGCCGCAGGAGCTGAGCTCGGTCGTGCCGTCTCTCGCCCCTGATGGGGCTTGGGGCGGCGCGAATGGGGCTCTAGGCATGACAAGGGCCCGGCGGCTTAGCCTGCCGGGCCTTTGCACGACTTCAGTGGTTTGGAGACGACCGTCGATACGCCCTGCCGCCCTCAGCGACGTGCTGAGAGAAGCTTCGGTCAGCCCTCCTCGACCAGGCGAATGGCTCCAAGCGTCGTCTTCAGGCTGATGTGGCCGTCACCGGCTCCCAGCACCCTCTCCGCGTGGGCCCCAAGGTCCCTACGCTCCGATTCCGTACCAATCTCCACGCTGCCGGTCTGGGAGTCAGCCGTGACCCGAGCGGACGTCGTGAGTGGCACTGTCAGCCGGATCTCTCCGGTCTGAGTCTCAAGCCTAACGTCCGGCGCTGACGTAGAGGCCTCCAGATCCACCTGCACGGGGCCGTTCACCGCGCTCGCGTCTACCGGTCCCTGGGCGCCGGCAACGCGGACCTCCCCGTTCTGGGTAGACGCCTCAACGGGGCCGCGACAGCCGGAGAGCTTAAGAGCGCCGTTCTGGGAAGAGGCATGCAAGGCGCCGCCGCACCGCTCCACCGTCACCGCGCCGTTCATCGTGTTCACTTCGGCGGTTCCGGCGCAGTCGCGAAGGCACACGGCGCCGTTCTGTGTCTCTAGCCGCGCCTGAGCGGGCCCCGAGGCCTCGACCGCGCCGTTCTGGCAGACCAAGTGCACTCGCAGCCTTGCCGGCCCCGTGATCTCGAGGTCGACTCTGGCCCTATGCAGCTCAGGCGGCTGTTGCTCCCAGGGCCACACGCTGGTCACCACGTAGGCGTCGCCCTCGCGCGACCACGTGACCCGAGCCTCGCGCACGAAGCGCTCGGCGGTGGCCTGCTCCCCTCCGGCCCGCGCCGTCCACTTCAGTCTGACCTCCTCACTCTCACTCGGCGCGAAGGTCACGGCGCCGCAGTTGCTGGAGGCCCTGAGCTCCCGAGCTCCGTCGAGCGCCCACGCTGCGGAGACGGTGCGAGATTCCTCATCGCCCTGCCGGCTCTCCGCTCCCGAGGTCCCCGGAGAGCCGGCACTCCTTTCATCGCCAGCCGCCAGTGGGCGGGGCCCGTGGCCCCATCGATTCACCGCCAGGGCCGTGCCTAGAGCCGCCAACACCACCACGATCCCCGCACTGGTTCTCACGCCGACCTCCTTTCCAAGGGACAGCACAGCAAGCGCCGACATACTTGCGGCATCGCAGAGTGAGACCTGCCGCCACGGCACTGGGTTCGACTAAGAGGCTGTGAGCGTATCCCTGCCGATCAGGCGTGCCCCGTCGCCCCCAAAGGACAGGGTCACCCTCGGCCTGGGTGCT
This sequence comes from Armatimonadota bacterium, assembly GCA_036504955.1. GTDB lineage: Bacteria > Armatimonadota > DTGP01 > DTGP01 > DASXUI01 > DASXUI01. The sequence goes on from DASXUI010000183.1 coordinate 4,418, forward strand.
CCTGTCGCCCGCCGGATCTGGTCGCTAGCCGCCGGTGAGGCGGGACTCCATCGCCGCGAGGTCCTTCCGAGCCTCTTCGAAGGCGGCGGCGTTGGTGTCATCCAGGGCCTTTGGAGCAAGCCTGCCAATCAGCGCCAGGCGACTACGGATCAGCGGCAGATCGGCCATGGACGGGTTGTCCGGACTCGCAAACCCCGCCTCGTTGAGATCCTCGATCAGGCCCTTCCGCTCATCCGCGGGCCGGTTCGGGTCGTTGATCGCCCGAGTCCAGGTCCTCTCGGCTTCCAGGTCGGTCCCTACTCGGGCCAGGGCGTCTCGGGCCTCCTCCTGGGTGACCGGTGGGCCTGCCGAGGTGTCCGCGGGCTCCTTCGCCTCGTCGCTCTCCGGCTCAGGGCCAGGCGATAAGCCCAGGTCCTCGTAGGTGGCGATTCGGGGCTCGGCCCGCGCCACGTGAGTGGGGGTGTTCCTGGGCTTCGGGGTGCCCGGTGGGCCAAACGGATCGCCGGACGGCTCCTCGGGGGCGGGTTGTGCGGGACCGGCACCCACATCGGCGGGCTGATCGGACACCCGTACTTCGACTGGCGCCGAGGGCTCTGGTGACCGTCCTCGGCCATGGTTCGCCCGAGCGAACAGGCCCAAGCCCAGGCAGACTACAGCCGCAGCGAATACGCCGACCAGGAGCACACCTTTGGTTGTCCGGCTACGTCTCATGTCGGTACCCAGCCCCGCGCCGGGGCCGTGGTCCAGCCAGCCCTGGGTCTGACTCACCGGCCCCGCGTCTCTCGCTCAAGTCGGGCTAGCATCCGTGCCTCAGCGAGCTGTTCACGGTCCGTAGACCAGGATGACGAAGGAGTTCGGCAGCACGGCCGGGCGGCGCTGCGGCCCTGCTCCTCCGCTGGTCTGTGGCGCGAAGCTCGCCGTCGCCAGGTATATCCGGTGCGTCTTGGGGTCGAGCGTCATGGTTCGGGCACCGGCCTGCGTCGGAACCGTCGCCAGATCGCGGTACCGGTCAGGCGTCTCCTGCTTCACCACGGTGAGGGTCCCGTCTCTGCCGTTGGAGCTGAAGGCCAGACCCAGTGAGCCATCGAAGACGCATGCGTCGGGGCCCTGGCCGATGGCGGGCGTTGCCACCAGCTTGCCGGTATCCGCGTTAAGGACCGTCATCTTGCCGTTGTCGCACACGGAGAAGAGCCTGCGGCCGCGGGTGTCCAGGGCGAGCCCCGAAGGGCCCTCGCCAGGGGCCAGGGGCCACCGGTTCGTGACCTTCAGCGCCCTGGGGTCAAGCTCCACTACCTCCCCCTTGTCCTCGATGTTCACCCAGACGTGGCCCCGCCCATCGGATACGGCGAACTCGGGGCGCCCCCCTACGGGGACGGTGCCCACCACCTTGAGCGACTTGGGGTCGACGGCGGTGACGTCCTGACTCCCACCGTTCATCGTGAACACTCGGTTGGTGGCGGAGTCGAAGAGGATCGCGTCAGGCCGCGAACCCACGGTGACTCTGCCCGTCTCCTTCAGCGTGCCCAGGTCGAACACCACCACCGCGTTGTCGGCTCCGCTGCTGGCGAAGCCGCGCTTGAGCTTGGGAACCAGCGCCACACCATGGACCCCGGGAGTGTTGGGCACCTCCCCAACCACCGAGCCCTTGTCAACGTCAACGACGGTGACCCTGTTCGATCGGGCGATGTACAGGCGATGGGTCTCAGGATCCAGGTTGAGGTAGTCCCAACCCCCGTCACCCCCTATCTGAAGCTTCGCAACCTGGTGGTAACTCGGCTCTGCTGACTCACTCCGCGTACCCCAAAGAGCGGCGAACGCGCAGGCCACCAGGGCCCACCGGCACTTCCGCATGGCTTCCCATCCTCTCGCGACACTCAGACGACATACCTACGATGTGGAGCTGGAACACACTCCTCTGACGCAGCTCCGCTGCCCCCGTCCCCCCAGAGATCGCCTCGTCGCCGGGCGCTCGGGGGGTGGCAGGGGACCCGCTCGCGCCGGAGAGACCGGCTGCCCCCAGAAGCAGAGAAGGCCCCACCACTATCGCTAGCGGTGGGGCCTCGCAGTTGGTTCTCAGTGACGTATACGCCCGGAGGGATTCGAACCCCCGACACCCAGGGTCGAGGTACGCCTTGGGCCACCCGTGGCGGCATCTGAAGGCTCCCAGTGAGCACGAGTGGTGTCCCCTGTGAGACTGTATGCCGCCCCTCCACGCTGGCTGGACAGCGAGTGCTGACAAGATCTGGATGGCCTAAGTCGAGCCATGAGGTAGGAGGCCCGGGGCAGAAGGCCGCCCTAGTCGGCGACAGGATCCGGCTCATCGCTGGTGCCCGAGCGCCTTCGCGCCTTGGTGGTGATGCTCTGCCTGGAGCTATCCACCGTCAAGGGTGGCATTCCAGTCCGGCAGACTGCGTGGATGTGGCGGCATTCCGCGGTCGTGTCCTTGCTACTGACGCGTACCTGTAGCCAGGCCGGACCGGCCGAGCTGCAGGGATGTCGGCCGTCGCCTGAGTATCTGACCCATGGCCATACCCGCTGCCAAACGCATGGCTACCGTATGACCCCTACCAGCAGAAGGATGAGCGAGGGGGGCAGTTGGACAGGAGGACGAGC
>DASXUI010000184.1:0-36692 GCA_036504955.1 Armatimonadota bacterium
TGCCATCTCTCCGAGCCTTTCGCCGTGGACGCCCGGCGCGCCCTGGGCGGTCGCGCCCATCGCTCTCGCCGGATCGTGTCTCGGTTGTCGTGCGGGGGGCAGCCCTGCCGGGCCGGCCCAACCCACAAGCGCGTTACCTCAGTCGTGGCCTCGCGGCCTTGGAGCCGGACCCCAGCGCGCACCGGCGTCCCCTCACGAGGCCTGTGGCGTGGGCCAGCAGGGGTCGCCTCGGGCATGGGATAGGGGGGTTGTGCTGGGCGCGCGCCATGTCTCGGCCGCGCTAACAGCTTACCCTGGGGCCTATAGCAGTAAACCGCTCGAAAGCGAACGGCAAAGGAGCGTAGAGTGTTCGGCTCCTATTGGATCCTACCCATCATCGTCGGGTAAGAGAGCGGGCGGCTGTAAGAGCCGCGGGCGCCTTGCGGCGACTTGGGTGGAGCGCCAGAGGAGGTGTGAAGGCGCGCGCCCAAGAACGGCATGAGTAGCCGGATAGGTTTGCACAGACGGGCTGGCGCGGCAGTTAGAGGACGGGTAACAGTCATGCCCCGGTACGCTAACTGCTTGGTTCAGAGCCCTTCGCAACATTCAGAGTGTTGTCCGACTCTTGTCAGCATCCTGACAGAGAGCCCGACTATGCTGGGGATGGAAGCTGCGGAGGGTGTCTTGGAGTCGCCGAGTAGATGCCGAGACTTCGAGTTCAGCCCCGTCCGCGGACTTAGAGGAGCCAGGATGACCACCAGTATTCCAACCCTCGCTGGGACCACTGAAGGCACCCGCACTGCCTACCTCGACCGTTCCTTCCTTCCCTATTGCCAGCAGGACATAGGGGCCGAGGAGATGGCCGCCGTTCTAGAGTGCCTGCAGTCGGACTGGATCACCACCGGCCCTCGAGTCGGAGAGTTTGAGCTGGCCTGCGCCGAGCACGTGAACGCTCGGCATGCCGTGGCCCTCAACTCCTGCACCGCCGCGCTTCACCTGGCTCTCGAGGTCCTGGGCGTGCAGGAGGGTGATGAGGTCATCACCACCCCCATGACCTTCTGCGCGACCGCCGAGGCGATCGAGTACATGAGGGCGAGGCCCGTCTTCGTGGACGTCGAGCCCGATACCCTGAACATCTCGCCCCGCCAGATGGCTCGAGCCATCACCGACCGCACCAAGGCCCTGCTTCCCGTTCACTACGGCGGGCATCCTTGTGAGATGGGCCGCATCCTCGCCCTGGCCGGCGACGCGGGACTGCCGGTAGTGGAAGACGCCGCCCACGCTATGGGCGCCTACTACCGCGGCCGCCCCGTGGGAAGCCTGGGGGACATCACCTGCTTCAGCTTCTACGCCACCAAGAACATGACGACGGCCGAGGGCGGCCTGCTGGCCACGGACAACCCGGAGTGGGCCGACAAGGCGCGCATCCTGGGCCTGCACGGCATCAGCAGGGACGCCTGGAAGCGCTACAGCTCCGAGGGCTCCTGGCACTACGACGTGATGCACCTGGGCTACAAGTACAACATGACGGACCTGGCCGCTTCGTTGGGCCTGGTTCAGCTCCGGCGCCTCACCGAGTTCAACGACCTCCGGCGCGTCTACGCCCGCATGTACGACCGCGCTTTCTCCGAGGTCCCCGAGGTTTCCGTCCTGGCCACCCATCCCCACGTGGTCCACGCCCGGCACCTCTACGTGATTCAGCTTGACCTCAGTGCCCTCACCATCGACCGAGCCGCCTTCATCGAGGAGCTCAAGAAGATGAACGTGGGCACCAGCGTTCACTTCATCCCGCTTCACCTGCAGCCCTACTACAGGAACAAGTACGGCTACCAGCCGGGCGACTTCCCCGTCGCGGAGGCGGCCTATGAGCGCATGATCTCCCTGCCGCTCTACCCCCGCATGTCCGAGGAAGATGTCCGCTACGTAACCTGGGCGGTGAAGGAAGTGATTGCCAAGTACCACCGTTGATCCCCTGGCTTGACGAGGCCACGCGTCGCTCACTGGACGTCGTGGCCTCGCTGCTTGGTCTGCTCCTCCTCTCCCCTCTGCTGCTTCTGGTCGGTCTTCTCGTCCGCCTCACGTCGCCCGGCCCCGCGCTGTTCTCTCAGGAGCGCGTAGGGAGGGGTGGCCGCACCTTCCGCATCCTCAAGTTCCGCAGCATGCGTCCCTCCGCCGAGGGACCTTTGGTCACCAGCTCCGGCGACTCCCGTGTGACGCCCATCGGCCGCCTGCTGCGCAAGACCAAGATGGACGAGCTGCCGCAGCTCATCAACGTGCTCTTGGGGCAGATGTCCCTGGTGGGCCCGCGCCCCGAGGTTCCCCACTACGTGAAGCTCTACAATGAGCGGCAGCGGGCCGTGCTGGCCGCGCGCCCGGGCATCACCGGGCCCTGCCAGATCGAGTACTGCGACGAGGAGGCTGTGCTCGCCGCCGCCCCCGACCCCGAAGCCGCCTACCGCGACAAGGTGCTACCGGCGAAGCTGGAGATCGACCTTCGCTACCTCCAGCGCCGCACCGTCCTGACGGACCTGGGCATCCTCTACCGCACCTTCCTCCGATTGGTGAGGCGGTAAGGGCCGGTCGTGGGGTCGTAGGGTCGTAGGGGGAGGGCCTCAGAGGGTGGGGTTGGGGGTCCACAAGGCCAAGCCCGGTGGGACCGGAGGGGCGGATCGGGGGTGCCGATCGCCCACCCCGTAAAGGGGTGGGCTAGCTTGGCGCCCCGCGCGGAGCTGCCGCCGGACAGCGTCGCAGCATGTTACCGTTGGCCAGAGGAGCCACGACGTATGGCTTCAGGGGTCTAGGGCACCCTTGGACAGAAGGTCACGCCGAACCGGATCGGCGGCGGCGTCTCAGGAGGGTGCGGGCCGACCTCGAATCCACCAACCGCTGAGACTCTGCTCAACGCAACGCACCGAGGCGCCATATGGCGTTGGGCCCAACCGCCGCGGCTCCTCAGGCTAACAGTAGCGTGCCGCGACGCTGTCCGGCGGCAGCTCCGCGCGGAGCGCCAAGCCAGCCCACCCCTTTACGGGGTGGGCGATCGGCACCCCCGATCCGCCCCTCCGGTCCCACCGGGCTTGGCCTTGTGGACCCCCAACCCCACCCTCTGAGGCCCTCCCCCTGCGACCCTACGACCCCACGACCGGCCCCTACCGCCCTCACCCACAAACAGAACGGCCTACCCCGAGGGGTAGGCCGTTCTGGTTGGTCGAAGCCTGTGGAAGCTCGAGACGCGGCCTCTACAGGAGCACCGGATGCTCTCCGCTAGGGGGACTGGGCCGGCCCTTGGTGCGAGGCTCGGAACCCGGCGCTAGCGGCTGGCCCTCCGTCGGCGAAGCAGGAGACCCAGCGGAAGCAGGCCGGGCAGAGCCATGGCCAGGGTCGCGGGCTCCGGCACGGTGCCGAACTTCCCGTATCCGTTGTAAGCGCCCGCGTTGCCGGAAAGCTGCGCGGTAACGAAGCTGCCGGCGGCCGGGGCACCGCCAGGGTTGAACACCAACTGCCCAAGCAGATGGTTGGAGGCATCATGCTTCAGCGCCATGCCAGGGTCGGCCGTGAAGGCGATGGAGCTGCCACCATTGTTGATCACGGCGGAGGTCCAGGGCGAGATGGGCCCGCCCGACGTGATTCCGGCCGCGAAACCAGCGATGTTCGCGGAGGGAACGAAGTCCAGCACCACGGTCATCACATCCACCGTGGGGTTGGGAACGTTGGCAACGATGTTCACGTCCCAGGTGTTCGGGGCCGCGTTGGGAGTCAGGGAAACCTGATAGCTCCCGGTAAGGATTGGAACCGCGCCTGTTGCCGCGAAGTCCGCAGTCTGGGCTCGAGCCGGCAGCGCTGACAGGAGCAGCGATCCAGCTACGCCAAGGACTGAGAGTAGTCTTCTGCTCATTACGAGTCACCTCTCCGTGACGTTGCCTCGGCCATGGTCGACGCACGGCCAGAGGCGCCGGGCGCCCGCACAGCGCGCGCCAGCGTATCGTCGGGTTGGATGAACCCTCGTTAGGGCTTCATCCGGGACTAGCGGTCTGGCGCTCCTTCGACACGAGCGCCAGGACACCCGCAAGACTAGCACGTCCGCGTGACAGATAGCTGACAGGCTCCTGAAAGGAGTCTCCACCCCCCGAGCCGGCATCCGGCAAAGAGGCAGTCGTCAGCGGCCGCCGCTTCGGAGAACGCCCAAAAGGATCGGAAGGTTCCGCGCTAGGTAGTCGCGTGTTAGGCCATCGGCCTCTCCCAGGTCCTTCTTGATGGCAACCTTGACCCTCACCATCGCGCCCTGGGAGGGGGCTCCCCTCAGGAGGGCCACCCATTGCGACAGCCGAAGCCCTAGTAGGCTCCGCGTCGGGCCCCGAGGCCCCACATAGAAGTAGGTCATCAGCTCCCGCTCGCCGGTCTCATTGGCCAGTACTGACTGGGACAGCGGTACGGAGCCGCCCTCAAGCTTCAGGGAGGACTGCCACTGCCCCGTGTCTTCCCACCAGGTCTCCGCGGTGCACTGGAAGCCGTGGGGGACTCGGATGCCCTGAGCGGACGCGGCTACGGCCAACTCCAGGCTGTCCCCTGTCTTGGACTCATACCGGCGGATCAACAGCGCGTCCGGGCGCACCAGCAGGGCGTCATCGCTTCTGGCTCCGCGGTCCTCGACGCTCCACCCCGGCTGCCCCAGCGGCAACTGGGTGAGGGCCGAGGGCGAGATCCCGGGCGCGCTGACCCTATGCTGACCCCAGAGGCCGGCCAGAAGCACCAGGGCGAGCAGGGCGGCGAGGCCGAAGGCCGCCCTCCGGCTGCCTGCTGCCTGGCGAAGGGGCTCCGGCGCGCTGTCCTCGCGCCGGGTGCCCTTGGGCAGCCACGCGAGAAGCGCCTGCCGCATGCCCAGCAGAACCAGGGAGCAGACCACTTGTCGGAAGGGGGCTTCGTGGTCGTGGTACCACATGCCCCACTTAGGGCTCACGTGAGCCGCGATGAGCAGTACCAGGGTCAGGCGCGCGGTGTTGGCGGCCACGGTCAGCGGCACGGAGGCCGCCACCAGCAGCGCGCGCCAGCCCGCGGACACAGGCGTGTGGTAGGCCACCAGGTAGCCGATCCACAGGAAACGGAAGAGGGAGGAGAAGCCACTGCAGTGTTCCGCGACGATCATACTGAAGACAGGCGGCGCGGCCTGGTTGGGGATGATGGATACCACGATGTCGTGGCGCGTGATAGGCAGCCCGAACAGGCCGCCCAGCATGGCGGAGAGGGCGCTGCTGCTTAGCTGCAGCCTGTGGGCCAGGTCGAGATCCAGGTCCGCCGGCCAGGGCGTTGTCAGCAGCATCATCCCCAGTGCTCCGGCCACGATCCTCAGCTTCCTCGGGCCCCCGCAGAACCACGCCGCTCCGGCGGTAAGGCCCAGGGCTGACCACGTCCACAGGAACAGATCCCCGGTCAGAGCTCCCAACAGGTAGAGCCCGGCGCTGGGAAGGACCAGTAGGAGCGCTCGTGGGTGGAACCCCTCCCAGCGCGTGAGCCATTTCCTTTGCAGCCACAGGTGCAGTAACACGACCGGTGGCACCAGCCTGCCATGGGATAGGTAGGGGTCCAGGACCCAGTAGGGCCACAGCCCCTTCAGCACCGGCGCCCAGCTCAGCGCCGCCAGCCCAAGCACCAGCAGCACTCCGGCTCCGGGTTGCTGCTTCACACCCACCTCCGCCAGTCCAGCCCCCTCCCCGTCCGTGGACCTAACCATGCCTTGTCTCTCCTGTTGGCAAAATGCCGGTTCCAGGGCTTCGCGCCGACCGTCGCCCACGGACCGAGTATAGCGCACCGGGGGCCGCGGCAGGGAGCCGTGTGGGTGGCACCGCGCCGCCCGTGCGCCAGCCTTCACGCGCCGGGCGAGGTCTGTGGCCGCCGCAGACTCCCAGAGAGGAAACGTTCAGGTCTCCTGCTCTGTGGTACTTAAGTGCTGAGACTGCCGTTCGGCGTTCCAGCGCGGTTCCCCCTGTGCCCCAACCCAGCGGGAACTAGTCCTGCCGTTCGCTGGTTGGGGTCTCTAGGCCGGTCGCTCTGGGGCTAGCTTGCGTTCCTCGTCGGGGATCCGCTGGAGCCCTTACCATAGGGCAGCGTGGGCCGCCGCGGGGCTTCGGAGCTGATGCCAGCTCCGCCGATGCATCGCACCGGGGCTGCGCGACCCGCCAGGGTAATCCGCGCGGAGTGTGGGCTAGCAGGCAGGGAACCCAGCTCATGGGCAGGTCGTCCAGCTAGTGTCGGGCTACCCAGAAAGGCTGCCAATGAAACGCTTCTCAGGGCCACAGGAAGCTGAGGGCGTGCGGTGGCGGGGTGTTCCGGCGGAAAGGAAGTGCAACCACTGTAGTTCCCAAGCACGGATAACTGGACTGGTCCCGGCAGGAGAGGGCTGGGGGCCACTGGGTCCGTGACCACGTAACGATGAAGGTTGGCTGGGGAAGGACTCCCTGGCCAGCAGCAGGCTGACGCAGGGTGTTAGAGGTCGGCCATGTGTCAGTCCGTGCCCAGCTATGGGTGAGATGTCGCTCTCTGTCTCTGTCCTTGGAGGGATCCGCATCCTCCGAGGGACGGTCCCGCCTGTCGATGCTGTGTCGATGGGTCCCTGGGGCCAAGGGGCCCCACGGCTTCGGCCGGGCGGCGCCTGGAGACAGTCTCGCCCTTCACTCTGACTCCGCGAGGCTAGGTCAGAGCGCCTGGGGCATCTCCACGGCGCCTCCGTCGCGCCCTTTGCTGCCTGCAGCAGAGGCCGCGGGACAGGGCGTCCCGTCGCGCCGCCGCAGGTGTGTTTGAAGGGGGCGGCGTCTCCAAAAGCCGGCTGAGAGGTACTGACACCGGCGTCCAAGGTACCCCACGCTCCACGGGTGACGTGTACCCACTAGGGGCCCACGCTCGCGCTGACTCGCGTCCGCGCACGCCCCCTAGCCTGGGCGAACTCGTGCCTGTCGCGTAGGGCACCCCCTCTCCGGTACCTCGACCCACCAACCCCCAGCAGATTCTGGTTCACTTCCCTAGCAAGCTACGGAAGAACCACGTGGTTCCGAGCGGTCAGGCCACCCACTAACGAGTCACTACTCGGTGTCCTGAGGGGCCCTACGCGCCGTCCGCGGGCATCATCCCCGCGCCGGGTCAGGGTCACCGATCGGAAACTATACCGGAGGATGTCATGTTCGCGTTAACATCCAGGCAGTTCCTGAGCATTAGGTACCTTCGGCAGTGCCTAGGCTTACTTCTTGCAGTGAGTGGCTTTACGTTCAGTTTGGCCCACGCAGCACCAATTACGGTCAGTTACCAGTCCGGCGTGAATGGCTACGGCAGCACGCAGGATCTGGCCATCAACAACCAAACTGCTCCCACCGGAGCCTCCGTTCAGAGCTACCGTTTGTTGATTAACAACGGCACCGGGGCCTATGAGTCCCGCGCTCTGCTCCGTTTCGATAGCCTGAACCTTCCCGTGGGCGCGGTGGTGACCTCGGCCGCTCTCACCCTCAACTACTACCGTGCAACCTCGGGCAACCGGTTGCACGCCTACTACCTCCAGAACGCGTGGGACTACACGGCGCCGAGCGCCGTCAACTGGGTCAGTCGCAGTTGGAGCCAGCAGTGGGCTGCTCCCGGCGCCGGCGGCGACGGCACTGACCGCCTGCCTGGCCCTACCATCATCGTCACCCCCACTTCGACCGGTGAAGGCGTCACCACCTCGCCCCTGAACCTCTATCAGGTTCAGAGGTGGGTAACGGAGAGAACAAGGAACTTCGGCGGACTGGTGATCGTCAACGAGACGCCAGACAAACCCGTGTGGCTCTACTCCTCTCAACAGTCCAAGGCCAGCCAGAGGCCCAAGCTCACCCTCACCTACTACGTGGACGCGACGCCGCCCACGGCCACCATCACCGCTCCCACCTCAGGCGCGAGCGTGATGGGCACCATCTCCCTGGCCGCCTCGGCCTCCAGCACCAAGAGCATCCTTGGAGTGCAGTTCGTGGTAGACGGAGTTGACTTCCGGTCCGAGCGCTCCTCGGCCCCGGCTCAGGTCTCCCTAGACACTCGAACGCTTCAGAACGGCACCCACACCGTCGCGGTGAGGGTCAGGGACAACACCGGCCTCAGCACCACCTCGGTGGCCGTACCCTTCGTGGTCGCCAACGACGTGACCGGCCCCACGGTGGCTATCACCTCGCCGGTGGCAGGCACCTCCCTCACCAGTGCCACCAGCGTGACGGCCAGCGCTACGGACCCCAGTGGGGTCTCGTCCCTCCAGTTCACCCTGGACGGCGCGCCCCTCGGCCCAGTGCTAACCTCCGCGCCCTTCCAGACCACGCTGGACCCCGCCAGCCTAGCCGAGGGGCCCCACTCTCTGGGTGCCTACGCTTCTGACTCCGTGGGCAATAGGGGGACCTCCAACGCGCTGGTGGTGACCGTGCCTACCCGGCAGTTGACCCGCACCTTCTACATCTCCACGCAGGGAAACGACAACTGGTCCGGCGCTCTTCCGGACCCGAACTCGACGGGCACCGACGGCCCCTTCAAGACGCTGGACCGGGCCAGGGACATGATCTCCACGCTTCGGTCGAACGGCGTGTATCCTCCCGGCGGCGTGAGCCTGCTGGTCCGCGGCGGAATCTACCCCCGAACCAAGACGCTGGAGTTCTGGGACGTGACCGGTGGGCAGAGCGGCGGTCCCGTTACGCTCGCCGCCTACAATGGCGAAGACGTCCATATTACGGGCGGCGTCGCCCTGAGCGGATGGACGAGCGTTACCGACCCCGCCATCGCGGCCCGTCTTGGCGCCGCCGCTCCCAACGTGATGCAGGTCAACCTCAAGGCGCTCGGTATCACGGATTTCGGCAGCCTCATCCGCAGGGGTGACTGGGGCGCCACCCGGCCGGGAGCCATGGAACTGGTCTTCGGCACCGAGCCGATGACGCTGGCGCGCTACCCCAACAGCGGCTTCCTGAACGTCACGAGCGCTCCGGCCGGCAGGTTTGGTGGCCAGTTCACCTATAGTGACAGCCGCCCTACCACCTGGGCCGCCTCCTCCGACATCTGGGTCGATGGCTACTGGTTCTTCGACTGGGACAACAGCTACGAGCAGGTCTCATCCCTGAACGCGGCCAGCGGCACGGTGTACACGACCGCCCCCGGCGCTCCCGCAGGCTACAGAGCCTACGCGGCGGGCCAGCAGGGCGGGCGCTTCTACTTCATGAACGTGCTCGAGGAGCTGGACAGCCCTGGTGAGTACTACATCGACCGAGGGACCGGGATCCTGTATTTCTGGCCCCCGTCCTCACTGTCTACCACCCAGGCCTACGTCACCAACCTGGGGGCTCCCCTGATCTCGCTCTCCGGCGCCACGGATGTTACTCTCCGGGGCCTCACCATCGAGAATGGCCGTGACCGCGCGGTTCTAGTGACGGGCGGAGCTCGGGTGCACGTGGAGTCCTGTACTCTTCGCAACCTCAGCCGTGACGGCGCCTACTTCCAGGACGCGACCGATAGCCTGATCACCCGCTGCGACATCAGTGACACAGGCGACAGTGCGGTGTGGGTGACCTCTGGCGACCGCCTCAGCCTTACCCCCGGCAATGTCCACGTGACCAGCAACCGGATCCACAGCTTCTCCCGCTGGGGGCGCTCCTTCACTCCGGGCATCCGCATCGGCGGCGTGGGAAACGGAGCCGACCACAACGAGGTCTACGACGCCCCGGGCCACGGCATCTTCATCACGGGCAACGACCACCTGGTGGAGTACAACAACGTTCACGACGTATGCCAGGAGGTCCGTGACGTTGGCGCCTTCTACATCGGCAGGGATTGGTGCGCGCGCGGCAACCTGGTGCGCTACAACTACTTCCACAGCCTTCCCACCGCCCCCAACGAGCTGATTCAGGCCGTCTACCTCGACGACCTCAGCTGCGGCACCACTGTCTACGGCAACCTGTTCTACCGGGCCGGCCGCGGCGTGATGGTTGGCGGAGGGCGGGACAACACCATCCAGAACAACGTCTTCCTGGAGTGCCAGCCCAGCATTCAGATCGATGAGCGCGGGATGCGGCCCTCCCTGCTCAGCAGCCTAACCGGCCCGACGCCAACCGACACAAGCCTGTACGACGCGCTGACCAAGTACAACGCCACCTCGCCGACGTCTCCTTACGCCAAGTATCCGCACATGACCAACCTGTTGTCTGATGAGCCGGCACGATGCAAGTACAACCAGTTCATCAACAACATCAGCTACAATACCCCCAGCTTCCTGGACCTCTCGGCGGACAACCTTGGTTGCCCGATCGTTGGCGCCGCCGGTGGCAGTCCCATCGTCCTCACCAACGCCTATTGGGACACGATGCAGACGGGTAGGAGGCTGGCCGTCAGCGGTGTTGGGGGAGTGCCCGGCGCAAATGGTGTCTGGAGCATCACCAAGGTGGACGAGCGTCACTTCAGTCTGGACGGCTCCTCTGGGAGCGGTGCCTTCACAGGCGGAGGCTATGCCTGCTCTGACTACATCACCGTTCAGAACAACTGGTCCACGATCGATCCACTCTTCGTGGACTACGCGGGCGGGAACTTCCAACTGAAGGACACTTCCCCCGTCTTGACGCAGGGCTTCCAGAAGCTGCCGCTCGACCAGATCGGTCTGCTGCCCTAGCCTTGCGCCCGCGCTAGCGGGAAGGGGCGTGTGAGTTCGCCGTAACGTGCGACGCGCTGGCGCCCCGTCTACCGATAGATTGAGTGCATCGCCACGGCCACTGCCTCCCAGGTCACAACCGACCTGGGAGGCAGTGGCGCTCCTATTGGTGGGGTCAGAGGCGCGCCCCGCCCGAGGCGCAAGCCTCCACGCGCTCCAGTGGATGGTGCGGGGTCGGAAGGCGATCGCGGCCGGATGACGCTGGAGTGTAGGAGATTCAGGTGGATGTCAGATAACTGTCAGCCTTATTTCACGGGTGTCCCGTAGACTCAGAGCAAGGGCGGGAGGGCAGGATTGGGCCTTCGTCCCGGCGACGGTCTGTGCGCCCAAGCGGCAGTGTCCGGCTCGATCCGGTCTCCGGAGGCGTCCCTGACGTTGCCCCACATCCCGATGGGTCGCGTATCACGACGGCATGAGGAGGACGAAGCTGATGGGGGTTCTGGGGACGCTCGCAAGGAGCCTAGTACCCGAGAGCGGTCGGAAGAGTGCTCGTGCCGCCCTTAGAGGAGTGAAGGCCAGGCTCTACCAGGGCCACAACGTCTTCTGCCCCTTCTGCGACCAGGGGTACCGGGCCTTCCTGACCTATGGCGACCCACCCCGGCCAGGCGTGCTATGTCCTAGGTGTGGCTCTGTAGAGAGACAGCGCTACCTATGGTGGTGCATGAAGCGGCTTGGCCTTCCCAAGCCCGGGTCCAAGATCGTTCACTTCGCGCCGGAGAAATGCCTGGAGGCCGCCTTCAAAGGCCTGCCTCAGGTGAGCTACGTCAGCGCCGATGTGCTGCCCCACCGGGCGATGATCCAGGCGGACCTTCAGGACATTCAGCTCCCAAGCAACTCCGTTGACCTTCTCATCTGCTCCCACGTCCTCGAGCACGTTGACGATGACCGGCAGGCCATGAGAGAGCTGGCCCGGGTGCTCACCCCGGAGGGTCGGGCTCTGCTCCAGATTCCGCTCGATATTGGCCGCCAGGACACCTATGAGGACTTCACCATCGTCACTCCGGAGGGGCGGCGGGAGGCCTTTGGTCAGGACGACCACGTGCGGATCTACGGAATGGACGTTACCCAGCGCCTTGAATCCGCGGGCTTTCGCGTGGAATCCTATGAGAGCGTGAAGGAATGTTCGCCTGAGGTACTGAGGGAGTGGGCCATCGCCGCCGATGAGGTGTTGTACGTGTGCGCGAAGAAGTGATCAAGTTGCCAGTCGTAGCCCGCGGGATGCACGAAGCGTTGGCGCGCCGTGCGGAACACGGGCTTCCTCGCGTTCGGGTGAATAGAGCCGGCTAGGGCGCAGGGCGTGCCACTTCTCGGTCCGGTTGACGGCCCGGTTCGCCAGCCGATGGCAGCGTGCTGAGTTGAGCCGATAGACCTCGTGGCCGAGGCGTGCACGGCGCGGGGCCGTGGGCTGAGAAGGCAGGGGCGGCGACAGCTCCTCGGCACGTCGCGTGAGGACAAGACAGCTTTCGGAGGGCATCCAAGCGAATGAAGGGTATTCAAAGGTACGAGGGTCGGCAGGAGCTAGCCCCGACTGCGTCTGGCTGGGGGCCTCCCGACACGGGATACCCCATGGCGGTCGAGGATCGGTCCGAGTTCCGGGACCTGATGGCGGCCTTCTGGAAGCACCGCGTGCGTCTGCTGGTGGTGTTCCTTGCCTGCATCGCGCTGGGCGTGGTCGTGACCCTTCGCCAGACCCCCCTCTATCTCGCCACCTGCAAGATTGAGGTAGACACGAACAAGGACGTGATCACCCGCAGGGGGGACGGCTCGGACACCATCGCCGAGATGCTAGACGCCGGCCGGCGGCGCTCCATGCAGACCGAGATTCAGGTGATCAAGAGCTCGGCCATCGCCGAGGACGCGGTGAAAGCCCTGGGGCTGCCTCCGGGCTCCTCCAAGAGCTTCAGCGTGAACGCAGATAGCTCCCTGGACGCTGACGTGATCGAGCTCTCGGTCAGCGCCATGCGGCCGGCACTGGCCCGGGACGTGGCCAACGCCATCGCGGACGCCTACATCCGGAGGTCTCAGGACACCAACCGCGCCTCGGCCAGGCAGGCCCGCAAGTTTTTGGAGGCGCAGGTCGCCTCCAACAAGGTCAAGCTCTCCGACGCTGAGAACCGGCTCAAATGGTATAAGGAGCGAGCGGGTATCGCCTCGGTTCCGGACGAGATCGCCGCCACCATGGAGCGGCTCGCCAAGACCCAGACGGAGCTTGCGACTTCTCGGACTCAGACCGCCTCCTACGCGGCGCAGCTCGATGCGGTCAACGCCCTCCTGAGCAAGTCTGAGAAGACCTACGTCGCGCAGACCAGCACCTCGCTGAACCCGCTGATCACCCAGCTCAACACCACCATTGCCAGCCTCGAGCAGGACCGTGCCACCGCCCTGCAGGAGTACCAGCCCAACACGCCGGAGGTGAAGGCGGTCGAGGACAAGATCAACAAGGCCAAGGGTCAGCTTGTCGCGGAGACGAGCCGGGAGCTGATCAGGAGCGGACAGACGGTGGCCGCCAACCCGGCGCGCCTGACCCTGATCCAACAGGCGGCGGACACCCAGGCCCAGTACAAGGCCTCAGAGGCCCGAACGCGCGCCCTGGCTCCGGTGGTCAACGAGCTGCGGGCCTCCGTGAAGGCGCTGCCGGCTCGAGAGCGGTCCGTGGCTTCTCTGTCCCGTGAGGTCGCCAACCAGGAGCGGATGTACACGGAGCTCAACGCGGACCTCCAGCAAGTGGCGCTGCGCGAGCAGGCTCAGCTTGCCTCCGCTAACATCCTCGATGCCGCCGAGCTGCCCCTCTCCCCCTTCGTACCGAAGGTTCCGCTCAACCTGGCCCTGGCCGCGCTGGCGGGCCTGATGCTGGCTACCGCGCTCGGCTTCCTGTTGGACCACCTTGATGAGACCATCCGCAGCCCCGAGGATACGGAGATGCGGCTGGGCCTGCCGACCCTCGGAGTGATTCCGGAGGCCTCCCGCGTGGAGGGGGCGATGATCACCGGCCCCAAGGATCGGACCCTCCTGGCGGAGAGCTTCCGACTTTTGGGCGGCAACCTACGCTTCGCCAGTCCGGACCTGCCGGTGCGGTCGCTGATGATCACCAGCCCCGGCATGGGTGAGGGCAAGAGCACCGCAGCCGTGAACCTCGCCATCGCGCTTGCCTCCGCCGGTCTGCGGGTGGCCCTGGTGGATGGCGACCTCCGCAATCCGTCCGTGGCCCGAATGCTGGGCCTGGAGACCCGCCGCGGGCTTACCAACGTGGTTCTGGACGGCCTATCCGTAGAGGACGCGCTGCAGGGCACTCACGTGCCGAACCTAAGCGTCCTCGCTCCCGGTCCGCTCCCCCCCAACCCCGCGGAGTTCCTAAACTCCCAGCGCTGCCGCGCCGTGTTCAAGCAGCTTGCCGAGATGATGGACTTCGTGGTCTACGACGCCCCGCCCGCCAGCGTGCTGCCCGACAGCCTGGTCCTCTCGACGGAGGTGGACGGCGTCCTGCTCATTGCCCGCTGGGGCAAGACTACTCGCCAGGAACTCCGGCGGGTGACCGCCCGCATTCTGGCGGCGCACGGCAGTCTGCTGGGCATCTGTGTGAACCGCATGCACACGGACGGCCGCGGCTACGGGTACTACACCTACTTCCGCTACTACAGCCAGGACGCCCTGGCCGCTCCCTCAGGGAACGGCAGCGCGGGCCCGGACGACTACTTCAGTCAGGAGCCCGCGGTTCAGGGGGCCGACGATCCGAAGGGCTGACCCCACAAACCGCCGGGGGCTGCCGGTAGCCCTCGCTGCTCAACAGACCACGGGTGGTTGTTGAGCAGCGAGGGTACGAGCTCCCCGCCCCTACCGAGGTACCGTGCCGCCCTCGGCGGTGCCAGCCACCGCGGACTCGCGGGCCGGCCCCCGGCCGGACAGTCCTAGTGCCCGCCCGTCTCGGGTAAGGAGTGACAGATTGCCAGTACAAGGAGCAGGGGAGCGACCTCCTCTGGGTGATGGGCCGGTTCGCGGCGCTGACCGCTTCCTGGTCTTTGGCGCGCCGGCCATCGAGGAGGCGGAGATCCAGGAGGTGGTTGCCAGCCTCCGCAGCGGCTGGTTGGGTACGGGACCGAAGGTAGCCCAGTTCGAGAAAGACTTCCGCGACTACCGGTCCGCCAAGCATGCCGTGGCGGTAAACTCCTGCACGGCCGCCCTGCACCTGAGCATCCTGGCGGCCAGGCTTGGGCCCGGCGATGAGGTGATCACTACCCCCCTCACCTTCTGCGCCACCGTCAACGCCATCATTCACGCGGGAGCGACTCCCGTGCTGGCCGACGTGGATCCGGAGACCATGAACCTGGACCCCCGCGCGGTGGAGGCGAAGATCGGCCCGCGCACCCGTGCCTTGCTGCCGGTCCACTTCGCCGGCCGGCCCTGCGACATGGATGCCTTTACGGCCCTGGCCGGCAAGCACGGGCTGGCCCTCATCGAGGACTGCGCCCACGCCATCGAGTCGGAGTACCACGGGCAGGCCTGCGGTACCTTCGGTGACTTCGGATGCTTCAGTTTCTACGTCACCAAGAACGTGGTGACCGGCGAGGGCGGCATGGTGCTCACCAACAAAGAGGAGCACGCCGGCCGCATCAAGGTTCTGGCCCTCCACGGCATGAGCAAGGACGCCTGGAAGAGGTTCAGCGATGAGGGCTACAAGCACTATCAGGTCGTTGAGTGCGGGTTCAAGTACAACATGATGGACCTACAGGCCGCCCTGGGACTGCACCAGCTCCAGCGCGTGGAGCCCTACTGGCAGAAGCGGCAGAAGGTCTGGCGCCGGTATGATGAGGCCTTTGCCTCTCTGCCCTTGGGGCTTCCCCCTGCTCCGGAGGCCGATACCCGCCACGGCCTGCACCTCTATACCGTGATGGTGGACGAGGCTCAGACCGGCGTCAGCCGAGACGGCTTCCTCAATGCCATGACCGCTCAGAACATCGGCGTGGGAGTTCACTATCTCAGCGTGCCGGAGCATCCCTACTACCAGCAGACCTTCGGCTGGCGTCCTGAGGAGTTCCCCAACGCCATGAGGCTGGGCCGACAGACCGTTAGCCTGCCTCTGTCTGCCAAGCTGACTGAGGAGGACGTGGCGGATGTTGTCGCGGCGGTGAGGCGTGGGTTGCGGGCGTGACGGTCGCGAGTGCCGCTCTCTCTCTGGCCAAGGCCCCGCTGCGAGGGCTCCGCTCCGTGGTCACGGGCCGTCCGGCAGAGCTCCCGGCCATCGCTTCCCTGACCCTGGACGCCGACGATGCGCGGGTGGCGATGGCCGGACTGATGGGGCGGCGCGGCTGGCAGGACGCCGAGCTGACAGAGGTGTACCAGAAGGCCTTCGCCCGCCAGAACGGCTCGGCCCATGCCTTCGCCTACATGGCCGGCAGAGTCGCGCTTAGTGCCGCCCTGGAGGCCCTGGACCTTGCCCCCGGTGACGAGGTTGTCATCCCGGGCTACACCTGCGTGGTGGTGCCCAATGCCGCACGGTACCTGGGCCTGAAGGTCGTCTTCGCGGACATCGAGACGGACACCTATGGCCCCGACCTGAGTTCCGTGCGGGCCTGCATCACACCCCGAACCCGCGCACTGGTGATCCATCACCTCTATGGCCTTGTCTGCCGCGACCTGGAAGCGCTGGTCGATTTGGCCCGGTCGCGCGGCATCTACCTGATCGAGGACTGCGCGCACGCGATGGGTGCCCGGTACCAGGGCAAACGGGTGGGGAACTTCGGCGATCTGGGCTTCTACAGCACGGAACGCTCCAAGTGCCTCAGCACCATCCAGGGAGGGATGGTGGTGACCTCCGATGACCGCCTGGCTCAGCGGCTGGCCACGAACTGGCGGCGCGCGTCGCTTCCTCAGGCCGACTTGGTGGCTCGGCAGCTTCAGAACGTGCTGCTAGACTACTACCAGTGGAAGCATCCCGGTCGCTGGCTTCTGGGGCCGGCGATGGAGCACGCCTGGGGCGCCAAGCGTCTGGTGACCACCACCCAGGGCGAGTTAGCGGGCCAGCGGCCGCCTGGGTATGGGGCGCGTATGCCCTCCGCCATCGCCGCGGTGGGCCTGACTCAGCTTCGGAAGCTGGAGCACTACAACGAGTGCCGGCGCCGGAGGGCCTCCCGTTGGGCAGGGTGGTGCGCCTCCAAGGGCTATCCCGCGCCTCTGGAAGTGGCGGAGTCGACCCCAGTCTACCTGCGGTATCCGATCATGGTGGAGCCGGAGCTCAAGCGCGACGTCTCCTGGGCTGCTCGAGAGCTGCAAGTTAGAGCCGGTGTCTGGTTCGCGACCAACCTTCATCCCAGCCCCGAGCGCGTGGCAGGCTGCCCAAACGCGGACCGGGCCGTCTCCCGTTGTGTGAACTTCTACTGCTTGGGAAGCCCCGGCCGGGGCACCTAGGTCAGCGGCCAACGGGTCCGGCCTGCCCCATGGAGCAAGGAAACCAGTGTCCGCCGATGGCTGCCGCTCCCCAGGGGACGGCGAGGCGCTAGGCCGGCTGCGCGCGGCGTCAGGTGTCGGTTGGGTGTCGCTCAGAAGTACTTGAGCGTGAGAGGAGCTGATTCTGCTAGTGTTAGCGGGGCCCGGGCGGAAGCTCAGGCCGATCTTGGAGCGTGAATGGCAACTCTGACGAGCCGAGCCGCTCGGGGAGTGCGGTGGTCAGCCGTGTCCCAGGTGGCGCTGCAGACAATGCAGGTTGGCAGCCTGGCGATTCTGGCACGGCTGCTGACCGTGGCAGACTACGGCGTGATGGGCATGGCGGTGTTGGTGACCGGCTTCGCCGGCATCTTCCGCGACTTGGGCACCTCAGCCGTGGTTGTTCACCACCGGGACCCGCAGCCTCGGTTCCTCTCCAGTGTCTTCTGGCTGAACGTCTCAGTGGGGATAGTGGCCGCTGTGACGGTCGCGCTGGTTGCGCCCTGGGCCGCGGCCTACTTCCGCGAGCCTAGCGTCGGCCTCGTGCTGCGCGTGTTGGCCCTCAACTTCCCCATCGCCGGCATCTGCGTGGTGAACCAGTCCCTTCTGCAGCGGCACATGCGTTTTGGGGCGCTGGCGGTGGCGGAGGTGGGAGCGGCGGCGGTCGGGTACCTAGTGGGGGTGACCGCGGCGCTCCTGCATCAGGGCGTCTGGAGCCTGGTCTACCAGAGCCTGGCCATGAACCTTGCCACCATGGTGCTGCTCTTCGCCCAATCCGGCTTCCGGCCGAAGTTCGTGATGGACCTGGATGAGCTCCGATCCGTCAGGGGGTACACCGGCAACCTGACAGGCTTCATGCTTGTCAACTACTTCGCCCGAAACGCCGACAACCTGCTAGTGGGGCGCTACTTGGGCGATGTGAGCTTGGGCCACTATACCATGGCCTACAAGGTCTTGCTCTATCCCCTGCGCACCATCACGGGCCTGGTTGGGCGCGTTCTCTTCCCCGCCTTCAGTGCCATCAAGGACGATCACTCTGCCTTCCGCGTCGCGTACCTGAGGGCGGTGGGTCTGATATCTTTCCTGACCTTCCCGCTCTTCCTGGGCGTGATGGCCCTGGCCGTTCCGGCCGTGAACGTGGTCCTGTCCCCTAAGTGGCAGCCTGTGGCTCCGCTCATCCTTGTGCTGGCGCCGGTGGGCCTGGTGCAATCGGTCGTGTCGTCAGTGGGAAGCATCTACACGGCAACCGGGAAGACAGCGGTCATGTTCCGAGTGGGGCTCGTTAGTGAGATCCTGCCTGTCTTGGGATTCGCGGTGGGGCTGCATTGGGGGGTATTGGGGGTCGCCGTCGCCTACTTCGTGGTGGAGGTCTCGCTGAGCCCCTTCAACCTGTTCTTCGCGGTCCGGCAGATAGAGCTGCCGCTGCCGCACGTGCTCCGCCCCGTCTGGCGGCCCTTCCTGTGCGCCGTCGGGATGGCCCTGGTGCTGCACGTGGTTTCGGCGCGAGTCCTCACTGCTTTGGGGAAGGGGCTGGGTATTGGTGCCTTGGCCCTGTGCGGCGCCCTTGTCTACGCGGGCCTGAGTTGGTGGGTGAACCGGAAGCAGGCAAAGGACCTAATCCTGATGGCGTGTGCAAGGGTATGAACGAGCAGCCGAGGGTCAGAGTGATGCAGGCGACAGACTGCTGGCTTCCGCAGACGCAGGCGTGGCTGCATCACCAGGTGCGCTGCCTGCCGGAGTGGGTGGAGAGCCATGTTGTCTGCCAGTCCACTCAGAACCTGGACCAGTACCCGGTGGCGCTGTTGCACTCCTACGTGGAGCAGCCTCCGTGGCGCCGTCGCTACTGGTACGGTGGACTCCGCCGCTTGGGCCGCCCCCACCAGTTCGCGGTGGACTGCGCGCGGCGCGCCAGGGTTCGCGTGCTCCACTCGCACTTCGGGAACATCGGGTGGGAGTATCTGCCTGTCGCCCGACGGGCGGGCCTGAAGCACGTAGTTACCTTCTACGGTTTCGACGTGGGACAGCTTCCGCAGCGGGACCCGGCTTGGCGCCGGCGCTACAAGCAGCTCTTCGCGGAGGTGGACCGGGTGCTGTGCGAGGGGCCGCACATGGCCGAGTGCATCATCACGGAGCTGGGCTGCCCCCGTGAGAAGATCCAGGTTCAGCACCTGGGAGTGGACGTGGACCAGATCGCGTTCCGCCCGCGCCGATGGGCGCCGGGGGAGCCCCTTCGCGTGCTGATCGCCTCCACCTTCACGGAGAAGAAGGGCATTCCCTATGGTCTCCAGGCCCTGAGCCTGATCGCTCGCGATGTGGAGCTCCAGATCACCATCCTTGGGGACTCGGGCACCAACCCCCAGCGTATCGCTGAGAAAGAGAAGATCCTCCGCACGCTAGAGAAGACGGGGCTGCAGTCCCGTACCCGGCTGCTGGGGTACCAGCCCTACGCGACGCTGTTCGAGGAGGCCTACCGGCACCACGTCTTCCTGGTGCCCAGCGTGAGGGCCATAGATGGGGACACTGAGGGGGGCGCTCCCGTCTCTCTGATTGATATGGCTTCCACCGGCATGCCGATCGTCAGCACGCGGCACTGCGACATCCCGAACGTGGTTCTGGATGGGAAGACCGGCCTTTTGGCGGAGGAACGGGACCCCGAGGGCCTCGCCGCCCTCCTACGGAAGCTGCTGGAGAGTCCGGAGAGCTGGGAATCGATGGTGACCCTGGGCCGCCGCCGGATGGAGCAGGAGTTCGGCGCTCCCGTCCAGGGCCAGCGGCTGGCGGGGGTATACCAGTCTTTGGTAGGTGGCGCCTGATGGTTGCTCGCGAGGACCGGGAGCGTAGACTCAGGGGCGCCCTGGCCCAGAGGGGGACCCGGCGCTCGCCGGCCTCGCTGTGGGTCGGGCTGCTGCTGATCGCCGCTGCGGTGGTGCTCTTCATGGACATCGTGGGGGGAATCGCCCTGCCGGTACCGCGGCTCTACCCGCGCGCCATGGCTCTGGCGGGCCTCGTGGCCTGCATGACGGTCGCCTGGCGCCCCAAGTGGGCGGTCCCCCTCTTCATCGTCGTCATGGCGCCGCTGCGGACCCTGTCTCTCCCACGGCAGATATCACCGATGGGCGTTCCCATGAGCGCCCTGGCTCTGTCCATCGTGGCTCTGGCGGCCTTCTGGTGGCTGTGGCCGACGCGGCCGCGCAAGCTTGAACGGATGAGTCGAGCGGACGTGGTGATGACGGCTCTCTACCTCCTCTTCGCGGCCTCCGCCATCCCCGCCCTGCTGGCCCGCCCCTACGGCTCCTCATCTCCCGTAGTCAACCGGATCATCTTCGTGCATGGCGTGCTGCTTCCCGTCATCCTCTTCCTGGTCATCCGCTCCTGGCTCAGGACCTACAAGGACCCCACGACGATCGCGCGGGCCTTGCTGGCGAGCTGCATTGTTGCCCTTGCTTCGGGGGTAGTTCAGATCTACGCCAAGGGGTTGGGGGTCTCCAACTCCAGTGAGGCGTCGATGTTCCGCTACGACCTGCTCGGGTTCGCGGGCGCCAACAACTCCGGCATCATCTTGGTGATGCTGTACCCTCTGGTGTTCCTGGTGTTTCCTCGGGGCAGCAAGCTGGGTACCCTCGCCACCAGCCTTGGGGCGCTGGGGTTCTGGGCCATTGGGATCGTCAGCCTGTCCCGCTCCACACCCATCGTACTGGGCATCGAGACCCTGGCCGTACTGGCCCTCAGCGCGCGGCGAATGGCGGTGACTCAGGTCCTCCTCTGTCTCTGCCTGGCGGGAGGCTTGGCGCTGTCCATGGCGCCCGATAGCTTCGTCCAGACGTGGACGGACCGGTTCAGGGAGACCGATCTCCTGGGGCACATCACCGGGAACGCGCGACGAGTGTCCCCCGCCGACCAGTATCGATTCCAGATTCAGCGCGAGCTCCTGTACCAGATCAAGCAGCGCCCGCAGGGGGGCTACGGCGCCACCGGCACTGTGGACCCCGAGAACCTCTACCTTGACACGGGATTGCAGTTTGGCTGGGCAGCCTTGGCTCTCCTGCTGATCCTCCAGGCGTACGCCCTTGGGCTCTCCTTGGTCACGTCAAGACGGGGGCCCCCGGTGGAGCGCGAGGTTGCCAAGTCCTTCTTGGTAGGGACCTTGGGTGCGGTGCTCTACGGTGTGACCACCGGCGTGAACCTGGTTAAGGTAGCGGACCCTCACGGCCGCCTGGGGTACGCTCCCAACGGGATCGTGAGCGTGGTGATTGCCATCTTCATGGCCCTATTGGTGACGGTGGCCCTGGAGCGGACCCGCCCACCCCGCTTCGTGAGCCTGCGCCAGCCGAGGCCGCCCAGCGGGGCTGCCCAACCGGTCTGAGAGGAAGACGTGTCCGAACCTCGCATCACCTTCGGCATGATCGTGCTGAACGGAGAGCCCTTCGTTCGCTACAATCTGCGGTCGCTCTATCCCTACGCCCACCAGATCATCGTGGTTGAGGGTGCCTGCGCGGCTGCCGCCGACCTGGCGGACCCCGAGGGCCACTCCGTGGACGGCACCCTGGAGATCCTGCGAACCTTCCAGCGGGAGGAGGACCCGGAGGCGAAGGTGATTGTCGTCACCGCCCGGGACGAGGGGTACGAGGACGGTTTCTGGCCGGAGAAGGACGAGATGTCGCAAGCCTACGCAAAGCGGGCTAGCGGCAACTACCTGTGGCAGGTGGACTCCGACGAGTTTTACCTCGATAAGGACATGGAGCGTACTCTGGCCCTTCTGCGGGAGGGCGTGGACATGATCTCCTTCCCCACGCTGCACTTCTGGGGGGGGCTGGACTACGTGACTGACGGCTTCTTCCTGATCTGTGACGGCTATGCCCAGTACGCGCGCCTCTTCGCCTGGGGGCCTGGCTACAGGTACACCCGGCACCGGCCGCCCACTGTAGAGGATGAGAAGGGAGTCGACCTGCGCTTGAAACGCTGGCGGGTTGGCGGACCCATGATACGTTCGGGCATCCGGATGCTGCACTACTCTTTCCTCTTTCCGCATCAGGTCTTCCACAAGGCTGCCTACTACAGCACGTCGCACCCAAACCGCCTTGCCCAGCGCGGAGGTGTCTTCGAGGGTCTCGACACCTGGGGCAGCAAGACCTATCTGGGCTTGCAGCGCCCCTACAGGGTTCACCTTCGGCAGTCACACGTGAGCTGGCTTCGAAGGTACACCGACGGCCACCCGCCGGAGGTGACGCGCATGATGGAGGACGTTCGGTCCGGGAAGCTGCCGGTAGAGCTGCGTGGAACGGACGACATCGAGGCGCTGCTGGCGAACCGGTGGTACCGGCTTGGGGCGCGCTGGCTGGAGAGGTTTGCCTACTTCCTCATCAGCCCGCCCGGAAGGCCCCTCAGAGCCGCTCACATCCGTGCTCGGGCCGTGCTCAAACGCCTGAGAGACGGGAGTTGGCGGGAGTCGGCGGCCCGGCATCTGGGCCGCGCACCACGGTCGGGTTAGCGCTCTCCCGGCCCCTAGGCGTGCGGCCGAGGGTGCTCCGTGGAAGAGCCGAGACGTGAGCCTGCACTGTTCACCGGAGCGTGATGAGCCTGCGTCATGCTCGAGGCACAAGCGCCTCGTACATCGTGCGGATTAGGGGGATTCGGTGGTGAAGGACCTGATCCGGCATCTTCAACAGAGGGCCCGGCACCCGGGAGCGCGGCTAGCCCTGGGTTCGCGCGTCAGCCGGTCCTCCCTGGGGCGGGACGTGCGCGTAGAGGCGGGCGCGGGGGTGGTGGACTCTCATCTGGGGGATCGGGTCAGCGTGGCGAGCCGGTGCAGCCTGGTGAAGTGCAGCCTGGGCGACTACTCCTACGTGGCCCCGGAGACGCTGATGCGGGAGGTATCCACCGGGCGCTTCTGCTCCATCGGTCCCCGGTGTCTCGTCGGCTCGGCGGCGCACCCCATCACCTTTGTGAGCACGTCGCCCGCTTTCTACACGGTCACTCCTCCCATGGGGGGCAGCTTCGCCGACCGGGAGCACTTTGGGGGGGCACAGCCGGTGGTTCTGGGGCACGACGTCTGGGTGGGCGCCCACGTGTTGGTGCGTGACGGCGTGAAGGTGGGTACCGGCGCGGTCCTTGCCGCCGGAGCCGTGGTGGTGAAGGATGTGCCCCCCTACTCAGTGGTTGGCGGAGTGCCTGCCCGGCTGATCCGGATGCGGTTTGCCGAGGACCGCGTGGAGCGTCTGCTTGAGACGCGCTGGTGGGAGTGGAGCACGGACCGACTCAAAGCGGCTCAGAGCTTTCTGGCCAGCGAGGACGTTGATGTCTTCCTCCAGTGGGCCGGCGACCAGACGGGGAAGGGAAACAGGGAGCGCGGTTGAGCACGGAGCAGACGGACAAGCGCTACCCAAGGGTGCTAGTGGTCTGTGCGGACCCGATGAACACCCGGACCTCCCACGGCTTCTGCATGACCAACCTCTTCAGGGGTTGGCCCAAGGAGCGCCTGGCCCAGGTGTACTCGGACCCCAAGCGCCTGGAGACGGAGGTCTGTGAGAGGTACTGGAAGTTGAGCCCTACGGCGGGTCTGCGTCTTGGGCCGAAGACGACCTCGCGGAATCCTGAGCTATCCTCGGGGGCTCGAGGCGGGAACGCCTCACCGGAGGCCGCGCAGGCCTCCAGTGGAGCCCAGGACCGGCCTGTTCCCGTGCCGCTCTGGGCCCGCCGCAGCGCCACGGCTCTTGCCGACTTCGTGCCCTACCGGCTTACCCCGGAGTTCTGGCAGTGGATGGACGAGTTCCGCCCGGAGAGCCTGTACGTGGCCACCTCCTCGGTGCGTATGATGCGTGTGGCCGTCCAGGTGTCGGATCGGTACCGCGCCACCATCGTTCCCCACTTTCCCGATGACTGGGTGACGAGCCTATATCGGCACACCCCCCTGGCGCCGGTGGCCAGGCCGATCCTGATGGCCTGGCTCCGAGCCGTCCTCAGACGCTCGGGCGACAGGTTCGCCATCGGCCCTACCATGGCGAGGGAGTACGAACAGCGGCTTGGGGGTCGGTTTCTGGACATTATGAACTGCGTAGACCCCGAGCTGATGGACTCCTACGTGCCGGATCCCCCGGACTCCGAGGCGATGAGTTTCTGCTTCATCGGCAACCTGGAGCATGGCCGGGCAGCCATGGCCCGGAGCGTGGGCGAGGCGCTGCTGAAGCTCAGGTCCAGCGGGCTGGTGGGGCGGCTTGTGGTGCATTCCTCCCCAAGGATGCTGGAGACCTACAGCGCGGATCTTGACCTTCCGGAGGTCATCCTCGCGCGGCCGGCGCCCTCGAACGCCGAGCTGCCCCAGGTCCTGCGGGAGTCTCACTGCTTCGTC
This sequence comes from Armatimonadota bacterium, assembly GCA_036504955.1. Classification (GTDB taxonomy): domain Bacteria; phylum Armatimonadota; class DTGP01; order DTGP01; family DASXUI01; genus DASXUI01. The sequence continues at coordinate 24,429 of DASXUI010000184.1, forward strand.
CATCTCGATAGCTTCGAGCCCTCGGAGCGGCGCTACTTCAGACTCTCCATGTCCTCCAAGTTGCCCTTATACCTGGCGGCTGGGCGGCCGATACTTGCCTATGGGCCTGCCGAAGTAGCCACGCTGCGGTACGTCGTAGAGAACGGGACCGGTTTGGTGGTGGGTGAGCCCAATCCGGAGGCCCTCGCGGAGGCCCTGCGGAAGCTGATGGTCTCGCCGGAGCTTCGTCAGCAGATGGGCCGCAGGGCTAGAGAGACGGCTCTGGCGCGCCACGAGGCCTACTCTCAGCGAGAGCGTCTGCGGGAAGTGCTGGCCCGGGCGGCGGCGGGAACCACGCCCCATGTCTAGCGGGGCCACCGGACGGCGGCGCATCCTCTACCTGGGGCGATTCCACTTCCCGGAGGGCGATGCAGCGGCGGCCCGAGTGGTGGGCCTGGGGAAGGCCCTTCGCGAGGCCGGGTACGCGGTGGCCTACGCCGGGCACCAGCCGGAGTCCCGCGAGGAGGACCGCCAGCCGGACGGCAGCTACCGGTACCAGGGGTTCGGCTATGTGTCGCTGAGCGAGACGCGCACGAAGAAGCTGTCCCCCGCCCGGCGGCTGTTGAGGTATCTAGACTATGGGCGTGGGGCCGCCGAGTGGCTGGCCCAGCAGGACCTGAGCGACGTCGCGGCGGTGCTCTTATACAACGGTCTGTCCGGCTACTACCTGCGCTTGGGGCCGATCTGCCGCCGGGCCGGCGTTCCGCTCGTCTCCGACTGCACGGAGTGGTACGATCCCTCCCAGTGCGTCGGCGGCCCCTTGGGGATCGGCCGCTGGGACGTGGAGCTGACGATGCGTCGCCTGCTGCAGCGCGCGGACGGCATGATCGCCATCAGCGGCTGGCTGGAGCGCTTCTACAAGCCCAGGGGCCTGCCCGTCTTGAGGGTTCCGCCCTTGGTGGATCTGTCGGATCCCAAGTGGCCGGCCCAGGGCACATCCAAGCAGGGCGGGGGGGCTATCCGGCTCGTCTACTCGGGGGTGCCAGCCAGGAAGGATCTGCTGTCGCGGGCACTTCAGGGGGTGTGCGAGCTGCGGAGCCAGGGGCACTCGATCGTGCTGGACCTCTATGGTCCCACTCGGGAACAGGTGGCGCGCTGCCTCGAGGGCAGCACGGATCTGCTGGATAGGCTTGGAGAGGGGATGGTTCTGCACGGCCGCATCCCCCAGCGCGAGGTGCCCGCCCGGCTGGCGGAGGCGGATCTGGCGGTGCTGCTTCGACCAGAGAAGCGGTACGCCCAGGCGGGCTTCTCCACCAAGGTGGTTGAGTCCATGGCGTCAGGCACTCCGGTGCTGACCAACGCCACGAGCGATCTTGCCTACTACATCAGGGACGGCGTAGAGGGCTTACTGCTGCCCGGCCACTCGGTTGAGGAGTTTGTGGCCGGGGCGCGGAAGGCGCTGGAAATGGGACGTGAGGCCTTGGGCCGGATGGGCCAGGCAGCGCGGGCTCGCGCCGAGGAGTGCTTCGACTATCGTCAGTACGTGGCTCCCCTTGCGGGATTCCTTGAAGAGGTAGCCGCGAAGGCACGTCACTGAGGTCTTGGGTTGGTCCTGATGGTGACTGAGCGGCTTGGTCACGCGTCAGCGAAAACGTTGGTGACCCCCGGGTAGCCGGGCTGAGTCGGTGGCCACGAACTGCTCCACTACCAGGAGTCGCGTGCGAGCACGCGGTAGACCATGGCACCAAGGGAACCTACGCTGGGCTCCTCTCTGTGTGCCCCGGTGCTCTCTGTGCCTCTGTCGTGGGGCCTGGCCTGTCCTACTTGGTGTCTTGGTGGTGAAGCAGCACTTGGCCGCTGACTACGGGGCGAGGAGTGAGGACGTGAGGGTCTTCTATCAGGCGTATGGCATCGGGTTCGGCGGCGGCACCTCCAATGCGGTGCTGCTGCTGAACGCCTTCGCCCGGGACAACCCCGAGGACCAGTTTCACATCCTGTGCGCGGAGAAGTCGCAGTTCGCCGGCCTGTCCAGCTACCCGAATGTGACGCTGACCGAGCTGCCGGAGGGGAAGGGCAAGGAGCAGCGCCGGCTTGCTCTCAACCTGTATGACGTCGGGCGGCGGGCGCGCGCCTGGGAAGCGGACCTGATCTGGAACCACAACCTGGGGCCCTACCGCCGGACCGGCGTGCCCCAGGTGCTGATGTGCAACAATCCGCACCAGGTATATCCCTGGAGCATCACGCGCTACCATCCTGACCCGCGACCTCAGGTGGCGGTCCTGCGGTGGTTCTTCCGGAGGGCTCTGCGCAGCGCGGATGGGGTAATGACCCAGACGCACCGCATGGCCGACCTGCTGCGGGCCGTGCCCGGCTGCCCCAAGAGGGTCGCCGTGGTGCCCAAGGCTGTGGAGAGCAGCAGCGACGTTGAGCTCAGGGAGCTGCCGGCGGAGCTTCGCGAGGCGTTGGGGGTCGGCCTGCCTGACCGGCCTTTCACCTTCCTATACGTTTCAACCTACACGCCGCACAAGAACCACGTGACGGCGATACGCGCTCTTGACCTTCTCTGCGCCCAGGGCGAGAGGGTCCGGCTGGTGGTGACCATCAGCCCGGAGAAGGCCCTGCAGGTGGGTGGTGAGGCCGCCAAGCGTCTCATGGAGAAGGGCGCCCTCGTCCCCTTGGCCTGGGTAGCCAAGGAGCACGTGCGCTCCCTCTACGATGCTTGCGACGCTTGCGTGATGCCCAGCGTGCTGGAGGCCTTGAGTTCCGCGCACCTGGAGGCGATGGGGTGGGACAAGGCCCAGATCTCGGCGGATCTACCCTACGCCCGAGACCTGTGTGGCGCTGCCTCGCTGTATGCTCAGCCCGAAGATCCCGCGGATTGGGCAGTGAAGATGCGGGAGTTGATGAAGGATCAGGAGCTGTCCGCTCGTCTGGTCGCCCTGGGGCGTCAACAGATGGGCATCTTTCCGCAGACTTGGTCGCAGGCGGCCTCCCTGGCCCGCGCTTTCTTCGAAGAGGTCAGGAAGGCAGGCGGGCGCTAGAGCCCTGCATGATACACCGAGGGGCTTGTCGGACCCCGATGACGGTTGCCCGGGCAGGGAGTCGTGGTAGCTTCGGCGCCCCAACGCGGGCACTACGCTTGCGGTGGCTGTGATTGCCGCCGCCCGATCCGCCAGAACACGAGGCGTTCGCGCCGCGCACTTGTCGCGGGCTTCCACAAGCTGGTCGTGAATAACGCAGGCTTAGTCCTTTGGAGGAGATAACGGAGAGCATGAAGATACTGGTGACTGGTGGGTTGGGAGCGGTGGGCTCCTACCTGGTGAGGGAGCTCCGCGGCAGAGGCAACGAAGTCTGGATCGCCGACCTACCTCACCACCACGATCCCCACTACGTCCGGTGCGACGTGGGGGAGTTCCGCCAGGTGGAGCAGGTCTTCACAGGCGGCGGGTGGTCGAATGGCTACGTGCGCGAGCCCAAGAGCTTCGACTTCGTGTACCACCTGGCGGCGGAGTTCGGTCGCTGGAATGGTGAGGACTACTACGAGAAGGTCTGGCAGACAAACGCCGTCGGCACCAAAAACGTCCTCCGTATGCAGGAGAAGATGGGCTTCGGAGCCGTCTACTTCTCCTCCTCCGAGGTCTACGGAGACCACGATGGCCTGATGGCGGAGGAGGTCCTCGACAACCTGCCCATCAAGCAGATGAACGACTACGCCATCAGCAAGTGGGTGAATGAGCTTCAGGTTCTGAACTCCGCCGCCATGCACGACACCCAGTCCGTGCGTGTCCGCCTGTTCAACACCTATGGCCCCGGCGAGCCCTACTCCCCTTACCGCTCCGTGATCTGCATGTTCTGCTACCGAGCGCTGCACGAGATTCCCTTCACTGTCTACCGGGGGCACCACCGCACCTCCACCTACATCGAGGATATGTCGCGGACGCTCGCCAATATTCACGAGCGCTTTCACCCGGGCGAGGTCTACAACATCGGCGGCCTGGACTACCACGACATCGAGACGGTTGCCGAGCTGGTGATCAAGTACACCGGGTGCTCTCCCTCCCTGGCGACCTACGCCGATCCCGAGCCCTTCACCACCCTCAGCAAGAAGGTTGACTGCGCGAAGGCAGTGGAGCACCTGAATCACAAGAGCACCATGCCGCTGGAGGAGGGGATCAAGCGGACCGTCGCGTGGATGCGCGAGTTCTACGGAGGAGCCACCCGATGATGAAGCGAGTTGTGGTGGTTGGTACCGGGTACGTTGGCCTGCCGGCCGCCCTGCTCCTCGCCCGTGCCGGCCACCCCGTGCTGGCCGTGGACCTGAACGAGAACATCGTGCGCGCCATCAACGACGGCGTGCTGCTGATCGCTGAGAATGAGTTGAAGTCGGTGATGGAGCACCCCGCGGTGCGCGAGAACCTTCGCGCCTCCACCGGAGTTGAGCAGGGCGATGTCTACCTCATCGCCGTGCCCACGCCGGTACATCCGCGCAAGAAGGTGGCGGATCTCAGCTACGTGGCCTCCGCCATGGAGTCCATCGTGCCGCACCTGAAGCCGGGCGCCCTGATCATCCTGGAGTCCACCGTGCCGCCGCTGACCTGCAAGGAGGTCCTGGCGCCCATGATCCGCGAGAAGACCGGCCTGCGGGTGCCGGAGGACGTGATGGTGGCCCACTGCCCGGAGCGCATCCTGCCCGGCGACATCTTCTACGAGATCGTCCACAACGATCGAATCATCGGCGGCATGGACAAGGCCTCTTCCGAGGCGGCGCGCGAGGTCTACGCCAGCTTCGTGGAGGGCGAGCTGCTGATGACGGACGATGTCACCGCCGAGCTCTGCAAGCTGATGGAGAACACCTACCGCGACGTGAACATCGCGCTGGCGAACGAGATGTCGGAGGTCGCTAAGACTCTGGGGGTGGACTGGAAAGAGGCTTTCAGCTACGCCAACCGCCACCCGCGAGTCTCCTACCTGTCCCCTGGCATCGGCGTTGGCGGGCACTGCATCCCCATCGACCCCTGGTTTATCCGGGAGGTGGACCCCATCAACTGCCGGCTGATCGAGCTGGCCAGGCGGATCAACGATGGGCGCCCGCACCAGATAGCCGCCAGCATCCGCCGCTCCCTGGCGGACATCGCGGATCCGCGGGTCGTCGCCATCGGTGCCGCCTACAAAGCTGATACGGAGGACAAGCGCGAGAGCCCGGCGCTGGAGGTCGTCGCGGCACTTCGCGAGGACGGCTACCGGGTGGATCACTATGACCCCCACATCAAGGGTATGGAGATCCCGTCCCTGGTGGAGGCCGTCAAGGGCGCGGACTTCCTGGCGATCCTGGTGAACCATGGGAGTGTGAGGAAGGAACTGGCGGAGAACCGGCAGGCCGTGGAGGCAGCCATGCGGACTCCTCGAATCGTGGTCTACTAAAGCGGCGACTCCCGCACACTCGCTTCTGCTCGTGCACGGATGGAGATCGCGGCGGATCGGGGTCGTGGAGGCTCTCCGTGGGGCGACTTCGCGCGGAGGCCCCTGCCGATCTGGCCCTGATTCGCTCCGGGAGCCCGAGAAGGGAGCATAGAGCGGGATTCCACAAGCTCCCGGCGGCTAATTGGGTGCGGAGCGTCCGGTGCCCAAGGGTGGTGCGGGTTGGGCAAGAAGGCCTGGCCCGGCCCGAGTGGCACGAAAAGTGCTCCGTACGCCAAGGGCGAGGTATGAGGCTTCTTGTGAGGGGTGCAGGCTAGCCGCTGAGCTGGAGGGCGGACCATCGGAATGAGCAGGGAGGTCTTCGCGGAGTGGCTGCGCCGGCAGGGGCATCGGGTCGTCCATACCGAGAGCTCCCTCTGGTATGATGCATCACCGCACATCTTCCAGGCGTTTCCTTATCACGCCCTGGTCATGCCGTCCGAGGAGGAGGTAAGGGCCCTTCTCACCACCCATCGGGCGCTGGCTCTGCGCTACTCGGCACCTCTAGCCTTGCCCTTGGGGCATATCAGCTACCACTCGCTCTGCACCGACCGGGACTACGGCCTGTCGGTGCTGCAGCTTCAGGCCCGACAGCGGGCACGGCAGGGGCTGGCCTATGCCTCGGTGGAGAGGGTGTCCTTCTCGCGGCTGGCCCACGAGGGCTGGGCGCTCCGGAAGGATACCCTGGTTCGCCAGGGCCGCCGTGGCGCGGAGTCTCAGGCCTGGTGGAAGGAGCTCTGCCTGAGCTGTGATGGGCTGGACGGCTTCGAGGCCTGGGCGGCCCTCCACGAGGGGGAGCTGGTGGCGGCCATCCTGGCCTTCGTTTCGGAAGGCTGCTGCAGCCTGCTCTACCAGCAGAGCTCCTCGCCGCACATGCGCAAGGGCGTGAACAACGCGCTCACCTACGCTGTGACGCGCGAGATGTTGTCCCGTCCGGACGTGGAGAGGGTGTTCTACGGACTTCACTCGCTGGACGCTCCTCCAAGCGTGGATGAGTACAAGTTCCACATGGGCTACCGTCCCATGCCGGTCAGGCAGCGAGTGGTGCTTCATCCCGTTCTCTCCCCCTTGGTGAATGGCGCTACCCACTCTCTGGTGAGCCGCCTGGCGTCCCTCCGTCCACAGGACTCGATCCTCGCCAAGACGGAGGGGATGATGCGCTTCTTCCTGGAGGGCCGCAGGCCCCTGGGGGAGCAGTTGGCGCCCAAGGTACTGAAGGGAGAGCTTGCCAAGTGCCTGCGCCACGGCCGATGAGTGCTCGCGTTTGGGCTGAGGCCCCGGTCCTCGACTCATCCCAGCACCCACGCGCGAGAGTGGGGGAAACTCGCGGGCGCGCTCGCCCTCACGATCCGCCGAGTCTCCTGGGCGGGGAACCGCTATGCGTGTTCTGATCGTCAGCGCCGTCTACCCACCGGAGCCCGTGGTCTCCGCGCGCACCAGCTCCGATCTGGCGGACGAGGCGGTCCGCCGCGGCCACGAGGTGACCGTGGTCGCGCCCTACCCCAGCCGTCCTGGTGGCCGCCTCTACGAGGGCTTTCGTCAGCGTCTGATGTCACGCTGCTCCGACCCCCGTGGGTACCGATTGGTGCGCTGCTTCGTCACGCCATCCAACGAGTCAACGCTCCTGAGCCGCTTCAGGGAGAACGTGGTCTTTGGGCTAACCTCCTCTCTTGCCACGCTCAGGCAGCCCCGACCGGACGTGATCTACAGCAACTCCTGGCCCATCTTCGCGACCGGGATGGTGCACGCCATCGCGCGGCTCCGTCGAGTGCCCATGGTGGTGCACGTGAAGGATCTGCACCCGGAGTCTATCGTGATCCAAGGGCGTCTGGGCGCGAAGAGCAGGCTGGCCCGCACCCTCCTCGCGGTGGATCGATGGATCGCCCGGGGGTGCCGCCATGTGGTAGTGCTTACGAAGGGCTTTGAGAGGGCCTACGTGGAGGACCGGGGGATCCCGGCGTCGCGCGTCCACGTGGTTCCGGACTGGTGCGAGGCGCAGTCCCCCGCTGGCGACGAGGACGCTCGTGCCTACCGAGCTCAAAAGGGGATTCCGGAGGACGCCTTCGTGCTGGCCTACGGAGGCAACATCGGTGTCGCCGCCGGCCTTGAGCCCGCCCTGGAGGCGGTTCAGCCGATGGGGAACGACCCTCGCCTGCGGGTGCTCATCGCTGGAGATGGCAGCCAGCTTCAGGCGTGCAAGGAACGTGCGACCGCCTACCCTGAGGGGGTGGTCGTCTTCGAGTCGCCGTGGCCGGCTGAGAACACGGCACTCACCCTGAGGGCGGCGAGCCTGCTGTTCCTGCCAACGCTAGGGAAGCAGTCTCTGGCCTCAGTGCCCTCCAAGCTGCTCAACTACACGATGAGCGCCCGGCCGATCCTAGCTCAAGCGCTTCCCGAATCGGAGTTGGCCCAGATCGTCCGGGAGTCCGGGTGCGGCTGGGTGGTGGCGCCGGATGACCCGGAAGCCTTGGCGGCGGCGCTGCGCGAGGCCATGGCCCTTGAGCCTCGACGGCTCGAGGCGATGGGTGAGGCTGGTCGCGGCTACGCGCTGGGTCACTACAGTCGAGATGTCTGCGTTCAGAGAGTGGTAGACCTCATAGAGCAGGCCGCACTGAGTAAGGAAGAGGTGTCGTGACTCATCCGACCTGCGTGAGAGCGATGCTCCGCCGCGATGTGAACGAGGTGGTTCACGTCCACCTGGCGGCCTTCCCCGGCTTCTTCCTCAGCTTCCTTGGACCACGGTTCCTGCGGCAGCTCTACCTGGCAGCGGTGACAGACCCTTCCGGCGTTTGCCACGTGTACTGCGAGGATGACCACGTGTTGGCCTTCGTAGTGGGTACGGTGGAGCCCGCGGGCTTCTACAGGAGGCTGCTTCGGCAGCGCTGGTGGCGCTTTGCCCTGGCCTCGGTGGGCGCGGTGGTACGCCAACCCAAGATCTGCCTGAGGCTGTTTCGGGCCCTCAGGCGGCCTCAGGAGGTCCCCGTGAACCATGACTGCGCCCTGCTGATGTCCATCGCCGTCTCCCCTGGCCTCCAGGGGAAGGGCGCGGGGCGTCGCCTGGTGATGCGCTTCCTGGATGAGGCAAAGGAGCGCCGCATGGGCAGGGTGAGGCTGGAGACGGACACCCACAACAACGACAGCGCCAACGCTTTCTACCAGAGGTTGGGTTTCGTGCTGGTGGGCAGCTACAGCTCCCCCGAAGGCCGCTCCATGAACGAGTACGAGATCGCCCTCTGAGCCTGGCTCTGCGGAGACGGCACTCCGCCCGCCCCTAGGCCGCGGGCCCAGAAGGGTCCGCCCTCGCCGCGGAGCCATGGATCCCCCCCTCACCCAGCCTCTCTGACGCTGTTGTGGCGCGAGCAGACCGATCGCACTCGGCGCGAGCGCCGCGCCCGCGACTCGGCCGCAGGCCGAGAAGGTTCTGCTTCGTGGGGCGCCGCCAGGGCCCCATAGGTCAGAGAACGGTCCCCACAGCAGTTGGGGCGCAGGCGTCTCGCCTGCGCGGCCTAACGGGCGCTGAGACCCAACGGCCGGCTACCCAGACCAGGCAGGGTCAGTGGGGGAGCCGTGAGGGCGGAGCATGTGCGGCATCGCGCAGGCGGGACGCCTGCGCCCCAACTGCCTCGGCCGGGGGTTGGAGGCCGGGTGTGACGCGGCGGAGCGATGGGCCAGGAGTGCTCGGCCTGCGGCCGAGTCGCAAGCGAGATGCTGGCGCTAATGGGCGTCTCCTTCCTGGTTGGCTCAGCCCTTGTGCGGGGCCTGGTCTGTGACACATCACTTGCCGAGGAGCAATGGATCACGAAACAGATCAAGTGCCTCGACTTTCCAGCGCGTCTGTCCGTCTGTCAAGCAGGAGTAGTCACGAGACACCGGTAGCTGACCGTTCTTGGCCCGCACTCGCCACGGGAGCAGGGAGGAGCCTGGCCCCTGCCTGATGCACAAACTCCTCGTGCGCCACGCGGGTTAGGCCGGGCCAGCGACGGCCTGCCAACCAGGTGTAGGCCCCCATCAGGAGGGACCCCGCTTCCCGCACCGAATGATAGCAGGAGTGCTCCGGCCTAGTCCGCACAAGGCACGAAGCGCAAAGGCGTCGTGCCTTGTGTGGCCTTCCACACGCTCTCGTGGACAACGCAGGCTAGGCGGGTACCCGGAGCGTCGGGAGTGTGCCGTGGGGGGTGGTGGGGCTGAAACGCATACCCTGATCCTGGGGGGTGGCCTGGCTGGGCTCAGCGCCGCCCTGCACCTGGAGAAGCCAGGGGTGCTGGTAGAGGCCTCCAACATATTGGGGGGTGGGGCGGCCAGCCTGGAGCACAGGGGCTTCGTCCTGGACCCGGGCCTCCACGTGCTCCACTTCCGGGACCCCTGGACTCAGTCTTGGATCACTCAGTGCCTGGGCGTTCCCCTGCTCTTCCAGCAGCGGCGCTGCGCCGTGGCGCTCGAAGGCCGTCTCGTACCCTATCCCCTCCAGAGTCACCTGGACGCGCTTCCGGCACGCCTGCGCCTTCGTCTGGGAGGCTCTGCCCTGCGGGCGCGCTGGCGCCGTCACGGAGGGAATGCGGACCCTGATCTTGCCTCGTGGTCGAGCCGCCGTTTCGGGCATGCCCTGACCGACGCCTTCTTCCGACCCTACAACGAGAAGCTCTGGGGGATACCTCTGGAGGAGCTGTCGGCCGACTGGGTGGGTGGCGGGCCCGGGGGCGTGTCGGCGAGGGTGGTTCTGCGGGGAGTGCTGGGTCGGGGCGCACGGGAGCCCGGTCCGGGGTTCTGGTATCCACGGGACGGCGGTATCGGCGAGGTGGCGCGGGCCATGGCGTGCCGGCTTCAGTCGGGCAGTGGCGCGGCGGGTGGCTCATGTGTTGAGGTCTGGCCGAGCACCAGGCTAGTGGGGCTCGACCTGTCCGAACGACTCGCCACCTTCCAGGACGGCAGGACGCTCCGGTTCCGACGCTTGGTGAGCACGCTCCCCCTGCCGGACCTGGTGTCCACCCTCGAAGCGCCTCCGCTGGAGGTCCGCAAGGCCGCCGAGAGCCTGCGGTGCCGAGCGACATCGTTCCTCCACGTACTGTGTCCCAAGCCCGAGATCGGCGGGGACCTGCACTGGGCCTATGCCCCTTCACCGGAGGTGCCCTTCTACCGTGTGAGCTTCACCCACAACCTCCGGCTTGGGAGCGTACCCGCTGGATGGTCCGCCCTCACGCTGGAGCTGGGGGGAGTCGTTGAGAGCCAGGGGGTAGTGGCCAATCAGTGCCTGCTGGCTCTGGTGAGTATGGGGCTGTTGGAGGAGGGGGATCTGGGTACCTGCGAGGCAGTCTGGGGGGGCACCCAGACAGGCTATCCGGTCCACGATCACGCGCGGCAGGCCGCCGTCGCGGAAGTGATAGCCTACCTCGTGAGCCGGAGGGTGGCCTGTCTGGGCCGCTACGGCCGGTGGCAGTACAGCAACATGGAATCCGCTCTACTTCAGGGCCGCCGGGTAGAGGACTCGCTGGAGCGCGTTGAGACTGGCCTGGATGCGATCTGAGGTCGTTGGCGCCCCATCGCCGGGGCCTGCCAAGATGGGTAGGAGCAACCAAGGAATGAGCCTGGATCTATCGCTGCTGTGCCCCCTGGTTCTGGTACTGGCAGGAGCGCTGGCACTGGGAACGCCAGTGCCTCTGGAGGCCGCCGGGGCGCCTCGCGGACCTCTGGCCGAGGCCCTTCAGCCCTTCGAGGATGAGCACTCCCTGGCGGGGGCGGTGGTGTTGGTGGCGGACAAGGACCGCGTGCTGGATTTGGAGACCGTCGGTTACGCCGACGTCGAGGCCCGGAAGCCAATGCGAGCCGACTCGCTCTTCTGGATCGCGTCGCAGACGAAGCCCATGACCGTCGCCGCGGTGATGATGCTGGTGGATGAGGGCAAGCTGGCCCTGGACGACCCGGTGGAGAAGTACTTGCCGGAGTTCCACGACCTCTGGTGGGTGGCGGAGGAGGACGCCGGCCACCGCCTCCTGCGGCGTCCTGCCAGGCCGATCACCCTGAGAGACGTTCTCAGCCACATGAGCGGGCTGGCCTTCAGCTCCTTAGTGGAACAGCCCACGCTGGACGCCCTCCCGCTGAGGACGGCGGTGCTGAGCTACGCGCAGAGCCCACTTCAGTCGCAGCCGGGCACGCGGTTCAGCTACGCCAACGCGGGCATCAACACGGCGGCTCGCGTACTGGAGGTGGTGAGCGGCCTTTCCTACGAGGAGTTCCTCCAGAAGCGGCTCCTGAAGCCCCTCGGCATGAAGGATACCACCTTTCGGCCCACCCGCGAGCAGGTCGCCCGCCTGGCACGGTCCTACGCGCCGGACGAGAAGGGGACCGGCCTGAAAGCGCTCACTATCACCCAGCTTACCTACCCGCTGGAGGGTCCCGGAAGATATCCCATGCCGGCCGGCGGCCTCTTCTCCACCGCCCAAGACGCTGCCCGGTTCTGCCGTATGGTACTGAACGGCGGCACCCTGGACGGCCATCGCTACCTCTCCGCCACGGCAGTGGAGGAGATGACGCGCAGACAGACGCCCCCGGACCAGACCAGCTACGGGCTGGGGTGGTCCGTGGACGGTGACACCATTGGGCACGGGGGCGCCTACGCCACGGATATGCTGATCGACCGCAAGCGCGGCCTGGTACTGGTGTTCCTGGTACAGCACGCCGGCTTCCCCCTCCGTGGCAAGGACGCGCAGGGCGCTTTCGTCAGCACAGCCCAGAAGCACTTCGGTAACACCCGAAGCAGAGAGGGCAGAGGACTGGGAGGGTGAGCGGGTGAGGAGGTGAGGGGGTGTCAGGGCCTCAGACCCGCAGGCCTGT
>DASXUI010000185.1:0-2804 GCA_036504955.1 Armatimonadota bacterium
CGCGTGTGCGCCTATCGGTGGCACATCGAGGACGCCATGCCCTTCCACAAGTCCATCAAGTTCACCATCGAGCACGGGCACGCCAACGAGTACAAGGCGGACTACTCCAGCGTCGCTTACTGGTATCAGAGCGAGCCGCACGCCGCCTTCCCTGACCTCCCGGAGCTGAAGACGCAGCAGCCGATCCCGCCCCCGCTGAAGCTGCAGGGCGCCATCGAGGGAGAGTCGCTGGTGGCCGGCGCCAAGGCCACCAACGGCACCGTGACCGTTCAGAACATGGCGGACTACGGCCCCCAGTGGAGCGGCAACGGACAGCTCTGGTGGCAGCCCACCAAGGCCGGCGAGGAGATGACGACCTCCTTCAAAGCTCCCAAGGCCGGGCAGTTCATCATGGTGGTCTACTTCACCAAGGCCGGCGACTACGGCCGGATCCAGGTCCTGGTGAACGGCGAGCCCGTGGGCTCTGAGGTGGACCTGTTCAACGGCGGCGTGGTCAACAGCGGCCCGGTCAGCCTGGGGAAGGTCACCCTCAAGGAGGGTGCGAACGCGCTCACCCTCAAGGTGACCGGCAAGAACGCCAGCTCCGGCGGGTACCTGTCCGGGATCGACGCCATTCTGCTTAAGTAGGGGAGGGTCGTAGGGTCGTAGGGTCGGAGGGTCCTGGGGAGGGGCCTCAGGGGGAGAGAGGCGGGTGGCGTGCCGGGGGCCGGGGGCCGGGCCGATGAACGACCCGGCAGGAGGGCCTGCGGCCAAGCCGGGTGCTGCCGGGTAGCGCAGCCCCAAGTCGGCGAAGCAGGGACCTCCACCCGCCCGGCCTGTAGAAGCCGGGCTAGCTCCCAGCTTGGCCGAAGGCCCTGGGGCCGGGTCGTTCATCGGCCCGGCCCCAGGCACTCCACCTGCCTCCCACCCTCCGAGGCCCGTCATTACGACCTTACGACCCTACGACCCTCTTACGCCCCCTTGTCTAGTCCGGCTATGATGCGCAGCAGCTTCACCACGTCGGCTACGGTCAGCTTGCCGTTGCCGTCCATGTCTCCACCGGTCAGCTTGGTGGGGGTGGACGGGTCCAGGCCGGCGACTACCCTCAGCAGCAGGACTACGTCCGCCACAGAGATCTTTGAATCCCCGTTCACGTCGCCCTTTGATATGTCTTGGGTGACAGTCAGCCACCCCGACTGAAAGACGTTGCTCTGCTCGTGCCCAAGGCTGTCGGAGATGGTGCCCGAGAGGTTCACCTGGTAGCGGGCACCCACTACTGCGGCCTTGGGGACGAGGATGGGGATCCTCAGCACCACCCCGGGACCGGCCTTGCCGGCGCTGACCACCGCCACGATCCGAGCCCCGGTGGCGCTAAGATTGACCGCAAGGTTGGCACCCTCTAGGAGCGGCCCAGCCTCGACCTTGTCTCCAACGGTAAGCCCTGGGGAGCCGGCGGGCGGGCTGACATCGATGTCCAGTTGGATGGCCGCCAGGTCCCTAACCACGGCCGTTGCCTTGAGCTCCGCCATCACGGTCGCGCCCGGGCTGCCGGTCAGGTCACCGATCAGAAGGGGGCAGTCACCCTGGCAGCCGCTGGTTGCTGGGGGCGGCGTGACCGTGCTGCCGCCGGGACCGACGCGGAAGGGCGTCGTGCTGCGGGTCTCCAGCAGGTCTCCGCTGTCTAGGCCCAGTTGGACCCGAATATGGCCCGTCACCGCCTCCTCGGGCACCCTGGACCGAAGGGTCATCCGCGTGACAGGGTCCCCGGTAAGCGAGATCTCTATCTCCTCCTCAAAGGCGAAGCCGTCCTCGTTGTACGAGTTGAACACCACGCTCACCCAGTCAAGGGTGGACTTGGTGACGGGGGGATCCAGATCCACCGTGACCGTCACCTGGGAGCCGATGGGGGCTTCGGCGGGCTCCACGCTCACCCATATCAGCTTGGGGGTGGGTGTGGGCGGGGTGCCTCCACCCACCTGGAAAGATGTGGGGCTCTTCACGAAGATCGTGCCCGTGGTGGAGTCCGAGGGAGTGATGCCCACGGTGAGGGGGCCGTTGGCGGCGGTCGAGGGCACGGAGGTCACGAAGGTCATCTCCGAGGCGGGCTCGCCGTTGGGCGTGTAGGCGGCCTTGCTCAAGGCCATCCCACCCTGGGGGCTGGTGAAGGCCACCATCGTGCCCAGCAGGTCGCGGTCCGGGATGGCCGGGGAGATGCCGATGACGATGGTAACCTTGGTACCCACGCCGCCCTGCATGGGCTGGGCGCTCTTCCAGGTCAGCACCCAGTTGGTGCCGGCCTGGGCGCCGCTATCGCAGGGCAGCCCCAGGCACAGGCAGAGCAGAGCAGGGAGGAGCGCCTGCCGAAGTCGCACGAGGCCACGGGGTGCCGCCAAGCTGGTCGGACAGCCCCCAGTGCTGCGCTGGGAGGGAATAGCGCGATCCATATAATGCTCCCTTCATGGGTGATGGGCTACGGGCCGGTTCGGACCGCAGAACCCGGGGCGTGGGTCAGGCGCCCAGCGTGATGAGACGCGCGACCACCCGCAGTAGGAGGACGACGTCGCCCACGGAGAGCTTTCCATCGCCGTTCACGTCGGCGGCGACGGACTGCTGCGCGCTCAGTTGGGCGAGGCCCGCCACCGCACGAAGCGCCAGGACCACGTCTCCGACCGATACCTTGCCGTCGCCGTTCACGTCACCCTTGGCCCCACTCGGAGGAGCCGTTGCCTTCACCGTTAGCGTTCCGGAAGTGACCTTGGCTACGGTCTCATGGCCCAGACTGTCCACGTAGGTGCCTGCCGCTTCGATGGTGTACTGGGCGCCAT
>DASXUI010000186.1:0-3819 GCA_036504955.1 Armatimonadota bacterium
CCGGCGAGAGCGCCGCCTTCGGCCAGCGGAGGCGCACCAGGGCGTTCATGGCCGTCAGCGCCACCAGCCCAGCGATGCAGTGGAAGAAGAGCGCGGCGATGGTGGGAGTATCGGAGTAGCGGATGTACTCCACCTGGATCAGCCACCAGGCGGTGGGCGGCAGCAGCGCAAGCCCCAGCAGAACCGCCCGGACGGAGACCGCGGAACGGCGCGCCTCGGCGTCGCGCGCCGAGGACCCCGCCTCGCTCACCTCCGGGCCAGCCCTCCGCATCGTGGACTCCTCCCTGTTGGCCCTCGCTCCCTAGACCGCATGAAGACCGGGCATAGGCGCCTCGTGTCCATGCGGACGCCACCACGCTCTCGTGGATAGGGCGGGCTACGCGCCCACCGCTGAGTACTGCCGCACGCCCTGCGCCCACAGGGCTCGGAACGCCACGGATCCCACGGCCAGCCAGCCCACCTGCCACAACAGCCCCGGGAGCGCCTGGGAGAGAGGCGTACGCCCCAGGGCCAGCTCCACCGGAAAGGCAACGATCCATCGGAAGGGGAAGGCCCAGGAGAGCGCCTGAAGGGCAGGCGGCATCAGGGCCAGGGGCGCGTACCGGCCCGCCAGGAAGCCCATCCCGGTGTAGTACAGCTCATTGAAGGCGCGGGTGTTGGTGGTCCAGAAGGCCAGCAGCGCCACACAGTAGCCCCACACGAAAGCCAGGGCGGCGGCCATAGGCAGCACCAGCACCAGCCATGCCGCCCGCTCCCACGTGATGTGTATGCTGGGGCGGAGGACGTACCCAAGAAGCAGCCACACCGGCAGCAGCACCGCCACGGTGTAGACCTTGTATCCCACGTTCTCCGCGGCCGCCTGAGCGATGGGCAGTACGGGCCTCAGCAGCCTGGGCGAGAGCCGGCCGCTGCGGACCTCCCAACTGAAGACCTCCATGTCCCAGGCGGTGGCAAGGTGCGAAACCACCATGGTCACCAGGAAGTAGCCCGCGAACTCCGCCTTGCCGTAGCCGCTGAGGGTGCGCCCTCCCGCCGCGGCCACCCACACGGCCAGCGCCACCAGCGGCGCCACGATCCCCCAGGCCGCCCACAGCAGCATCACCGCCCGGTACTGCAGCATGTTCGCCAGAGAGACGCTCAGCATCACCTTGTACAGACGGAGCAGGTCCCTCACGCCGCCGGCTCCTGGAAGACCCGGTCGATGACCTCCTCGATGGGTGGGTCCTCGACGGTCAGATCGCAGATCGGCAGCTCCGCCAGCAGCCGGGCCGTCACGGCGGGGGTCTCCGCCTTCGGCACCCGCAGAGCCAGCTTCTGCCCCTCCTGGCGCAGGACCTCACCAAAGCGCGAGGGGTCCAGCCCGTTCAGCGGACCCTCCAGGTCCATCTCGATCACCTTGAAGGGCGCCATCCGCTCCACCAGGGCAGACAACTCCCCGTCGTAGAGGATGCTGCCGTGGTGGATCACCACCACCCGGCGGCACAGCGCGGTTACGTCCGCCATGTAGTGGCTCGTGAGGATGATGCTCGCGCCGTACCGTCGGTTGTACTCCCCCACGAACTGGCGGATCCGCGTCTGCATCGTCACGTCCACGCCGATGGTGGGCTCGTCCAGGAAGAGCACCTGCGGCCGGTGCAGCAGGGAGGCGGCCAGCTCGCACTTCATCCTCTCCCCCAGGGAGAGGGCGCGCACCTGTTTGCTGAGCAAGGGGCCGAGGTCCAGCAGCTCCGTCAGCTCCTTGACCGTCTCGCGGTACTGGGCGTCCGGGATGCGGTAGATTGCCTGGTTGAGCAGGAAGGAGTCGAGGGCGGGGATATCCCAAACGAGCTGGCTGCGGTTGCCCATCACCATGCTGATGCGCCGCAGGTACTCCCGCTCGCGGCGCCAGGGGACGCTGCCCAGTACGGTGGCCTGACCGGAGGTGGGATGAAGAAGCCCGGAGAGCATCTTCAGCGTGGTGGTCTTCCCCGCGCCGTTGGGGCCCAGAAAGCCGACCACCTCGCCGGGCGCCACGCTGAAGGAGACGTCTTTTACGGCCTCCACGGTCCGGTACTGGCGCCGCACCAGGCTGCGCAGGGCGGCACCCAGGCCGGCGTCGCGCTCGTGCACGCGGTAGACCTTGGTGAGGTTCTGGACGAAGATCCCTTCCTGTGGAGTGCTCACGAGCAGACCTCTTCGGTCCGGGAACGTCCGGATCCTGTCGCTCCCAGCCCGTGCCCGTGGCGACGGGCATCAGGTTAGCGTCGGCAATCGGCTTTCCTACAGCAGTGCAACGGAGGCGCAACCCAACAGACTGCCAACGCTAACCATCAGTCCGCACGCCACTCCAGCGGCGAGGGCAGCCTCGCGGCATCCGAAGGGCTGCACCCAGGAGGAGCCACCGGCACCTACCAGCATGGCTCCCAGTCGCCACCTTCTAGTGCTGAGTGCCGCGCTGGCAACCGGCCGCTGATCGCCGCGCCCCGAGAGCCGAGCGGAATATACGGGGTCTGTCGGTTCTGGGCAGCCCGTCAGGTCCCCCGGCAGTACCCATGGTACCTGCTGCCCCCAGCCCGCGCCCCTATGGACCGTGTGCCCACAGGAAGGATGCGGACCGCCCCAAGCCCGCGTACACTAGGCGAGCTAGAGCAAGAGGAGGAGTGAGATGTTGCGTTATCTGCCCGGATGCCTGTGCATGGGCGCCCTATCCCTGGCCCTTCTGGCCGGCTCCACGCAGGCGCAGACCGTTGACTTCGAGGACCAGAACGGCGCAGGCAACCCCATCGTTACCTCAATCAGTTCCGGAGGCTTCACCTTTCAGTCGCCGCACTTCCACGTGATCCAGGGCGATGGCCTGGGCGAGCCGGGGGTGTTCCTGGCCGCCGACGGGACCAAGGCCTACATCGGTGAGGAGGGAGCCAATCTGGGTCGCGCCTTCACGATGACCAAGACCGGCGGCGGCAGCTTCGACTTCGGCGGCTTCGATGGCGCCGAGCTGTGGATCAACCCGCCCGCGGGCTACCCCAACGCCGTGGCCATCTACGTGACCGCCCAGCTTGCCGGCGGCGGCTTCGTGAACCAGACCTACACCCTGGACGGCATCATCGACGGCCCCGGCGGCGCGGCTGACTTCCAGCACTTCACCGCCAACCTCGCTGGCGTGACGTCCCTGACCTTCAGCGGCCTGGGCCCAACCGGCGGCCCGGAGTTCGGCTTCGCGGTCGACAACATCAAGACGTCGCTCACGGTGCCGGAGCCCACTGCCACCCTAGCCCTACTGCCTGCGCTGGCCCCCTTGGGACTGCTGCTAAGGCGCCGAAAGTAAGGAAGGGGAGGGGCTGAGGGGGAGGACCCAAGGGGCCCATCTGAGGCCCTTGGGTCCCCTGAGTCCCCTGAACTATGCGTAAGGCACGACAAAGGGACTGAAAGGGAACAAAAGAGGGATTGGTGCGGCCGAGTGGATTTGAACCACCACGCCCTTGCGGGCACTAGGCCCTCAACCTAGCGCGTCTGCCGTTCCGCCACGACCGCACTATGCCACAAGGCTCGGGCGCTCACCGGGGAGGGGGATCTCGCCAGGCAAACATGAACCTGAGTGGGTTTGGTGCCGCAGAGTGGATTTGAACCACCACGCCCTTGCGGGCACATGGTCCTGAACCATGCGCGTCTGCCGTTCCGCCACTGCGGCACCAGATGGGGAGGCGCCCTTTGGGGGCACCAGAGCCAGTATACCAGGGGGCTGTGAGGGGGGTCAAGAGGGCCGAAGCACCTTTGCGCGAGCCATGTTGGCACCCCTTGAGCCGGCAGGCACTCGGACTCCTCTCGCGGAAGTCCACCTTG
>DASXUI010000187.1:0-8272 GCA_036504955.1 Armatimonadota bacterium
GCGGGCGGCCTCTGGGCACACCTGACACCGGTTCCGCCAAGCCGCACCTCTGAGGCCCTTCCCCTACGACCTTACGACCCTACGACTCGCCCTTAGGCCCTTCGACCCGATCTCATAGTAGAGCGTGCCGCTGCCGTCCCCGGCGCGGGTGGAGAGCCGCAGGACCAGCTTGTCGGCGCGGACCTGAAGGGGGATGGGGGCTACTCGGTGGCCGGAGGTGTCCAGGCGCCAGGCTTTGAGGCCCTTGAGGGCGTCGTGGGTTAGGGTAACCTCCGCGGTGCCCGTGCGAACCAGATGCGGACCCCTGCCCCACTCCTGAAGCACCCTCATGTCCGCCGCGGCGTACTTCGTGCCGGCGCTCTGGACGTCCGTGATGTGGGCGAGCAGAATGCGGCCGCTCTTGGTCAGCGGCTTGCCGTCCAGGGACGAAGCGTAGAGCACGGCTCGCGCCCCCGCCACCTTCGCGGTCAGGGGGCCAGCGACCAGCGTGTCACCGGCTCTGGCGGCGCCCCCCACCGTCCGAGGGGTGTTGACCGCCATCTTGGCCGACGCTGCTTCCACCAACAGCTCCCCGGTATCGCTCTGGCGGACTCCCTGATCCAGGTCCGTGCGGTTGGCGGCCGCTAGGAGTCCCTTGGCTCGAAGGGCGGCCAGGGCCTCCGGGCTGGAGCCGGAGGTCAGCTCAGCCCTGCCAGGAGATGGGGTGTCGCCCACGCGAGTGGCGATGCGGGTGACCAGAGTCAGGTCGGTCGCGGAGGGAATGCCCTCGGCTGTGGGCTTCTCCAAGAGGCCCTTCAGCGTCGCCACGGACGTGACCCCTGCCTTGGCTGGTGCGGCGTCCCTGCGGCGGAACAGGAGGATCGCCGCGCGCTCGCTGGCCTGCTGGGCTGGGTCGGTCGCCATGTCGAAGTAGTCGAGAGGGCCGCCCTTCACCGCCGTCTCGCGGGCGTGGGAGTAGGCGAAACGCCAGAGGGCGTCCCAATCCTGGAGGGCGGCCGCCGCGCCCAGCAGCAGGCCACTCTCCGCCCGGTACCGGTTGGGGGCCGCGAAGTTGTACTCGCTCACGCTGAAGGGCTTGCCCTCCAGTCGGGTGGCCGCCATCGAATCGCCGCCCATGGTCGGTACCTCCAAGGCGCTGCCTCCGCCGGAGCCGCCCTCCGAGGGCAGTCGCCACTCCCCCTCCAGGAAGCGCGGGTGGTCCCAGTAGAAGTGGTTGTCCACCCAGTCCATCTCTGTCCGCACGGCCATGAAGGGCGGGACCTCCGACCAGCCGTTCAGGTAGGTTAGCAGGGCCTTCGTGCCGACCTCCTGGCGCAGGAACTTGCTCATGTCGCGATAGGCGGCCTGGTGCAGCGTGGCGAGGAAGACCGCCAGGTCACGCCCCCGGGCGTCCTTGTCCACACCGCGCGGCATGGGCGCATCGAAGGTAGCAGCGGGGATCCTCCAGGCCTCTGCCAGCGTGGCGTCGCTGGCGTAGCGACCCCGGAGCCAGGCGCTCCAGCGGGCCTGGAAGAGCGCCAGCAGCTCGCCCTGAAGTGAGTCGAGGTAGCTGGTGGCGTTCGGCTCGTTCACCAGGCTTATCCACGCGAGCGTGGGGTCGCTCCTGTAGGCGAGTCCGGTGTAGGGGTTCACGTGCTCCAGCAACTCCTTGCTGAAGGCCTTCCAGTTCGCCATCGCCTTGGCCGAGACGAGCGTCGCCATCTTGAAGTCGCCCTCCGCCTCGGAGGGCCGGATGGGCCGTGAGACAAAGAGGTCCGTCTTGATGTAGATCCCGCGCTTCTTCAGTGCCGCGAAGAGGTAGTCCAGCTTGTCCAGGCTGTCCTTACGGAGGGTCAGGCTGTCCGGAGCCGCGTCATCGACGAGGCCCGACTCGTAGTGGTGTATACGGACCGTGTTGTACCCGAGCCGGGCCAGCCGCTCTGCCAGTACGTCGGCCTCCTCGAGCTCCAGGTAGTTGGCGCTGAAGCACAGGTTCACTCCGTAGAAGCGCACTGGTTTTTGGGGCAGCTTCTCGAAGGCGAAGTGGCCCTCGGGAGTGGCGACCACCCACCCATGGGCACCCGCTGGCGCGTCGCGGAGGAAGCTGAAGTCCAGGGCGCTCCCCTTTTCGATGTCCATCGTAACGGGCAGGGGAGTCCAGTTGGGGCCCGCTTGCAGCACCAGTGGCTGTTCCGGCGCCAGCTCCACGGTCCCGCCGGGCGATAGGGTAAGGTCCATCGTCAACGTCTCCTGGGGCTGCCAGGTCCATCCGGGTCCGTCGAGGCGGCCAAAGCGGACCTCCAGGTCACCCCCCGGCCCCCAGTAGCGGTTGTCCTGGATCATCGCGGCCGTGGGGGCGCCCAACTCCACGCCCATAGAGCGGCCGCCCTTGGTGAAAGCCACTCGGCTCACCTGGCCGGAGGCAAGCTGCATGCCGACTGCCCTCAGGGGCACGGTGCCCTTCGAGCCGCCCAGCTCCCACTCGCCGCTGGCCCAGTCTCGGGTGGCGAGGGAAAGGGAGACGTGGACGCTGTTTACCGCGACGGGCTTGTCAGTCGACATCTGGTAGTGAACGCGTAGGCGGCCCGCTTCCACGACGGCCTGCCCGGTGAGTGTCACCGTCGCGCCGGAGTCGGTGCGGAGGCTGGCGCTCAGCGTACCTGGAGGGCCTGTCTGGGGACCCGCGGTAAAGCCGCGGCTCTTCCACCCGGCCTCAAAGAGCCCGGGCCGAAGCGTGGCGACGGTTCGGAGCTCCTCCCCCTCACGGAGCACAACCTCGCCGGCCTTGCCCACGGAGGCCTTCAGTGGCGCCGCGAAGCATGCCGCAGGCAGCGACAGGCACACAAGACATAGTAGAAGCACGAGTCTCACTGGTGACCTCCGGAACTCTGTTAGGGGATCCAGGTGCGGGGCGTACGGAAGTGGCGACGGGCTCGTAAGGTAGGTCACCCTAACCCAAGCCTGGACGTCGGCTATGTGCAACCTCACCACCAGGACACCAAGGGAACCAGGCTCGGGCCTTCTCTGTGTGCCTCTGTGCCCTCTGTGCCTCTGAGGTAGGGCTTTGCTTGCCGCTCCGAGCGTCTTGGGGTGATGTCTTTGCGGCCGCTGCCTAAGGACGGCGGCCCAAGGTGGCAATAGTATCTTGTACCACTTGGGGGGCTGGCTTTCCTTTCGGACGCCGATGAGTTCTTGACAAGGGCTCGGGGGCGTGCTAGGATAGACCATCAAACCAAAGGAGGCGGGACGAGGCGCATCGCGCTGGACGTCCGGTGACTACCATGATGAGTTCACCTAACATCAACAGAGCGCGAACCCGACACTGCAGCGATCCCTGGTTCATCGGGACGCCGGCAGCGGCCGGGCTCAGCAGCGGCCCAGCTTCCGGAGGGTACCTCTTGTAGCACGTTCCTCTTAAGGTACTCCCCGATCGGAGCTATGGGCCCACGCAGAGCATCGCGGTGAGGGCCTGTAGCTTTTTTGTTGGTCCTACCGCCCGAGTGTAGGGCCGCGGCTAAACGGCGGCGGACACTAGAGCCCCCGGAGACCCCTCAGCAGGGCCTCCCCAACCACCAACAGCTCTCCATCCGGAGACAGTCTTGCCCGCATTCCTTACGGGCGCCTGTCTGCTATTGCCGGCGCCTGGAGGCGGCCTCTTCGCCGCTGATCGGGCGCTCCGGAACGCGGCGGAAAGACCGCCGGGAGGGCTCTTCAGAGCTCAAAACTCACGATGAAAAGGAGCTTGACTCCATCGAACGCCCGTGCTATTCTTCGGGTACATCGACAACGCACATTTGTTCGCTGTTTCCCCTTCCGAGAGGCAGCGCTGGTAACGAAGCGAGGGCAGGCAATGACGGAAGCAGCATCCACCTTTCAGTACGCGGCACTCTACTCCCTACTGGAGCAGCGGCTCCTGAAGTTCTGGGACGAGCAGTCCACCTTCAAGGAGACAGCCACCGACACGGGGTACCGAGTCCCGTCGACGGGGAGCGAAGAGGCATCGGAGCAGCGCGAGCGCGAGCTCGTCGGTAGCTCCGAGGATAACCACTGACCATGACACCCTGGCCAGAGCCTGTTCCCGGGAAGCCACGCGCTTCCCGGGAGCTTTCTCGCTAGACCGAACGCCCCCCAGGCCCAACCGCGGACCGGCGCTGCCGGTAAGCCGCCCCCAGCAGAGCTACGATAGACGCACCCAGAAGCGCGACGGCGAGCCCCCTTTGAGGCAGACCTACCTGCCGGACTGGACTACTACCAGGCATCACCGGACCTTCGAGCCGCGTCGGAACCGCCATCGGCCCGCCCTGTAGCGCCTCAGCCGTGCCCGTTCGCATCTGGTTCACGACTCGCAGGTTCCCCGTCACCTGCCGGACTCGTATCGCCCTGACGAAGGCCTCCGCCACGTACCCCTGACCCACACGGCCAAGCCCAAAGAGCGGCACCAGCCGGAGCGGCTCGGAGGCACGCCCCAGGAAGCACACCGCGCGCGCGATCTCCATCCCATCACCACGATGGGAGGTGACCAGGGCACGCCAGGTCCCGCCCTCCCTCCGAACATCGAGCCGCAGCCGCTCCCAGGTGAAGCGATCCAGCACCGGCTCCGCGTTCAGCCACGCGGGCGGTGACCTCCGGACGCTCCCCTCCGTGCCATCGGCGCCCGCGATGCCGAGGGCGACCGCGCGGGAGTCCCGCCACATCTGGAAGACCCCGTTCCTCTGAAGCCCCTGCTCGTAGACGTGATCCGGCACGTAGACCTCGAACTCAACAAGGTAGCTTCCCGCGCACGGCAGCGTGGCAGATGCGGTGCCGGAGTACGCCGCGCGCGTCGGTGATCCGTCTTGGTTGGCTGAGAACCAGACGAGCCCGCCAGACGTGGTGGTGGGAGGCACGCTCCTGAGGGACCCGGCCACGGACCCATCGAGGGGAATGGGGGCTCCTGCCGTCGGCTCCCGGGGGCCACTCCCCCCAGCTACCGGCCGCCACCGCGAGATGCTCGCGCCTCCGGACGACTCGAAGAGCGTTGGCCCCGCCTTCTCCCCCGCCACGACCGGCGCGGTTCGGCGCTCGCGCTTCTGCTGCTGGACCCAGTCCTCGATCCGCAGGTTCTGGTACTTGGTGGCCGACACAAGGGGGTCTACCTCATCCCAACTGAAGTCGCGGATCAGGCCGGCGATGATCTCGTTGCCGTCCTTGGTGGGGTAGTAGATCTCGCTGCCGCGATGCATCACCGCCTCGACGTCCACCCAGGACAGCCAGGGGTTGGACTGCTTGAGGCGGAGGAAGTAGCTGGCCGGCCGCACCAGCCCTCTGGGCCCGCCTTGCCCGAAGGTCCGCTGGGCCCGGAGGGCTCCCGCTACGTCGCGCCAGTTCCCGCGGGCTTGCTCGTAGAGCGCCGCCACCTCCCTGGGCTCCTTGTAGAACTGGCGGCAAAGGGCCACCAGCCTGGCCTCCTGCGGTCCTTGAACCTTGGCCGCGGCGAGCGCCGCGCGGTCCGAGGGCGTGACCCTGATGCCGCCCGGCGGACACAGGGCCACCGCATCGAGGTTGATGACCATGCCACCCCCACCCTCGGGCCGAGGGGCCAGGGTGAGGCGGTTTGGGCCCCGCTTCAGGCGGACCCTCGGGTATACGCGCAGGACGTCGGGGCCCCCGTTGTCCGGGATCATGTTGTTGGCCACCGGCACTCGGTCGCGGCCGAAGGGCCGCGCGAGCCTGGCGCCCGGGCCGAAGGGCCTAGGGCGACGCGGGGCCGTCGAGGAGTCGTGTTGGGCCGTCGAGCTTCCCTGGTCGCGCCGCGCCTGGCCGTTCACGGAAACGCCCGGCGATCCCACGTTCTCGATCCGCGCGAAGAGCAAGTGGAGGTCGTACAGTCCGTCGCGGGGAGCCTCCAGCTCCAGGCTCAGCGTCTGTCCCTCCTCGGCGGAGCAGACCAGAACCGTTCCGGCGCTGCGGAAGTTGTAGTCTCCGCCCCTGACCTGCGCGATCTGCCAGATGGGCTCCACGGCGCTGAAGGTGGAGTCGAGGACCCTCAGCGTCTCACCCTCGAAGTAGGCGAGGCTGGAAGGTGGCCGCGCCCTCTTCAGGTACTCGGGCATATCGGTGACGGGACGCGACTGGAGGTCGCCCTGTTTCCATCCCAGAGCGCGGGCCAAGGAGGAAGTCGATCCGGAGAAGGTGCGGGGGAGGCCGAGGTCGATGTGGTTGAAGTCCCAGGCCAGCCGGTCCGGAACCGCCCCCTTCGGCGCCGACATCCGGAACCAGAGACCGTTGGTATACCCCATCGCGATCTGTTGGTCGCCGGCGTGGCCCACGAACAGGACCAGCGGCAGCCCCTCCGAGAGGTAGTGGACCAGGGCGCGCGGGTGATCCCAGCCACCCGTACGCACGTCCACGTCCATCCAGCGCCATGGAGCCTTGGCCTTCAGCGGAGCGTCCACCCGGAGCACCGCGTGCTGTCGGTCGCGGTCCAGATAGGCCACTCGCCCCAGCAAGACGGAGTCCGAGCTGGCCACGACCTCGGGAAGCGGGTACACGCGCTGCGCCATGGCGGCCGAAGGCGTGCCCCTCGTGAGGGCAACGAAGCCACCCAGGAGCGACAGAGCCACCCAGAGCCTGCCATGGCGGAACAACCACCGGAGGGCGGGGCCCCAGGCCCCCATCATCGCTCCGAGAGGTCGATCAGGCGCATCTGACCCCGGTTCTGGCGGGCCAGTTCCGAGAGCAGCGGCACCCCCTGGAACTGCTTGCCGACGCCCAGCGCGATGGTGAGCAGCCTGGCGCGGCCGTGGTTCCACGCTCGCACAAGGGCGAGGAGCTGCTCCGGATCCGTGACGCCCTTGGATGGCTCACCATCTGAAATGAGCACCACCGTCGAGATGTCGCGGTGCGAGAAGGCCTCCTGAAGCCCGCCGGACATGTAGGTGCCCTGGCTCAGACCGATGCCGTCGATGTACTGAGAGGTGTAGGTCATCGTGGGCTTCGACGCCTTGAGCATGGTGCGCGATATCGTGGTGAGGCCGCTGTTGAAGGTGATGATGTTAAACTCGTCGCCGTCCCGGAGCTGAGCGAGGGCCTCCTTCAAAGCTCCCTTGGCCTTGGCGATCTTGTCACGCATGCTGGAGGAGCAGTCCAGAACGTAGACGATCTTCTGGGCGCGCTTGTCCTCCTTGGTGAACTCGGCCACGCCGAAGCGGTCGCCGCCGCCCGGGCCTCGGCCTCCAGGACCACCGCCCACGCCGCCCCCACCGTTCGGGTTCCCACCCAGCAGGCCGCGCGGGTCGCCGAAGGGGATGCCCCGCAGGGCGTACATCCCCCGCCCCCCGGAGCCGTTGCCGACGCCGATGCCGCTGCCCCGTCCATAGCCCATGCCGGTGCCGCCGGTGCCGGGGATCATGCTGCCGGTCCCCTTCCCGCCGCCGGGGCTGTAGGTGCCGATACCTCGACCCTGGCCCGCGCCGATGCCCTCACCGGCCTTGCGCCGGAGCGTCGCCAGGTCGTTCAGCCCGGTGGGTGAGACGCCGATGCCCTTCCCCGTCGCGAAGCCGACTCCCCCGCCGGCGCCGGCGCCCATGCCGCCGCCTCGACCGGGACCAGTGCCCGGCTTCTCCTCACGGATGAGGTCCTCCGTCAGCAGATTGCGGGCCGCCAGCAGGTTCTGGCCCCCGCCGCCGCCCATGCGCGGGGCCGCCTTCGGCAGGTTCAGTCCTCCGGCGCCGCCCCCGTTGAACATGAGGTCATCCTGCTTCTCGGGTCCTTTGAAGCCGTCCTTGCCGCCCGGCACGGGGCCCATGGCGGGCGAACCGCCGCCGGGCTCCTTGGGGAGGGCCGCCAAGCGCACCCGAGGCATATCCACGCCTAGCTTGCCGATGGGGAGGCCCTTGGGGAGGGGCTCGGGGATCTTGTCCGGGTCGCTGCCTCCCGGCTCATCTGGGTGCGGCGCCGAGGTAAGCCCGGAGGCCTTGGGCGCGGGCTGCGGCTTGGTCCAGGGGATCCCACGGTTGATGGGCTGTCGGCTCCTGCGCTCGACCTGCTTGGGCTCCTTGGGCAGGGCGGCCAGCCGCGCGCGCTCCAGCTTCGGTCGTGGTGCCTTCACCCGCGGCTTCGGTTCGGCCTTGGGCTTCTTGGGTGCCGCCTGCGGCTTCTCCGGCTTCACCGGCGGACGCGACGCGGTCAGGTCAACCGTCACCAGCTTCGAGTCGTCCGGCAGGTCCTTCACGGCCCCCAGGGGCGACCGAACCGTGAAGACGAACAGCAGGTGAAGGGCGATGGAGATCGCAAAGAACCGTGACAGAATCAC
>DASXUI010000188.1:0-12254 GCA_036504955.1 Armatimonadota bacterium
GTTGCCCAGCACAAGGACCAGCATCGAGCCCACGAAGAGGTTCAGGTATGTGAAGAAGCGCGGGAACCGCTCGTCGTGGGCCATGTAGCCGAGGGAGTAGACGTGGATGAGGAAGCCGACGCCGGTGACCACCAGGATCATCAGGCTGGAGAGGGCGTCCAGGCGCAGCGCCATCGGCACCTGGAAGTCGCCCAGGGGCAGCCACTCGTAGAGCTTGCTCTCTCCCGCGTGCCCGCCCGACACCAGGAAGATGGCCAGGGCGAAGGAGGCGGCCACGGTGAGAACACCCAGCCACCCCGAGACGGAGCGAGGGAGCCGGGTACCCAGCAGACCGTTAACCAGTGCCCCCAGGAAGGGCAGCAGCGGGATGAGCCAGATCAACTCCCGTGCCGGGCTGGCCAACGTAGGCAGGATCAAGGTAGCGGCGGCGTGTTCAGTGGGCATATCGGTGTCGTCTCAAGCGCTCTCCATGGGGCCATACCGCGGGCCGCACACCCGCCGCGCCCGACCGGGCAGCGGCCTTGCGCCCCACGGCGGGGCGGGCATTCACCACTTAAGCAGGTTCAGGTCGTCCACGTTGACCATATCTCTGGAGCGGAACGTCACCAGGATGATGGCCAGCCCCACCGCGACCTCGGCCGCGGCTACCGCCATCACGAAGAAGACGAAGATGTGGCCCGTCAGCGTGTGCAGGTAGGTGGAGAAGGCAACGAACGACAGGTTCACGGCGTTGAGCATCAACTCGATGGACATGAAGACGATCAGCGCGTTCCGCCGGGTCAGCACACCCAGCATCCCGATGGTGAATAGGACCGCGCTGAGGACCAAGTAGTACTTCACGTCCGGATAGATCACGTCGCCTCGCCTCGCCGCTCCTTAGCGGCCGCACAACTCCAGTCCTGATCAGCGGCCCTGGACTGCCTCACCACCAAGAGTCGTGCGCTTGCGCACGATACACCAGGACACCAGGAACACCTAAGCTCGGCCCTTCTCTGTGTTCCTCTGTGCCCTCTGTGGTAGGGCTTCTCTTGCCCTTCTTGGTGTCTTGGTGTCTCTGTGGTAAGGCAGTTCGCTGCCGCTGGCCTAGTCCACCCGCCGCTTGGCAAGCGTCACCACTCCCACCACCGCGACCAGCAGCAGCAGCGAGATCACCTCGAAGGGCAGGATGAAGGTGCTGTAGAGCGCCTGACCCATCAGCTCCGTGTTCTGGGTGATCTGCGTGTTGGTGTCGAGAGTACCGGGCACCCCATTAATGGGGCTTCGCCAGATGACAACGCTGAGCATCATCAGCACGGCCAGCGAAAGAAACACGCCCAGGTAGCGCACCACCGGCAGCGGGTCTACGGTGGCCAGTTCCCGCTGCTCGCCGGCCAGAAGCATGATCACGAAGAGGAACAGGACCATGATGGCGCCGGCGTACACGGCCACCTCCAGCACCGCCAGCAGCGGGGAGCTGAGAAGGACGTACAGGCCCGCCAGGCTCGCGAAGCAGAGCACCAGGAAGAGGGCGCTGTACACCGGGTTCTTGCGGGTGATCATCATCCAGGCGGCACCTACTGCCACCGCCCCAAAGACCCAGAAGAGGATGGTCTGGATCACGGTCTAGGCTGCCTCCGGCACGCGTTCTGCTGCCTCCAAGGCCACCCGGCGCTTGAAGTTCGCTACGAGCATCTCCTTGTCCCAGATGGCCGACCACCGGTCCTCGAAGGTAAGCTCGACCATCACCTTCGTCATTCCGATGGCGTCCACGGGGCACGCCTCTACACAGAAGCCGCAGAAGATGCAGCGGGATAGGTTGATCTTGTAGGTCTTCGCGAAGCGCTCCCGGCCTGCCTCTTCCTCACTCCCCTCAACCAGAATGCAGTCAGCGGGGCACGCCGCCGCGCAGAGGCTGCAGCCGACGCAGACCTCCGTGCCATCCGGCTTGAGGCGAAGCTCATGCAGCCCCCGCAGCCGGGAGCTCAGCTCCAGCTTCTGCTCCGGGTACTGGACCGTGATACGCGGCTCCTTGGCGGCATGACGCATGGTCACCTTCATGCCCTTCAGAGGAGCCAGAACGCTCTGCAGACTCATGGCACTACCTTCCGAAACTCGCCGCCCTAGCGGGCGAGGGACTGCCAGATCACGATGCCGATGCCCGTCGCGAACAGGTTCACCAGCGCCAAGGGCAGCAGTATCTTCCAGCCAATGTGCATCAACTGATCGAAGCGGAACCTGGGCAGCGTCGCCCTCACCCACACGAAGAAGTAGGCGAATGCGAAGATCTTCATCCCGAACCACACGATGCCCGGCAGCGGAATCGCGGGAATGATGGGGTTCCACCCGCCCAAGAACAGCGTGGTGGCGATGGCGGCGTGGGCGACCACGAAGGCGTACTCGCCCATGAAGAACATGGCGAACTTCATGCTGCTGTACTCGGTGTGGTATCCGGCGACCAGCTCGCCCTCCGCCTCTGGGAGGTCGAACGGCACCCGGTTCGTCTCCGCGAAGGCGCTGATCAGGTAGATCAGGAAGCCCAGCGGCTGCACGAAGAGGAACCACCGAGGGAACCCATGGAAGCTGCCGCTCTGTGCCTGAGCGATACCCATCAGGTCCAGGGTGCCGGCCAGCATCAGCACGCCGATGATGGAGAGGCCCAGGGATAGCTCGTAGCTAATCATCTGCGCCGAAGCGCGCAGCCCGCCCAGCAGCGAGTACTTGTTGTTGGACGCCCATCCCGCCAGCACGATGCCGTAGACGCTGACCGACATCAGCGAGAAGGCCAGCAGAATGCCCACGTTCACGTTGGTAACCGCGGTTCCGCCGCCAATGCCCAGCGTCCCAAAAGGTATCACGCAGTAGAGCGTGAGCGCGGGCACCACGTTGATGGCCGGGGCAAGGAAGTAGATGGCCCGGTCCACGTTGGCCGGAAGCACGTCCTCCTTGAAGAACAGCTTGATGCCATCGGCGATGGGCTGCAGAAGGCCATAGGGGCCCGTCCGGTTGGGGCCAATGCGGATCTGCATATCCGCGATGACCTTGCGCTCCAACCAGATCATGAAGGGCACCATCAGCAGCAGCATGAAGACCAACACGATGACCATCTTGATCAGCGCGGCCACGATGAAGTGGTTCTGAATGAACTCCAGGATCGCCGTCATCGCAGCGCCGCCTCACCGGCTGGCTGCCCCGCTCCCCCTTCGGAGCGCGAAGCCACCTTGGTCACACTGACGTAGTCGAAGGCCGATCCGGCGTCGCGCAGCCTGTTGGCGGGCGCCTGCGGGAAGTTGATGGGCACGAAAACGGAGCCGTCGGAGACCTTGTCGGTGACCTCCACCGGCAGCTCCAGCCTTCCGGTCCTGCTCTCCAACGCCACGATGTCGCCTGCCTCCACGCCCAGGGACGCGGCATCACCGGGACTCACCTGCACGTAGCTGCCCGGCGCCGCCAGGTTGGGACCGGTGGCGTACTGGGACAGCGTTCCGTGATGGTACAGTATGGTTCCGGCCAGCAGGAGGAAGGGGTAGCCGACCGGGGCCTTCGGCGCCTCCAGGCCAGCCGCGGACAGGGCCGGAGCCGAGGCATCCTGCTCGGCCCTCTCCGTCCACTGGAAGCCGCCCATCTCCAGGTCGGCGTAGCCAGTGCCGCTGAACAGGCCGCTAGCGGTCTGAAGCTCCGCGAAGAGTTCCTCCGGCTCCGGGAAGTCCCAGGCGGCGCCCATGGCCCGCGCGAGGCCGGCAAGGATGAGCGAGTCCGGCTTGGAGTCGGGCAGCGGCTCCAGAGCTCGCCGCACACGCTGCACCCGGCACTCCACGTTGGTGAAGGTGCCATCCTTCTCCGCGAAGGAGGCCGCCGGGAGCACCACGTGGGCCAGCTTGGCCGTATCGGTAGCGAAAAGATCCGCGACCACCAGCAGCTCCACGCTCTCAAGCGCCCGTCGCACCAGATCGCCATCGGGGTAGCTGACGAGCGGGTTGGAGCCGAAAACGAGCAGCGCCCTAAGGCGGCCCTCGGCGGCGGCGCGCAGCATCCCGCCCGTGTCCAGGCCGGGCTGCGAGGGCACCTCGGCGCCCCACAGCTCTGCCAACCGGGCGCGGGCAGCGGCGTCGGCCACCGGCTGGTACCCGGGAAGCTGGGTGGGCAGCACGCCCATATCGGCGGCGCCGCGGCTGTTGCTGCTGCCGGACAGCACCAAGGCGTCCGGCCACTCCATCGCCGCCGCGAGCCGCCGAAGCACGAGGGCGGCCTCTCGGCCCCCAGGCGCCTGAAGCAGGCCCTGGCCATAGAGCACGAAGGCTTGGGGTGCCGAGACCAGCGCTTGAGCCGCCGCTTGAAGCTCCTCGGCGGAGATCCCGCAGACCTCGGTGACGCGGCCTGCGGCGCCGGACACGGCGGAGGCCAGATCAGCAGGAAGTGCAAGACCCTTAGCACCGGACACGGCCTCGGCGATGCCCAGGGCCAGGAATGGCTCGGTGCCGGGCTTGCAGCGCAGATGGTGGCTGGCCTCCATGCCAATGAGGGGGATACGGCTGTCCGCCAGCACCAGCGCCGCGCCCCGCTTGCGGATCGCTTGGCGGACCATGGTCTCCGTCAGCGGGTTTTCGTCGGAGATGTCGGTACCCAGGACCAGGATGGCCTTGGCCTCACGGAGCCGGGCCAGAGACGGCGTGCTCTTGGCGGGCCGAGGCTCCTCGGAGAGACGCTTCAGGCCCACGCGATGGTCCAGGTTGTTAGTGCCCAGCACCGTGCGGACCAGCTTCTGGTAGAGGTACGCTTCCTCGTTGGTCCACCGCTCGGAGCCGATGGCGCCGACCGCCTGGGGGCCATGCTCCGCCAGGATACGCTTCAGGCCCGAGGCGGCAGCATTCAGCGCGTCCGGCCAGGTGGCCTGCTTCAGCTCCGTGCCGACGCGCACGTGCGGATGCCGGAGCCGCTCCGGGTTGTTAATGAACTGGTACCCGTAGCGGCCTCGGATGCAGAGGAACTCTTCGTTCACGCCCCGGTACTGGCTCAGCAGGATGCCGGACTCAAGGAAGGCGCGGGTCCTCAGCACCTCGCCCGACTGCACGTCCAGCTTCAGGCTGCACCCGTCGGAGCAGTAGTCGCAGAGCGTCCGGGTCTCGTTCCGGTCCCAACCGCGGGCCTTGTCATCGAAGAGGTTACTGGTCAGGGCGCCGACGGGGCAGACCTCCACGCAGTTGCCGCAGAGCACGCAGTCCAAGTCGGCATCCATGAAGCTGGAGACCTCGGTGCGTACGCCGCGCTGGGTGAAGGCGAGGGCGCTGTTGCCCATGATCTCATCGCAATAGCGGATGCAGCGAGCGCACTGGACGCAGCGCTCCATGTTCTTGTCGATGAAGGGGCCCAGGGAGTTGATGCCGCGGTGTACCTTGGGGTCCTGAAGCCGGCTGCGGCCGGAGGCGTAGCGGAACACCTGGTCCTGAAGCTCGCACTCGCCGCCCATGTCACAGGTGGGACAGGTGAGCGAGTGGTTCAGGAGCAGAAACTCGAGCATCCCCCTGCGGAGCTTCTGGACGGCCGGGGAAGTGGTATGGACCACCATGCCCTCGCGGACGGTGGTGGTGCAGCTTGCCATCGGCTTGGGAGCGCCCTCGACCTCCACCAGACACATCCGGCAGGCGCCGATCAGGGCGAGCTTGGGGTAGTAGCAGAAGTTGGGGATCTCGATCCCCAGCTTCTTGGCCGCCTCCAGGACCAACGTCCCGTCGGGAACCTCCAGCTCTATCCCATCAATCGTGATCTTCGCCATGCAGTCAGTCCTTCAGCAGAGGCCCCACCAGGCCCAAAAGGACCTCACCACAGAGACACAGAGGGCACAGGGAAACACAGAGAGGACCTTGGGTGAGTCCCCTGGTGCCTTTGTGTCGTGGTGGTTGCCCTACTCTGCGCCCTCTGTGTCTCTGTGGTGGAGCAGTTCACGCGCCTAGTGGCTCAGGCGGTAGCGTTGGTGGGCTAGGCACTTCTTTTCGCGGATGTGGTACTCGTACTCGTCGCGGAAGAGTTGGATGCTGCTCTGGACGGGCACGATGGCAGAGTCGCCCAGGAGGCAGAAGGCGCGGCCGCCGATGTTCTCGCAGATGTCCAGCAGCAGGTCGGGGTCGCCGGGGCGGCCCTCTCCGTGCTCGATGCGGTGCAGGATCTCCACCAGCCAGTGCGTGCCCTCCCGGCAGGGGGTGCACTTCCCGCAGCTCTCGTGGGCGAAGAACTCCACCAGGTTCAGGCAGGCGTCCACGGCGCAGGTGGTGTCGTCCATCACCATCACGCCCGCGCTGCCCAGGTTGGAGCCTGCTGCCCGAACGGAATCGAAGTCCATGATGACGTCGAGCTGATCCTGGGTCCACCACTGGAAGGAGGCACCGCCAGGGATGACCGCCTTCAGCGGGTGCGCCTCGTCCAGCATGCCGCCCGCGTAGTCCCAGATGAGCTGGCGCATCGTGACCTGGAACGTCGTCTCGTAGACGCCGGGGTTCTTCACGTGCCCGCTGATGCAATACAGCTTGGAGCCGGTGCTGGTCTGAGTGCCGATCTCTTTAAACTTGTCGGGGCCGCCGAGCCGGAACAGGTGGGCCAGGTTGCAGATGGTCTCCACGTTGTTGACGACCGTCGGCTTGTCCTTCAGGCCCATCACCGTAGGGAAGTAGGGCGGGCGGATGCGGGGCTGACCGCGCTTGCCCTCCAGGGACTCGATGAGCGCCGTCTCCTCACCGCAGATGTACGCTCCAGCCCCCCGGTGGACCCAGATGTTGCAGTTGAAGTCGGTGCCCAGGACGCCGTCGCCCAGGTACCCCGCCGCACGGGCCTCCTCAACGGCCGCAAGAAGCCGCTCGGCGCCCAGTCGGTACTCGCCTCGAATGTAGATGTAGGCGTCACGCACGCCCACGCAGAACGCCTCGATGAGCATCGACTCCAGCAACTGATGCGGGTCGTTCTCCAGGATCTCCCGGTTGCTGCAGGTGCCCGGCTCGCTCTCATCGGCGTTGCAGGTGAGGTAGATGGTGGTGGCGGTCTTCGGGATGGTGCCCCACTTGCGAGCCATGGGGAACCCCGCGCCGCCCCGGCCCCGGATGTTGGCGTCGGCGACCCAGGCTGTGGCGGCCTCGCGGCCCATCTCCAGTGCCTTCTTGAGCCCCTGATAGCCATCGTGCTTCAGGTAGGTCTCGAGCCGCCACTGGTCGGCGTCATCCGTATAGCGATAGAGTCTGGGTCCAAGCATTCAGGTCTGCTCTCGCGTCCCTCTCACGGCGCCGTGGGGCCGCCGAACTACACTTTGGCGCCGGCCGCTTCGGCCAGCTTCAGGGCCGGCTCCGGAAGCTCCTGGCCGGGGTCCTCCTTGCCGTTGGGGCTGCTGGGCGCGCGCCACTGCTCCGGGTCGCGCCACTCCTGCTCCACCGGCTCGCCCTTCTTCACCTTCTGAAGCAGCTCTTCCAGTATCTCCGGCGTCACCTTGTAGCGCTGATAGTAGTCGACGGCCACGCAGGGCGCGTCGGAGCAGGCGCCCAGGCACTCCACGATCTCCAGGTGGACCTTGCCGTCCGGAGTGCTCTCCCCGGGGCCGATGCCCAGGATCTCCCGGCACCGATCCACCAGCGGGTAGGCGCCGTTCAGCGCGCAGGAGAGCGTGCCGCAGACGGAGACGATGCGCTTGCCGATGGGCTCCTGGCGGAACATGAAGTAGAAGGAGGCGACGTCGAAGACCTCCACCGGCCGCACCCTAAGCAGCGTCGCGGCCTCCACCATCGCGTCGCGGGTAAGGTAGCCGTACTCCCGCTGGAAGACCCAGAGCACCGGAAGCATAGCGCACCGAGCCTCCGGGTAGTGGGATATCAGCTCCTTGCATTCGGCCAGGGCCGCTTCAGATAGCATCAGCGGTCCACCTCTCCCAGCACGATATCGATGCTCCCTATGCAGGCAACCACGTCGGCCAGCAGGCGGCCCTCCACGAACTTGGGCAGCGCCTGCAGGTTGATGAAGGAGGGCCCACGGAAGTGTACCCGGCGCGGCTTCGGGGAGCCGTCACTAGACAGCAGGCAGCCAATCTCGCCCTTCGGCGACTCGATGGCCTGGTACACGTCACCAGCCGGCGGACTGAACCCCTCGGTGAAGTACTTGAAGTGGTAGATCAAGGCCTCCATACTGGTTTCTAGCAGCTTCTTGTCCGGAGGTACATAGCCAGGGGCATCCGCCTTCCAGGGACCGGAGGGCATTCCGTCCAGGGCCTGGCGCGCGATCTTGGTGCTCTCGCGCATCTCTTGCACCCTCACCAGGTAGCGGGAGTAGACGTCGCCATCCTGACGTGTGGGCACCTCGAAGGCGAACTTGTCATAGCTCTCGTAGGGGTGCGCCTTCCGCAGGTCCCACGCCACACCGCTGGCGCGCAGAGACGGACCGCTCACGCCCATGTCGAGGGCATCCTGCAGAGTCAGCACACCCACGCCCCGTGTGCGCTCCAGGAAGATCTCGTTGGTGGTCAGGAGCTGCTCGTAGTCATCGATTCGCGCGGGCAGGTCATCCAGGAGGCTTCGGACCTCGCCCTCGAAGCCGGGGGGCATGTCGTCCGCCAGGCCCCCGATGCGGAAGTAGGAGGACATCATGCGCACGCCGGACAGGAGCTCATAGAGCGTGTTGATGCGCTCCCTCTCCCGGAAGCAGTAGAGGAAGACCGTCATGGCGCCCAGGTCCATGGCGTGCGTGCCCAGCCAGACCAGGTGGCTTGAGATGCGGGTGAGCTCCGTCATCATCACGCGCACCCACTGTGCCTTCGGCGGCACCTCCAGCTCCAGCAGCTTCTCCACCGCCAGCGCGTAGACCAGGTTGTTGGACATGGGCGCGAGGTAGTCCATGCGGTCGGTCAGCGGCACGACCTTGAAGTAGGGCTTGTCCTCGCAGCTCTTCTCGATGCCGGTGTGCAGGTAGCCGATGACCGGCTCGCATCGGAGGACGGTCTCTCCGTCGAGCTCCAGCACCAGCCGGAGCACGCCGTGCGTGCTGGGGTGCTGAGGACCCATGTTGAGGGTCATGGTCTCGTGCTTGGTTGTCCTGTCGGCGATCGCGTCCGCCATGGTGCAGCGCCTTCCGATTGAGGGTAGATAGGTAGCTCTAGGTGAATCCGTTAGGCGGCCCGCTAGAGGCGGGCTTGCAGAGCCCGTCCGCTAGAGGCGGGACCTGCTGGACCCGTCCGCTAGAGGCGGGACCTGCTAAACCCGTCCGCTAGAGGCGGGCTCTTCTGTCCATCGGCTAGAAGGGCACGCGCGACTTGCCCACCGAGTAGTCGCGCCGGAGTGGAGAGCCATCCCAGCCCTCCGGCATGAAGATCCGCTTGAGGTTGGTGTGCCCCCGGAACACGATCCCGAACAGGTCGAACAGCTCGCGCTCCAGCCAGTTGGCGGTGCCCCAAACCGGCTCCACGGAATCGATCTCGGGCTCGGAGGCCGGGACGCTGGTCCTCAGCGTCAGGAAGCGCGCGGCCGGAATGGAGCGCAACTGGTAGATGAGATGGAACCGCGGCTCCGTCGGGAAGGTGTCCACACAGGTCAGGTCCGCCAGGAAGTTCATCTGCCAGTCAGCGTCGTCTCGCAGCGCTAAGCACACCTCTCGGATGGACTCCGGGCGAACGACCCCCACCACGTCGCCGCGAAAGGTCTCGGCCTTCAGCACGTGGTCCGGCAGCTTCACCATCAGCGCCTCCGGGGTCACGGAACCCGGGTCCGCCACGGTCTGAGCGACGGCCTGCTCCTTGGTTATCTCCGGTGCTTCCCTGTCTTCCGGCAACCCAGTCGCTCCTTCGTCCGGACGGCGCTCACGCTAGAGCACGCGGCGAAGCTAGGTGAGGCGGCACCCGCTGCAACGGGCGTCAGATAACGCGGCAACACCCCCGTGGGGCGAAGCACCCAACCATTGGGCGCTTGCGGGCGCGGGGCATCCCTTAGCCAGTGCCCAGGAATTACTTCACCACCAAGAGTCGTGCGCTTGCGCACGATAGTCGCGTGCCAGCACGCGATACACCAGGAGGACCGAAGCTGGGTTCTTCTCTGTGTGCCTCTGTGCTCTCTGTGCCTCTGTGGTAGGGCAGTTCTTGGTGTCTTGGTGTCTTGGTGGTGAAGTCGTCTGCAGGCGCTGACTTAGGGCCACCGGCGAGGGCCGGGAGTTCAGGCCCAGTCGGGGCGAGACGGACGCGGGCGATTGGGCGCCCTGTCAATCTTGTTCTGAAGCTCGATGATCCCCTGGAGAACCTGCTCAGGCCGCGGAGGGCAGCCCGGCAGGTAGAGGTCCACCGGAACGATCTGGTCCACTCCCTGAACCAGCGCGTAGTTGTTGTAGACCCCGCCCGAAGTCGCGCAGGCGCCCATGCTGATCACCCACTTGGGCTCCGACATCTGGTCGTACAGGTTGCGCAGAACCGGGGCCATCTTCTGGCTCACGCGACCGGCGACGATCATGAGGTCGCTCTGCCTGGGCGAGGCTCGGAAGACCTCGGAGCCGAAGCGCGAGATGTCAAACTTCGCCGCGGAGGCGGACATCATCTCGATGGCGCAGCAGGCCAGCCCAAAGGTCATGGGCCAAATGGAGCTCTTCCTCGCCCATGCCACCAGGCGATCGAGCGTAGTGGTCAGTATGTTCTGGCGAACCTCTTCATCAGTAGGCTCGGTAAGGCCGATCAGGTCTAGTCCCACTCTAGCGCCCCTTTCCTCCAGGCGTACACGTAACCAAGAATCAGGATCGCTAGAAAGATACCCATTTCAATGAGGCCAAAGAGAGCGACCTTGGATCCCGTGAAGGTTAGCTGGCGGAAGACGACCGCCCAGGGGATCAGGAAGACGATCTCCATATCGAAGAGGATAAAGAGCATCGCGACGAGGTAGTAGCGCACGAAGATGGACTTCCGCGCGTCCTCCAAAGGCACGATGCCGCATTCGTAAGGAGCGAGCTTCTCAGGGGTGGGCCGCTTGGGCCCGAGGAGGAAGGAGATGAGGAGCGAGCCGCCCGCGAAGGCGACGGCCGCTAAGGTCATGATCAGAACGGGAAGATAGTGCTGCACCAGACCCCCTCAGTCACGGAGAAGCAAGCTACCAGGCGACCGTGCCCCGGATGCCGCCATCAGGGATCTTAGCATAGCGTTTCTGCGCAAGACAAGCTTCTTCACAAGCTCAGGCACACTGGCACAGCCTTCCTGCGGTCGCTACACCCTTCCGATCCATCGCGGCCGAGGCCGCTTGGGCCGAGACACCGCCAGGCCAGAGAGGCCCCTGACGCGTCCGTCGCCATCACGGAGCCGCCGGCAGCCCGGCCAGGAAGGCACAGCCGCCCTCGTTGCTGAACTCTGCCCTTGCCCCGGCGCCCTCACGACCGCGTATCGCGCCGGCCAACCCTCAGGAGACCCCTAATGAGTCAGTTCATCCCCTGTCTGAACGCCATCACCATCAAGCAGGCCCCCCTTCTCGACAAGATCAGCCTCGCGGCAGAGACCGGATACAAGGGTATCGAGCTGTGGGCCAACGACATCGCCGCTCACGAACAGGGCGGCGGAAGCCTCACGGAGCTCGGGCGCCGGATCACCGACCTCGGCCTCTCGGTCGGCACTGTGGTCCACCTGCCGAACTGGATGAACGCCACGGGACAGGAGAAGACCGAGGTGTGGGGCAAGTGCCGGGAGATGATGCGGCAGGCCAAGGACGTTGGCTCCCCCTACATCATCGCAGGCCCCCCGATGGGCGCCTGTGACCTGGAGCTGGCCGCCGCCAACTACCACGACCTGTGCGACCTGGGCCGCGAGCTGGGCGTGAAGCCGGCCGCCGAGTTCCTGGGCTTCGTCGAGAAGGTGCACACCATTCCCGCGGTCATGGCCATCGTCGAGGGCTCCAAGGACCCCGACGGCACTATGGTGATGGACTCCTTCCACATGGTGCGCGGCGGCTCCAGCCTGGAGGACCTGAAGGCGGTTCCAGGCTCGCGCATCGCCATCGTCCACGTGAATGACGCGCCCGCCGGGAAGCCCATCCCCGAGCAGAGCGACGCCGACCGCGTGATGCCCGGCGACGGTGTCATCGACCTGGCCGGCATGTTCGCCATCCTCAAGGAGTCCGGCTATCACGGCTTCGTCTCCCTGGAGCTCTTCAACGACTCCTACTGGAGCATGGACCCCCGAGAGGCGCTGGAGATTGGTCTGCGGAAGCTGCAGCCGTACCTCTAGTCGCGCGGCGAACGGCCTCACCACAGAGGCACAGAGACACAGAGGAGGGGGGGGGGGGGGGGGGGGG
>DASXUI010000189.1:0-4390 GCA_036504955.1 Armatimonadota bacterium
CCACCTACTTCTATCCCAAGCTCACCTCCGGCGTGGTGCTCCGCCCGCTGGACGAGTAGCGGGGCTCCCCGCGATGCCCCAGCGCGCGGCCGAGAGCGGCACTCGCCGCCCTCGTTGGCCCCGGCGGTGAAGCCGCCCTACCGTCCTCCCCTCGAGGACCGGCTCATGCGGGGCGCCCGGACCCTCGGCCTGCTTCCCCAGGGCGCCAGGGTGCTGGTAGCGGTCTCCGGCGGGCCGGACTCCGTCGCGCTCCTGCACGCCCTCCACACGCTCAGAGATGAGCTGGGCATCACCCTTGCCGTCGGCAACTTCGATCACGGCCTACGGGGTGAGGAGTCTGCCGCGGACAGCCTCTACGTACGCGCTCTTTCCGATGAGCTCTCCCTCCCCTTCCTGCTGACGGAGGCGGCGGAAGCTCCGCTGGGCCACCCCGCCGCCGTTGGCCCCTCGCCGTCGTGCTCGAACTCCGCCCCGTCCCCCGGCGGCGCCTCAGTTGAGATGCGCGCGAGGGAGGCCCGATACCACGCCCTGTGCGACCAAGCTATCGAGTGGGGAGCGGACCGTATCGCCACGGGCCACACCCTCTCTGATCAGGCGGAGACCGTCCTCCTTCGAGTCACTCTAGGCACCGGCCTAGACGGCCTCGCCGGCATCCCCCGAGTAGGCGCCCACCATTCCACCTCGGGCCAGGAGGTGATCGTCGTGAGGCCCCTCCTGGGGTGCTCTCGCGGCGAAGTGGAGGCGTACTGCGAGGTGAGGGGCCTCGCGGCGCGGCAGGATTCATCGAACTTGTGCGACGCCTTCCGCCGGAACCGCGTTCGCTCGGAGATCCTCCCGCTGCTGCGCGAGCGCCTCAACCCAAGGGCGGAGGAGTCGTTGGCCCGCCTCGCCGACCTCGCGCGTGACGATGCCGCGCTGCTAGCGGCCCTCGCTGACCGCGCGTGGGAGACCGCGCGTCTGCCCTCCGGCGATGGCGACTGGCTGCTCCAAGATACCCGCCTCTGGCCCGGCGAACGCGCGCTCCAGCGCCGGCTGCTTAGGCGGGCACTCCTCGAGGCGGCGCCGCACCACTCTCCCCACCACGCGGACATCGAGCGACTTCTGGACCTTCTTGCCAGTGGCTCCCCAGGCGCCACGGAGGTGCACCCGGGCCTCCGCGTATCCTGGCGCCGGGGCATTCTCTCGGTTGAACCAAACCGCCGTGCCTGACCCAACGCCCCGGAGTCCCGCCCCATCGGTAGTGGTCCTGTTCCAGCGCGATCTGAGGCTTGCCGACAACCCGGCCCTTGCCGCCGCCTCGGCGTCAGGGCTGCCAGTCGTCCCGGCGTACATCTGGTCACCAGAGGAGGAGCATCCCGAACCCGGCGGGGCCTCACGATGGTGGCTGCATCACTCGCTGTCGAGCCTTTGCGAAGGCCTGCGGCGCGCAGGCAGCCCGCTCGTGCTCAGGCGCGGCCCCCTCGCGGAGGCGGTGACCACCCTGTGTCGGGAGACAGGCACGGTGACGGTTCACCTTTCGGCCCCCGCCGATCCCTTTGGAGCAGCGAACGTCCGGGCGCTCACCTCAGCCCTGCTGAGTCTCGGCATCGAGGTGCGGACGCACCCGGCGCCCCTGCTGCACGAGCCGGACACTCTCCTGACGCGATCCGGAACCCCCTTCCGCGTGTTCAGCCCCTTCTGGCGCGCTCTCCTTGCGTCGGCCCCCCCCTCGGCGCCTCTACCGCCGCCGGACGCCCTTCGCCCGCCGGCAGCCCGACCTTTGTCGTTTGCGCTTGAGGAGCTCGGGATCCTGCCTGCTCACCCGTGGCACGTGAAGCTGGACCGATGGTGGTCGCCGGGCGAACAGGGCGCGAGGCGGCTCCTAAGCAGGCTGGGGTCAGGAGTCCTCACCCGCTACAGCACGGGACGCGACCTGCCCGCGGAGGACGGCACCTCACGGCTCTCTCCTCACCTACGCTTCGGCGAGGCAAGCCCCCGACAGGTCTGGGCAGCAGCCCTGGAGGCCGTGGCGAGGACCGATGAAGCGGTGCCGTTCCTGCGTCAACTTGCCTGGCGGGAGTTCGCACACCACCTTCTGTGGCACTCCCCCCGAATGCTGGAGTCTCCCCTCAACCCAGCCTTCGAGGCGTTCCCCTGGGGCGAGGACCAAACCGCTCTCGAGGCGTGGAAGGCGGGCCGGACCGGTTACCCCATCGTGGATGCAGGCTTGCGCCAGCTCTGGGAGACGGGCTGGATGCACAACCGAGTGCGCATGCTGGTCGGATCCTTTCTTGTGAAGGACCTGTTGCTGCCCTGGCAAGAGGGAGCCCGCTGGTTCTGGGACACGCTGGTGGACGCCTGTCCGGCCAGCAACTCGCTCGGATGGCAGTGGGTCGCCGGGTGCGGACCCGATGCGGCACCGTTCTTCCGCATCTTCAACCCCGTTGTCCAGGGGGAGCGCTTCGATCCGCGCGGGGAGTACGTTCGCCGGTGGGTACCCGAGCTCAGGGGACTGCCGGACTCGCTGGTCCATCACCCGTGGGACGCGCCGCATCCGCCGAAGGCATATCCAGCGCCCATCATCGACCACGCCTTCGCGCGACAGAGGGCTCTGGGTGCGCTGAGGACCTGCTCCTCCAAACGTAGCCAGTTCGGCCCCGTGGTGAGCCGGGGCTCCTCGCGGTATAATGGGTCGGAGCGGGC
This sequence comes from Armatimonadota bacterium, assembly GCA_036504955.1. GTDB lineage: Bacteria > Armatimonadota > DTGP01 > DTGP01 > DASXUI01 > DASXUI01. The sequence goes on from DASXUI010000189.1 coordinate 2,683, forward strand.
TGGGTGATCGCGCCCTGGGACACCAGGGTGAGGAAAGTCCGAGCTTCAGAGGGCAGGGCGCTGGGTAACGCCCAGGGGGGGTGACCCCACGGAAAGTGCCACAGAAAAGAAAAGACCCCCGGGGCCTGGCCCCGAGGGTTAAGCTGAAACGGTGGTGTAAGAGACCACCGGCGGGCTGGTGACAGCCCGGCCTGGTAAACCCCGCCCGAAGCAAGACCTGATAGAGAGGGTTGAGGCTGCCCGCCTCGCCTCCGGGTAGGTCGCTAGAGCCCATGGGAGACCGTGGGACCAGAGAAATGGTCACCGGAGCGGCGCGAACCGCGGCGCCGCCGAACAGAACTCGGCTTACAGGCCCGCTCCCGCGATCTGTAGGCAGGCAACCTCACCACCAAGACACCAGCAACTGCTTCACCACAGAGACACAGAGGGCACAGAGGAACACAGAGAAGACCGAAGTGCGGGCTCAGCGAAGCCCTGCTTCAACCGTCGATCCTCTCTGTGTTTCTCTGTGCCCTCTGTGTCTCTGTGGTAAGGCAGTCGTTGGTGTCTTGGTGTCTTGGTGGTGGCGTTCCCTGGCCTCAGATACCCAGCGTTCGCAGGTACTGGCGGCTCTGGGCGGCGGCTTCCTTAGGCTCTAGGTCTGTGTGGTCTTGCTCGTAGGTGATCCATTCCACGGGCAGCTTGCGGGCCGCGGCAAGGCAGGCCTTCAGGTCCACCTCGCCTTTGCCCAGCTCCGTGAAGCTCCCCGGCGCGCCGTCCTTGAAGTGGAAGTAGCCGATTCGGTTCGCGTACCGCTCGATGAACTCCACCGGGTTCTCGCCACCTACGTGTACCCAGTACACGTCCACGCAGAGCTTGACCAGCTCGGGATCGGTCACCTCGGCCAGGTAGTGGATCGCCTTTTTGCCGTCAAAGACCTCGAACTCCCAGGCATGGTTGTGGTAGCAGAAGTCGATCCCCTCCGCCTTGCACGTGCGCCCGACCTGCTCGAACACCTTGCCGGCCGACTTATACGCGCTGAGGCCTGCCTGATGGTTGTCGATGCCGGAACACATGAGCGCCTTGCTCCCCATGAGCTTCAGGAAGCTGATGTGCGCCTCCAGCTTGGCGGGGTCAGCGAGGTCTGCAAACCCCGTGTGCGAGCCGGAGAGGAGCAGGTTGTTCTGGGCGTACAGGTCGCGCACCTGCTGTGGCTCCATGCCCCGGGGCACGCCCCCCTCTACACCCGCGTAGCCTGCCTCCGCAACCTCCTTCAGCACCCCCGCCAGGTCCTCTCCGGGCCTCCGTCCGTAGACGATGAGCTGTATCCCAACCTTCTGTTCCATCGGTTCCACCCACCACTTCCATGCCGTCACGGCTCCAGCGCCGACCTACCAGCCTACTTCCTGGGCTTGCGCTTGTGCTTGGTGTCCTCGAAGACGTACAGGCCGGTCTTGCCGGGGCAGACCAGGCACAGGCCGCCGTTCTTGAAAAGGTCCACCGCGGTGATCTCGAGGCCGGTTCCTGGGCTGTTCGGTGCGAAGTCCTTCTGGGCGTTGCGCGCTTCGGCGGTGGCGGGAGCGTTGGCGGCGGGCGCGCTCTCGCTGATCACCATCTTGTCCCAGTTGTGGTTCTTCTTGTTGTACCGGTAGGCATACACGCAGGGAGCGTCGGTGGCGCCGGGCTCTGCCTCATGGGCGTAGACCCGCTTACCTGTTACGAGCCACGG
>DASXUI010000190.1:0-10916 GCA_036504955.1 Armatimonadota bacterium
CCATAGGCACTCGACCCCCTTCCTTGGGTAAAGGAAATGGAGACAACGGGCGAGAATATGCCTGAAGCCGCCGAAGGGCTTCGCGCCGCCTATCAGAAGGCGCATCCACAAGGGCCCACCGCGCATCTTGTTCGCCAATACCTCACTCAAGACAAAGTCCGTTCTGGTCATCGCCCTCCTGCTTCTGATGGCGATCATCCCCCTCGTGGCAACGCGGGAGTCGATGATCCGCGATCTGCTGGAGGCGCGGCTGCTCAGTAAAGCGGGGACTACGCGGCTGCTGCTCGCGTCGGTGCTCGCCGAGCCCCTGCGCTCGGGTGACCGGCCCGCCCTCCGTCGGGCCATTGAAACCCTTCAGGCGAGAGACCCCGACATCGTCTACGTGGCCGTCCTGGATCGCGCCGAGCGAACGGTCTACGCACAGGACCGCAGCCTCGGCCGCGCCGACATGCTATCGGACGAGCCGGCCGACTTCAGCGCCAAGGCCACTGGTGACGGCGTTCTGGACCTCAAGGACGCTATCCTCTACAAGGGCCGTCCCATTGGCTTCGTGAAGATGGGCTTCAGCATCGCCAGCCTGACCCGCGATGCGGTCATCTCGCGTAACCAGGGCCTTCGGCTTGGGCTGGCCGCCTTCATGGTGGCGCTTGCCATCACCTACATCCTGGTAATGCAGGGCTTCCTCAGGCCCCTCGCGGAGCTGGTGGCGGCAACCCGTGCTATGTCCCGCGGTGATCTATCTCACAGAGTGCACGTTCAAAGCAGCGACGAGATAGGCGAGCTGGGCGCGGTGTTCAACGAGATGGCGGGCAGCATTCGGGAGTCTCAGGGTACCCTCGAACAGCGCGTCGCCCAGCGCACCCAAGAGCTAAGCTTCGCCAACGACCTCCTAAAGCGCAGTGAGTCGCAGCTTCAGACGGCCAACCAGGACCTGGCGGCTGCCAACCGCCTTAAGTCGGAGTTTTTGGCCAACATGAGCCACGAGCTTCGCACGCCGCTGAACGCCATCATCGGTTTCTCGGAACTCCTCCAAGACCAGGTCTTCGGGCAGCTCAACGAGCGCCAGGCCAAGTACGTCTCCAACATCCTCACCAGCGGCCGCCACCTCCTTCAGCTCATCAACGACATTCTGGACCTGTCGAAGATCGAGGCAGGCAGAATGGAGCTGCATCTTGAGAGCTTCTCACTTCAGGATGCGCTGGGAGAGGTCGAAACCATAGTACAACCTCTGGCTACGCGCAAACGCGTGAAGCTGCAGCTCTCCTTGGAGGGTAACCTACCGGCCGTTGTGGCCGACAGATCCAAACTAAAGCAGATCATGTACAACCTGCTCAGCAACGCAACGAAGTTCACGCCGGAGAGCGGAACGGTCACGGTCCACGCGGAGGTGTCAGAGGGACAGGTACAGGTTGCCGTGAGGGACACAGGCATCGGGATTCGGCCGGAGGACAAGGACCAGATCTTCCAGGAGTTTCGCCAGGCCGATGGCTCGGCGGCCAGGCAGTATGAGGGAACAGGACTGGGGTTGGCACTGACGCGGCGCTTCGTTCAGATGCACGGTGGGCGCATCTGGGTAGACAGCGAAGTGGGGCATGGGAGCACCTTCACTTTCAGCCTCCCCTTGAGGACCTTGGAGACGGAGAGCCCCATATTGGTGCCCGGCGACAGCGCCAAGGGACGGGGCCACGACGAGTGTGATGTGACACCGGACCCGCTGGTGCTGGTCGTGGAGGATGACCCACAGTCGCGTGAACTTCTGGGGCTGGCTCTTACTCAGTCAGGCTACCGAGTTGCTTACGCCGTGGACGGAGACGAAGCTCTTGAGTTGGCGGCGGAGCTCCTGCCCTTCGCGGTAACGCTGGACATCATGCTGCCCAAACGAGACGGGTGGCAGGTGCTGCGCGACCTAAAGGGGGATCCGGCTACCGAAGGCATTCCCGTGATCATCGTATCCATCCTGGACAACAGGGACCTGGGCTTCAGCCTGGGAGCAGCGGACTACCTGGTGAAGCCCGTGGACCGGGCCGAGCTGCTCAAGAGGCTTGGGCGCTTCAGCTTCACGACGAAGGTTAAGAGCCAGGTGGTGCGCGTGCTGACCATCGACGACGACCCGAAGGCGGTGGACCTGGTATCGACTCTGCTTCACTCGGAGGGATTCGAGGTCCTTAGGGCGTATGGGGGACAGGAAGGTATAGACAAGGCCCTGATCGAGCAGCCGGATGCCATCATCCTGGACCTGATGATGCCGGAGGTCTCCGGCTTCGGGGTGATTCAGCGGCTGAAGCAGGACGCACGGGCCTGCCGCATCCCAATCTTCGTCCTCACGGCCATGGACCTCACCGACGAGGTGCGCCGGGAGCTCAATGGCCAGGTTGCCGCCGTGGCCCGCAAGGGCGCTGGAGCCACCGGAGAGCTGCTCGCGGAACTGGCGAAGCTCGAGCGTATCACGCCCGGGTGGTCGCGAGCGGGTGTGATTTCGGGGGGGCCAGACCTCAAGCCCGGTACTGCCGCGCGCTGCAATGCGTGAGAGAAGCCCTCGGGCTTGGGTAACCCTTTCTGGGGGGTCAGCCGTCGAACCAGTCCTTGAGCGAACTCCAGCCGCCTCCACTGGCGGAAGCCTGAGTTCCGTGTGCTTGGCCGCGGCCGAACGTGCAGAGATGATCCTACTCGTAGACGACAACCTGCAGAATCTGGGCCTGCTCGATGCGTGCCTGAGCCAGGAGGGCTACGAGACCGCCTGTGCCACCACCGGCGCCGAAGCCCTGGCTCTTGCCCGCGCGTCGAACCCGGACCTCGTGCTGCTGGACGTCTTGCTGCCAGACGTGATTGGCTACGAGGTCTGCCGGCGGCTCAAGGCTGAGGAGACCACCCGTCTGACGCCCGTGGTCATGGTCACCGCGCTGACGGAGCTGAGCGACAAGATTCAGGGGATCGAGGCCGGGGCAGACGATTTCCTGTACAAGCCGTTCAACCGCCTGGAGCTGCTGACTCGCGTGAAGTCGCTCTTGAGGGTGCGCGCCCTGATCCGCGCCCAACGGGAGAGTGACCGGCGTGAGGCGGAGCTGCAGAAGCAGATCGAGATTGAGAAGCATCAGCAGGCCGAGCAGGTCCGCCGGAAGGAGCTCTACCGCGAAGTAATCTACGCGGTAACAAACGGCCGCCTGAACCTCATTGAGCGCGAGGCGCTGCCCCTCCTGATGGAGGAAGGCGAGGAGCTGGCCGTGCTTGACGTGAGGGAACCCAGGGACCTCCTCTACTCGCGCCGCGTGGCGGAGCAGGCGGCAGAGGAACTGGGGCTGCCGGAGGGTCTGCAGCAGGATCTGGCGCTGTGTGTGTCTGAGGCGGCGACCAACGCCATCAAGCACGCCCATGGGTCCAGCATGAGCGTGCGGATGGACCCCGGCTTCCTGCGAATCTGGGTCACCGACGAAGGCTCCGGCATCTCGTTCACGGAGTTGCCCAAGGCCACGTTGATGCGGGGCTACTCCACCAAGCCATCTCTAGGCTGCGGCTTCACCATTCTGTTGGAGCTCCTCAGCCGCGTGTACCTTTGCACGGATAGCTCCGGTACCACTCTGGGTTTGGAGATGGAGCGCGCGGCAGAGTCGCCGGAGGAGGAGACGGAACGTCTTCTGGCGGCCTTCCCGGAGGTCTAGCCTCCGGGCGCCGCGTTCCCTTCCGCAGCGCCCCATAGGGGGTTGCGAGGCCCTTCGGATTACGTGAGGAGTTCCACAAGCTCCCAGCCGTCTTTTCGCGCGACTGACGCTTGGGCCTCTGGGAGCTCCTCGGCCGGCCGGGGGCAGGCGCCTAGGGGCGTCGCCTCGGGCTACTCGGCGTGCCGGCTGGGCGCTGGCTGGACCGGAGCGTATTTTCCAGATGGCACTGGTTCTGGTAGTCGAGGACAACGAGATCAACATGGAGCTCGCCTGTGACCTCCTGGAGGCCGCCGGGCACCAGGTGCGCCGCGCCTTCAACGGTGAAGAGGCCGTTGCCATTGCCGGCGCGGAACTGCCTGACCTGATCCTGATGGACGTGCAGATGCCCGGCATGGACGGGCTGGAAGCTACCCGGCGCCTGAAACACGACGTGCGCACCCGGCACATTCCCATCATCGCCCTCACGGCTCGTGCGATGGCCGGCGAGAAGGAGATGATCCTTAGCGCCGGCTGTGATGGCTACATCTCGAAGCCCATTGACACCCGAGCGTTTGCTCCCCAAGTGGCTGAGGCCCTGGCGGCGGGTGCCAACAACCGAGCATCCTGACAAGACGCCCACTATGGCAAGCTCAGGCTCTACGATTCTTCTGGTCGACGATGACCCCATCAACCGCGAGCTGCTGGAGGCCCGACTCTCCTTCACCGGCTACCGCGTGCTCTCGGCTACCAATGGCGCCGAGGCGCTGGAGTGTGCCTCCAGCGAGCACCCGGACCTGATCTTGATGGATATCATGATGCCCGGAATGAGCGGCTACGATGTGTGCCGCTCGCTTAAGCAAGACCCGGCCACCGAGCGGATCCCGGTCATCTTCATCAGCGCCAAGACCAATGTAACCGACAAGGTCGCGGGGCTTCAGATGGGCGCCACGGACTTCATCTCCAAGCCCTTCGTAGCGGAGGAGCTGCTGGCTAGGGTGGAGGTCGCCCTACGGACCAAGCAGGAGCAGGATCGGCTCCGAGAGGAGGCCGGCCGCCTGCAGGCGATGACCCTTACCGACCCCCTCACCGGGCTGTACAACCGGCGCATGCTGGACGAGCGCCTGGAGGAGGAGGTCTCTCGGTCACGGCGCTACGGCACCCCCCTCTCCTGCCTGATGATTGACATCGATGACTTCAAGAAGGTCAATGACCGCTTTGGGCATCCGACGGGCGACACCGTGCTCAAGCAGATCTCCGAGGTGCTTCGCTGCTGCTCTCGCGCCATCGACGTCGTCTCCCGATATGGAGGTGAGGAGTTCGCCGTCCTGCTGCCCGAAACGTGCTTGCAGGGGGCAACCCAGGCAGCGGAGCGCATCCGGGCTCAGCTCACCCACGACGTGGGCGCGGGCGTCCTGCCCGGAATCTCCCGGGTTACACTCAGCGTGGGGATCGCGCGACTGAGCGCGGGTGACGACGGCAACACACTGCTCGCCAAGGCGGACGCGGCGCTCTACCGCGCCAAGGCGGACGGCAAGGACCGCATCGTTCGGGACGAGAGCGCCTAGAGCCGCCTCCGGGAGCGCCGGCTACCCATGGTCGTCTGGCAGGGCAGGCCCCGCAGGGAGGCAGACACGAGCGACGCTGACATTCAGAGCTTCCTTGCGGACCTGTCGGCCGGAAAGGGAGCCAGCCCCCACACCCTCCGCGCCTACGGCGGCGACCTCGCCGCCTTCGGCAGCTTCCTGCGGTCCGAAGTGCGAGAGGACACCCCCATCACCTTCCGGCTCGTGCGCCGCTTCCTAGCCCTTGAGAAGGAGCGGGGCCTTGCCCACACCAGCCTCGCCCGCCGTGTCGCGGCTCTGCGCGCGTTCTACAAGTGGAGGTCGCGCCGCGACGGCACCGCGGACCCCACCCTCGGCCTGATGGGCCCGAAGCTCCCCAAGAGGTTGCCCCACTGTCCATCTCAGGACTCCCTCTGCCGGCTTCTGGAGGGGATCGACATCTCCACGCCCGTCGGGCTTCGAGATAGAGCTATCTTCGAGGTGCTCTACGCCTCCGGGCTTCGCGCAAGTGAGCTTGTGTCCCTGGACCTGAACTCCATCGACACGCGCACGGGTCACATCCGCGTCAGGGGCAAAGGCTCGAAGGATCGCGTGACTCTGGTCGGAGTGCCTGCCCTGGAGGCCCTGCGGGCGTACCTGGACGGCGGCAGGCCTCACCTGGGCAAGCAGGCTCAGGACCCGGACGCGCTCTTCCTTGGCGTCTCGGGTAGGCGGCTGTCCGACCGCGGACTGCGGCGCCTGGTTGACCTCCAGGTCCGGCGTGCCGGTGAGCTGTGGGGCTTCAGCCCCCACTCCCTGCGCCACTCCTTCGCCACCCATCTGCTGGAGGGGGGCGCGGACCTTCGCACGGTGCAGGAGCTGCTGGGCCACTCCAGCCTCCAGACCACTCAGATCTACACCCACGTGACTCAGGACCACCTGCGAGCTGCTTACGACCAAGCCTTCCCCCGAGCATAGCCACCTCTGGGCATGGGGTGCACGAACACCGTGCAGCCCATCACCAGCTCCTCGAGGCAGATTAGGCTGGCTGAACGGCCTGGGGCCTGCCCGTCAGCCCACGATTTCCGGGTTCTCGGTAAGGATCCCCTCCACTGCTCTGCTGAGCCGCGGCAGGGACAGCCGCACCAGCTCAATCCTCCGGCCCAAGTCTTTCGGCCCCTGCAGGCCGAGGTCGCTCAGCAGCTCCTGGTATGAGCTGCCGCAGGACTCCCTGACCTCCGGCGAGGCTTCCTCCCGAAGCACGCTCTGGCACCGGGAGTGGGTCACCGCGATCCAGAAGGCTGCCTCACGGTGCAGCCCCTTGGCGACCAGCTCCCTGCTGCCGCCCAGCTCCGTGGGCCGCGCGGCCTCGCTGATGTCCGAGGAGAAGGGAAATGGGGTTCGGCACGCAGCGGCGGCGGCGTCGAAGACGGGACCAAGGGAGCTGACGTGGCGCTGGGCCTGCTCCGTTGTCCACTCGTGAGACCCAAGTAGCTGCAGGAGGGCCGGATGCAGCTCCTCCCTGTGGTAGTCGGCCAGGAGTTGGCGCACGGCGGCGAACCTGCTACGAACGGTGGGGTTCCTTAGCCCGGCGATCAGCAGCACGTGGGTGGTCAGCCCAACACCGAACAGCCAGGCGAGCACCCTGTCCGAGCAGGGGCCAGGCTGCTCGGCAGCTCTCAGGTATCCGGCCATTCGCTCCGTTGCAGCCTCACATCGGCGGCGCACCCACCCGTGCTCCCTGTAGCTTCGACCGACCTCCTGCTGAAGCCGGCACAACCAGCCGGAGGGATCTGAGAGCACAGCGGACCTGGCGAAGCTTTCAGCCACGTGCGAGTTCGCCAGCACCTGATCGGGGGCCCCAAACGCGCCCACCGGCATGTAGGATACGTCGAGGATGACGCCCCGATACAGCCGCTTCCCGACTCGTGACGCCTGCTCGGCCGTATCGATCACCACGATGAGGTCGAGGTCTGAGGTGGGCGGAAAGGGCTCCTCGGGGTGGAGCCAGTTCGTGGACCCGTGGGTGAAGGCTCCCACGAACCCCTTCACCTCGGGGCCGTGCAGGCTCACCCACTGGCGAGCGGCGTCTCTCGCGTCACCAACCGTCATAGGGTCCCCCCCAAGCAAACCGCGGCCAGGCGTGTCATCCTCAGAGCCGGGCACCCAAGGAGGCCCCCACAGGAGTGCGGGTTTGAGCGTTACAGCAGCCCACGATCCTTGGTTAGCGGCTTGAGCAGGAACCAGACCAGGGGTACGGCGATGGCGGTGGCGGCCGCCTGCCTGAGCAGGACGCCGTAGCCGGAGTAGTGGCGGGGGTTGAACAGCAGGAACACCGCGTCCGCGGACAGGCACGCTAGTGGAATGAGCGCTACAAGGATGACGGGGCTGTCTCCGTAGACCTCCTCGCGCAAGCGGCCCACCAGGTAGGCGGCCACCAAGCGACTGAAGGTGAAGCTGCCCATGTAGCCGTCGCTCAGCACGGCGGTGAGCAGCCCCCCCCACAGGCCCAGCGCGGCGCCCGTCTCGGCGGTGGTGCTCCAGGCACCGACGCAGGAGGTTAGGAGGAGAAGATCCGGCGCCCAGGCATGCGGAACGAACTCCGGGACCACGGCGCTCTGGACCAAAGCCGCCACGAAGACCGCTAGACTATAGCCGAGGGCTTGCTTCACCTGGATGGAGGCTCCGAAGGACCAGCACCTCCTCAAGGCGTCCGAGGTCCACTGCCGGAGCGATACTGGCTACGTAGCCAGTGCCCGACTCGTCGCGGTGAAGGCGCGTAACGCGGCCTACGAGGAGACCGGCTGGGAAGACGCCGCCCTTGCCGGTGGTAACGATGGAATCGCCCTCACGGACGTCCAGGTGCTTGGGTACCTGCAGCAGGCTGAGGGTGTCCCCACCTGTACCTCGGGCCAGACCTTGGGCCCGCGTCCTCTGGACCAGAACCGAGATCTCGCTCTCGGGATCCGTGAGGAGAAGCACAACCGATGACCAGGGGCTCTGGGACTTGGCCACCTGCCCCACTACCCCTTGCCGGGTTACGACCACGTCGCGAGGGTTCACGCCATCCTTGCCGCCCCGACCGACCAGGAGCGTGCGCGACCAAGGCCCCACCCCCTCGCCCAACACGGAGGCAAGCAGCGGACGCCCCTGCTCCTGGGGAGATCCAAGGAGCTCCTTAAGCCTGGCGTTCTGAGCTTCCACCTCGCGCAACCGGGCCTCGAGTCCATCCACCAGGCCCGCCCTCTGGCGCAGACTGGCCGTCTCTGCCGCTGAGGCCCGTCTGGACGCGAAGGGTAGAACGACGCCTTTCACGCCTCGGGCAAGGCTGGAGAGCAGCCGCTGACCGGGTCCCATCACCGCCAGGAGAGGGGCCGCCACCGGGCTCTGGCGCCCCACCGCGGCGGCCTGCTTGTGAGCCACTGACAGCAGCAGGCAGAGGCCGCACAGCCCCACGAGAGTGACCCGCCGGCCGGGGGCCGCCATCAGCGGCGCCGCAGCTTCTTGGAGCTGATCAGGCACTCCCGAAGGATGGGGTTGGTATCCCACTCCTCGAGGATCCGCCCGGTTCCCGTGACCACGCAGTTGAGGGGGTCCGCGGCGATGTGAACCGGCATCTCCGTCCGGGTGTGGATGAGCTGGTCGAGCCCTCTCAGCAAGGCGCCGCCGCCCGCCAAAACGATGCCGCGCTCCATCACATCCGCCGCGAGCTCCGGAGGGGTAGTCTCCAGGGTCAGCTTCACCGTCTCCACGATCTGGTTGACCGGCTCCATAATGGCCTCGCGGATCCCGTCCGAGCTGATCGTGGCGCTCCTTGGCAGCCGGCTGACCAGGTCGAGCCCGCGGACCTCCATGGACGTCTCAGGCGCCTGGGGATACGCGGAGCCAATCTCTATCTTGACCTGTTCGGCGGTCCGGTCGCCGATCATCAGGTTGAAGGTGCGGCGGATGTAACTGGCGATGGCCTCGTCAATCTCGTCGCCGGCTACGCGCAGGCTGCGGCTGCAGACGATGCCGCCCAGCGAGATGACCGCCACCTCTGTGGTTCCGCCGCCAATATCGACGATCATGCTTCCAGTGGGGTCCTCCACGGGAAGCTGGGCTCCGATGGCCGCGGCCATCGGCTCCTCGATCACGTAGGATTCCCGGGCACCGGCGCGCTTGGCCGATTCCAGAACTGCCCGGCGCTCAACCTCTGTGATGCCGGAGGGTACGCCAACGATCACGTGAGGGCTGAAGATGCCGCGGTTATGCACCTTCTGGATGAACCGGGCGAGCATCTTCTCCGCCTGGTCGAAGTCGGCGATGACGCCGTCCTTGAGGGGGCGCACGGCCACGATGCGGCTGGGGGTCCTGCCGAGCATGCGCTTTGCCTCTTCACCCACGGCGAGGACCTCACGGTTCTCGTGGTTGATAGCTACTACCGAGGGCTCTCTGAGGACAATGCCGCGGCCACGGACATGGACGAGGGTGTTTGCCGTGCCGAGGTCGATACCCATGTCACGGGTGAAGCGCTTGGAAATCGATCTAAGGAAACCCATCAAGCCCTTGCCTTGGCGCCGAGCAGTAAGGTGCGCTGAGGAACCGACCAGACGCGCGATGCTCGACAGGATGCCGCGTCGGCCGCGGCTTGCAGCGTTGAGGGAGGGCGCCACCGGACCCCGGGGGAGGTCCTCGAGGCTGTCGGCCACTGCGGGCCGTGCCTTATGGTGAGGAGGACGAGTGACGGCTGGAGCGGGCGGTCCCACCGTAATGAGACTTCGCCGTTCGGCGGCTGATCCCTCTGTTGCCAGACGTAGACCTGGCTCGGGCCCGGAGCGACACTCCCGGCCACGACTGGTCCCAGATCCGCGGGCCACCACGCGCCATGGAGGCGCTAGCTGCGCGTCTCCACCAACAGGGTCCGGCCACCCCTAGCATACGCAGGGCCGGCACCCAAGTGACGGGATGCCGGCCCCATGGTGACTACCCGCGATGGCGGAAGAGAGTGCCCTACTTGTACTGCTCGGACATGATCTTCTTCATCTCGGTGTCGATCCACTTGTTGATGAGCTGGTCAGCGATACCGTTGTACCGCGACTCCGCCCTGCGGTCAACTCCCTGGCGGCTTAGCCCCTTGCCGAACGCCTGTCCAGCCTTACCTGCGAACCGGATCTGGTCGAGCAGGTCGGTGCCCGTACGCTGAGACAGGTTGTACATGTTCAGCCAGACGTCACCGGCGAACTTGTAGTCAGGGTTGGACCCGACGACCTTCTTGAAGTCCTCAAGAGCGCCCTTGGGGTCCTTGGCCATCTTGGCCTTGCCCGCCTTCTCGGCCTCCTCCTGCTGCTGAGGCGTCAGGCTGTAGGTGGTGTCGTCTGTATCGCCAGGCACTTTGGCAGTAACGTCGGTCTTGGGCTCGGGCTCCTTCGTCTTGGTGGCGTTGGGATCCGGCGTCTTCCCACCTTCGTGCTTAAAGGCTACGGTGGGTTCCAGATCACCCTTGGTGACGCTTGCGCTCGTGGCCTTCGCCGGTGTCTTGGCTGGCGTCTTGGGAACCTTCTTCACGACCTTGCGGACCACAGGCTTCTTGGCCTTGGCCTTGCTCCTCGCTGCCTCGGCCGGCACCACCAGCAGGCCCAGCACAGCCAGGGCTACGCACAAACGAGAGAACATCCTTCAGACCTCCTGACCCGCGCTATCTGAACACGCATGAAGCTTGGGCTGGCATACTGGTGCGTCGCTTAGCTGGGACGGAGCC
>DASXUI010000191.1:0-26659 GCA_036504955.1 Armatimonadota bacterium
CACGACCCCAGCCGGGATGACCTGTACCGGTTCCGGCTGGGCATGGCCGCGTCCCTCTTCGTGGCGGTGAGGCCGAAGGCGGGCTGACGCGTGCCCCCGGGGAGGGGCCGGCCTGAGGGGCCTCGGCGCCGCGGAGGCGGCTACCCTCCGGACTCGGCGCGGGCGGCCTTCCTCATCCGACGCACCAGATCCACCGCCAGGTCGGTGACCTCCGGAAGAGGGATCGAGCTCGTGTCCAGGCAGAGGTGGTAGTTGGTGGCCCGAAGCCCATCGGCGCCGGTCATCTGCTTCCGGAACTGCTCCCGAGCACGGTCCGACTGCTCGACCATCGAGCGTGCCTCGTCCGGGGTGGCGACGCCGTACACCTCCATCACGCGGCGTATCCGGAACTCCACCGGCGCATGCAGCAGCACCCGAACCACGCCCGGATGGTCCCGGAGGACGTACCCGGCGCCGCGACCGACGATCACGCAGTCCTCGCGGTCGGCGATGCCACGGATGATCTCGCTCTCAGCGGTGAAGATGCGCGCGTCGGAGGGCGGTCCCGGCGGCGGCGGGATGTAGGCGGCGTCCGGACCGGCGGGGCTGAACACGCAGAGAAGGCGCTCCCAGAGCGGGCAGATGCGCTCCTCCTGGCCCGCAAGCTCCTCCTCGTTGGTGCCCAGAGCCTCCGCGGCCTGACGCAGGATCTCCCTGTCCGCGTACCGGAACCCCAGCCTCGACGCGATCTGTTGACCTACCTGCGAGCCGCCGCTCCCCAACTGCCGGGAGAGCGCGACCACCGTCCTGGGTGCCATGGCCTCCTCCTCCAAACGGTCTTCGGCCCCGTGCAGCCCTATCCGCGCGCGATGCCCGGTGGCGCCGCCCCCCGCCCCAGCTCGTGGCAGGACGCACCCCACCAAGCTCATTGTAGCTCTCGCGCCCGAAGCGTTGTAGTGATGACTCCCAGCCAGCCAGGCGGAGGCAGCACGCGGCCGACGGCACACCGGCGTGCGTTGGGGGAGGGGCCCCCTGGCACCCGCTGGACCGCTCAGTCCGCGCCAAGAAGCCCCTGCGCCAGGATTCGCTCCGCGACTTCCATGGTCTTGAGGGCGTCGGCGAAGCAGGAGGCGGGTTGGGTGCCAGCTCTGACGGCGTCCAGGAACTCGCGGTTCTTGGCCTGGAAGCCGCCATAAACAAAGAGCTGGTCGCTGCCGGCGGCCTCCTGGGCGGTACTGGGGATGCCCTGCGTGTCGCCGTCGGCGTAGAGGGTCGCGCGGCCTTCCAGGTCCGCTTCCGCGCAGATGCCGGGGGCGTGCATCTGGACCCGGAAGACGCGGCGGCCGCTGGTCCAGGAGTTCAGCATCAGTCCGGTGGCGCCGTTGTCGAAGTGGAGCGTCGCCTGCAGGAAGTTGATGTCGGGAGTGCCTACCCGGCGAGTGGTGCTCTCGATACCCACCACCTCTCCGCCGCACATCCAGCGCAGCGTGTCGATGGCGTGGACGCCATCATCCATCATGTGGTCGCGGGCGCCCAGAAACGGCTCCGGCGCGTGCTTGTAGAACTCGCAGACGGCGTGGGTGATGGGGCCACGCTTCAGGCACTCGCCACGGAGCAGGCGGATCATGGGGGTGATGCGACGCTGGAAGCTGACCTGGGTGATGCAGCCGTGCTGCTCTGCCAGGTAAGCAAGAGCGCGAGCCTGGTGAAGGGTAAGACCCAGCGGCTTCTCAATGTAGAGGTTCAGCCCCCGCTGAAGGAGCCAGACCCACACGTCGTACATCTCGTGCGGCTGGCCGATGGCGTAGACCGCGCCCGGCGCCACGTCCTCCACCATGGCGCGGTAGTCGGCGTACCGTCGGTCCACGCCGTAGCGGTCGGCCGTCCCCCTCAGGCGCTCCGGGTTGAGGTCGCAGATGGCCGCGATCTCGACGTCCTCGAAGGAGGCGAGGGAGGGGTAGTGCACGCTGTTCGCCATGCTGCCGGCGCCAACCACCGCCACGCGTAGCTTCGCCATGGTCGTTCCGCTCCTCTCAGGTGATGGCTCTGTCAGCCGTCCAGGGACAGCGACTAGGAGGGTCTCTCGTGGGGCTGCCCAGTCGCGCGGCACCGGGCGGCGCGGGTGTTCTCGCTTCCCGAAGGTTGAAGATCCGCCGGCCCGCGAGTTGCCTCCCCTGCGCGGCCCGGTGGTGCGGGCGCCTCGCCCGCGACTGGGACGGCTGGCCTAGCAGGGGTCTACCCAGCGGTTATCTTGAGCCACGTGCAGGAGCCCGCGCAGGCGGGATGCCTGCGCCCTGCTGCCTTGCCCGGCGGTGCGCGGTTGCGGGTCGGCGCAGGGAAACGGGTTCCGCTCAGAGGGTGCGCGTGGGCGCTGACGCGAGGTCATGCCGCTTGGGGTCGAGTTCGCGGGCGCACGGCTGTACCCTCCTCGGTCGGGTGGCCCTGGCCAGAACGGTGATATCCAGGCCGAGAGTGCGCGCCAAGCGCCTCAAGGGAGTGGTTGACAGTTACGGTGGAGGAGCGTACAATGCCCGCGCTGGGGGCCTGCTCGTCTGTGGCAACGGCGAGCGAGCGTCTTTGCCCACCCGCCGCTCCGGCGTCTTGGCCCTCATCACTCAACTCATGGGTAGCTCGCGGAAGCGCGCGTCATGTACGGCGCGCAGGCGCCTTGTGCTCCATGCGGGTGAGGCGCTGGCGGCCGGCACCGCCTCATGCGAGAGCGAGCACCCGTCCTTCATGCTGCGGGAAACGGCAGGCTGGTAGCCAGCAGCACGGGCGGCGTCTATCCTCGGCCGCGCGCCCCGGCATCGCAAGGCGCGCGGCGCTTGGCCCGCCCTGCGAGGGGTGGCGCTGATACCGCTTACTGGGCCTGGAACGCGAAGTCATCACTGCGGGGCCGCTCCCGTGGCAGTGGCGAGAGGGGCGCGACCCAGAGGGCAGTCCTATGGAGACCTGCCGCCGGGCGCTTGTCGCGGTTCTCCTTCTGGTGGTCGGCCTGCCGCCGTGGGTCCAGGCGCAGCCCGACTCTGGGGTGGTCAAGCCGCTGAGGCAGCGGCAGGTACCTAACGTGAGCGTGGAGCCACCCACACTCGCTCCCTCGCCGCTCTACACTAGCACGGAGGGATACACAGCCAGCGCGGTCCTCCACAACACCGGCAAGGTCACCGCTACGGGGGTTCGCCTGCGCCTCGATCTGCGAGGCGGAGGGGAGGTCCTGGCGCGGAGTGAGCTGCTTGTGGGGACACTGTCGGCCGGCGAGTCCAGAGCGGTGACCTTGCCCGCCCTCTTCGAGACGCCTAGCGGCGCTACAGCCGAACTGACCGCCGTGGTGTCCGCGGACCGTGACTCCGACGACAGCGATAACTCCGCCCAGGCCTCCCTGTCGCTGAAGCGGCGGCCCGCTGTGCTCTCTTGGGCCGGGTTTGCGGTAGAGGTGCTGCGCTACTCCCCTGGCGGCACGGAAGTCCTCCTCAACGGCGACGGCTTGCTGGTGCTGGCAAGCGTGCCGCCGCTCCGAGTGCAGGTGGCCTTCTCCAGAGTCGCTGCCGATGACAGCGGGGTGGTAGCATCGGCGAACCCCCTGGACGTCTCGCCGTCGCCACCGGTGGTCCTGACCGGAACGAATGGCGCGGCTCTCGGACTGACCAAGCTCAGCCTGCCTGCGCGCGGCCCTCTCCTGGTGGATGGCACGGCGGTGCTCCCTGCCTCAGCGGGGGTTGAGACTGTCAACGGGGGCGACACGCTCGCCATCTCGGGTCGAGTCCTGACCCCCGACCTCGTCCTGCGTGACTCCGGACTGACGAACCTCGCCCTCCGGGATCTGCCCCTGGCGCTAGATCTTCCGGGGCCGGTGGACCTTGACCTGCAGGGCAGCGTCCTCCTGCCGGTTCAGGGCACAGCAGTGGGTCGGCCTAGTTACGATCTGCCGACTTCATCGTTGGAGAGCGCCAGCAACGATGGGATGCTGCTGGGCTCCGGCGTGGGTGCGCCGCCCAACTTCCGGGTGACGGGCTCACTGAGTGCCACAACCGGGCTCAGCGCGCGCCTGTCCCTCGCCTCCGCGCCCTTCAGCTACCAGAGCCTCTTTCCCCGTGCCACCGTGGGACTGTCGAGCCTGGAGCTGACGCTGGGGCCGGGTACCTCCTTCAGCGGCTCGGTGACGGCGATTACGGGGCTGTCCGGGGACGCGGCCGTGGGGTTCTCCGCCGGGGCTAGCCTGCCCCTCGACCCGCCGGAGCCCGCGCCAGGTGCGGCGCCCGCCCCCAAACCCAACCTGGTGCCGACGAGCAGCCTGATGGTTGCGGGAACGCTTCGGGCGACCGAGGCTGACGAGTCGGGAGGCCTGGCAGGTCGGGTGAAGATAACCTCGCCCGGGAGGTCCGTCCCCCAGGGCGGCGTCTTCGGGTGGGTGGCACGCAACGGCAAGACAAGCCCACCGGACTACGCCTTCTTCGCTTCCGACGAGCGTCCGCTGATGTTCCTTCCCGGCGGCCACACGCCGGGGCTGCCCCACGAGTACCTGATGAGCCGGCTCAGGCAGTCGGCGACGGGCGCCTTCAGCACGGTGCCGCTGGAGACGGGCTCCGCCGCCGCCCCGATGGACCCCGGCCTGAACCTGGTGACCCACTCCGCCTCCGTCCCAGGCACCAGCGCCTCCGCCGACCAGGAGGCGATCCTCCACCTGACCGGCTCCACGGACTTCCAAGACCTTGGCGGCCCCAAGCTGAACCTCTACCTGAGGCCAAGCGGCGTTTCCGGAGTGTGGGGCTCCGCGACTGACGCAGAGAGCCCGGCAGCAACGGAGCTCTACGGTGAGGAGGGCCCCGGCGCCTGGGGCGCCAAGGGACGAGGGTTCCCCCTGGAGCTCAACAACGTCAGCATCGGCTTCCTGGATTCCGACGCTCTGAACTCGAACCTGGCTGGGAACATCACCCTCCGGTACCCGTTGGGAGCTGGTCAGGGGCCCGCCAGCAAGTTCGCCTTCGAGGGGATGACGGTCCGGAGGGACGGGCAGTTGGGGAAGGCCGACGTGCCCCCCAGCGGCGCCCTGCCCCAGGAGGTCGCCTTCTGGGGGGCCTGGCTGGCGCCCAGGGGACTGGAGTTCGTCACCTACAGCGACTACCCGGTCGCGGCCCCGACCCCCGAACGCACCTGGCTCGGCCTTAGTGCGGGGCTGACTTTCGCGAAGGCCAAGGACCCTCCCAGGTACCTTGGGCAGCCCCTCCTACTGGACGGGCTCCTCTTCGGCGGGCCGGGGCATCCGCACCCCACTCGCGCCGCGGTTCCGCATCTGGACGCCGAAAACCTGTGGATGGACTTCCGCTTCCATCCAACCGGGGTGGCTCTGTCCGACCCCCGAGATGCCCAGGATCCCCAGGACCCCTTCACTCCGGTGCCCTGGATTGCCGAGGACTCCCAGCCCGCGCTGGCGGCGGTGCAGCCGCGCCCGACAGCCGGGAGCCCGGGATGGCTGCGCCTCTCCGGCGCCCTGAAGCTGCCCTACTACGGCAACACCCCTCTAGTTACCTACCTCGATCCCCGCGACGACTACGTCACCCTAGACCAGCGTCCGCGTCTGAGCCGGGAGCTGTTCGCCGGCGTTGACCTCGAGGGTACCTTCGCCTTCAAACGCCGGCCCACACAGGCGCCGCTGGCAGACGAGGTGCCCGGCACCTTCATCGCCAGCTTCGACTGGTCGCTGCCGGGCGATATCCTCAAGGCGAATGGCAGCATTGAGCTTCACGACAGCAAGCTGGGGGCGAACCGGGGCGTCGGGCTCATCGGCCTGGTCGCCAACAGCGCCCTGGTGGATACGGCCGCCACCATCCTGGGCCAGGACCTGGACGTCAACCGCCTGTACAAGCAGCTCGGGAACGTGGGGCCGGACTACGACAAGTGGCTCCAGGACCAGAAGGCCCAAGACGAGCTGAAGGGGGAGCTGGCGCTGGCCAGATCCGCCGCCAAGCTGGAGCCCACCATGGACCCCTCCTCCGGCCAGATGGTGGACCCGGAGCCGGTCACGGGCGCCGCCTACAAGCCGGGCTGGTCCACGCGGCTGGAGCGCTGGGGGATGGGAGTGGCCCACCCCATAGTCGCGAAGATCTACGACTGGGCGAAGGACTCCACGGCGGTCACTGCCCTGACCAAGGCCACCGATACGCTGGCTGAGCTCAGCAACGGCATCCCCCTCGGCTTCCGCTTCCTGAACGGCGCGGTGAGGATCAAGGACCAGGAGTGGGAGGAGCTAGAGGCGAGCGCCGGGCTGAACGTCTTCCGCGTCATCCAGGACGGCAGCGTCAGCTTCCGCCTCAACCGGCACAACGAGTGCTGGATCGAGATGAAGGCGTCGAAGGCCACCCTGCCCTTCGTGGACATCATCGAAGGGGCTAAGAACGCCAGCAAGGACCGCAAGGCGGGGCTGGGCGTCAGCGACCCCTACCTGCGCCTGTACCTGGTGCTGCCCCCCTCCCCCCGGTTCCCCCGCCTGGATGGCTCCTTCGGCTGCGGCTCCTTCAACCTGCTCGAAGCGATCACGGTCGCTGGAGTGTCCATCCCTCCGCCGACCAGCAAGGGGCTCCAGGTGACCCACCTGGACGCCTCCTTTGGCATCGGAAGGAACAAGCCCGGCAACGCGCTGGCCTACGTGGGGGCAGCTCTGGGCCTAAAGGGCGAGATGATCGCCAAGTGGGTGCCGGTAGATGCCGTGTCGGGGTCCTTCCTGGCGGGAATCGGCATCGATGACGAGGCGATCAACATCACCGGCGTGCTCAATCCCGACATCAAGGCAGCCCTCAAGGAGGGCATGGCGAACGCCGGGGTGGAGGAGCTGCACGGCCTGATGGTGGGCGCGGGGCTGGGGAAGACACTCTTCAGCGCGAGCTGCTTCCTCAACGTGGGCTGCGGCATCGACGGCGCGGTATGGGCGTTCCTCGGCGGTCCCGTGCTGCCGATCCCGGCGGCGGCGATCATCGGCGCGCGACTCTACGGCGAGGTCCATGGTACGGCCATCTGCGTCCTGAGCGTCAAGGGCGAGATCGCCATCTTAGGCCAGCTTGCCTACAACCCGCCGCAGGATCTGACTGACCCCGGGGCGATCCTGAACTCCCTCACGGACGCCAACCTGCTGCTCATCGGCAAGGGTAAGGTGAGCGGGTCGCTGAACCTCCTGCTCTTCTCCATCAGCTTCGGCGCCGGGGTGACCCTCAAGGCTGAGACGAACCCCAGCGACCTGAACGTGGACGTCGAGCTTTTCGCGGGATAGGAGGGCGAAGGTGTGCTTCAGAGGGCGTGGCGGACACTCCAGCCCTAGAGGCTGTCCGGGGTGCCTGCTCCCAGTGTCCTGGATGCTGCTCCTCAGCGCGGCGGTCCTCGCCGGCCCGGTGGAGGCAGCCGGCTTCAGCGTGGTCCCTGCCGTCAGCGCCAGGCATGGCGTGCTGCTGCGCCTAGTCGGGCGCCCGGCTGAGGCGAGCAGCCGCGCCTTCCGGGGCTTCCGCGTATATCGCGACGGAACCGCGCTGGCGGATGTACTGGACAGCCCTGGCCAGCCCGAGCTCCTGTCGCTTCGCCGGGTTCTCTTCACCGACGAGGCGTGGCGTGAGCTGCTCGCGCGCACCCAGGAGACGCTCACTCAGGCGAGAGCGGGCACGGTAGGCGAGAGCCCGTCGGAGTGGGTGGCCGCGGTTAAGGCGCTGCCCGTGCTGGCGCAAGGCTTCGAGATCAGCGATTGGCGCGCCGCCTGTATGCTCGGGCGTGCGTTCCTGGACCCGGGCCCTGAAGGACGGTTCGTTACCTATGAGGTTCGGGGGCTGGTTGCTGGTGAGAGGGGGCTCACAGACATCGCCCTGAGCGGGGTCCTGCCCGTGCGCGTTTCCCCGGGCGTTCCAACGGTGGTGGGCGCTCCAGGCGTATGGAACGTCACGCCCACCCTTGCCCACGGGCGCGAGAAGGTCCCGGTGGCATTGCAGCCCCCGGGGTCGCGGCCTCGGATCGCGAATGGCCTACTCCCTGATGGGGCGGAGGACCTGGCGCCCTCCTTCCTTCCGCCTGGTGGGCAGCTCCATCGTCTGGCCGAGAAGGCTCACAACACTGTGTACCTGAAGCTGGCGACCCCACAGCTGCCGGGGGCCACCGGAGCGGACCTACTGCTGATCGCCTTCGGCTTCGACGTGTGGCGGGCCCCCGCCAGGGGCGCGTACACCCAGTCCCCGCCCCCCACGGGCGATCCATCGTGGACGCAGGTGAACTCCGCTCCGGTGCTCCTCTACGAGGTGCCCGCGCTCCCGCCCCTGCCCGAGACGCCGCCCGACGCCGTGCTCTCCGCGCTGAGAGCCGAGATCCCGGACACCGTGGCCGCTCAGGTGCCCGGGACCGCAAGCCTTGATGATAAGCGGGCCCAGCTTGCCCTTCAGCACTGGGACGCCTCCCGGAGCCGAGCCAGCGCCGAGACCTTCCGCAACGCCGATTTCGACTTCGGGGACCGGGGCATCGGCCTCAGCCAGGTGCCTGACGCCGATCCACCGGAGGCCGTGTGGGGACCCAAGACTCGGTACTGGTACCGAGCCCACGGTCGCAACGGCTTCGGAGAGGATGGTGAGGCCAGCCCCGCGATCCGTTGCCACCCTTACGCCACGTACCGGCCGCTGCCGCCGCGAAACCTGGTCGCCCACAAGAGCGGCGCCAACCGGGTCACGCTTCAATGGCAGCCGCCGGCCGACCCTGGCGCCCTGGCCTGGGATCCCCCACTGGGGCGGGCTCCCCGAGTGGCGTGGCGGGCCCCCGCCGGCTACCGTGTCTACCGGTGGAAAGAGGCGCCGGGCTACCCCGGCAGAGCCCAGGACCCCACCAACCCGGCCCTGCCGGCGGACCCAGGTCAGCTAGTGACGGTGCTCGTGCCGGATAGAGAGGGTGCCCTGCCCACCACCTGTGAGGATGCCGGACAGGTGGTCGACGAGGCCGGCAAGCACCAGGGGTTTGCTCCCCTCGAGGAGGGCCAGACCTACTGGTACCGTGTGGTGACGGTGGACTCCGTGGACCCGGAGGACCAGCTTGAAGGGAGCGTCAACGAGAGCCTGCCCTCCGGGCCGGCCTGGGCCGTGATGTATGATGAGACCGCGCCGCAGGCTCCCGGCGCGCCGGTGGTAACTGAGTCGAAGCCGGTGCCGGGGCAGACTTGCGACCTGGTGCAGCCGCTCGGAGGCGCGGTTCAGATCACCTGGGCGGCCTCACCGGATCCGGACGTCGCGGGGTACCTGGTGTTCCGAGCGCCGGCCCTGACACGCCCCGAGGAGACCTGTCCGCTGCCGGGGCCGCTGGAGCTTCTGGCTCAGGTCACCGGCCCGCCCTACGGGGACCCCTACCGGCCCACCGACACGACGACGCTGTTCTACGCCGTCCGCGCCCTGGACCGGGACCGCAACCTCAGCCCGGTCGCCTACTCCCCGCCGGTCGTGGTTCGCGGCTCCCAGCCGCTCCCTCAACCGGGCTTCACCAAGGCGGTTGTTGAGGAGGCCCCCTGGCGCGCCACCCTGGAGTGGGGCGTCTCGGCGCCGCAGGGGAGCCAGTACACGTACGAGGTGTGGCGGGCGGAGGTCAACCTCAACATGCTGACGGAATCCGATAGGGTGCCGGATGACGTGCCCCCTGAGGGGTCCGCCAAGCTCATCGATCGGGGGCAAGTCACTGGCCCGGGACCCTACACGGCGGTGGACCCAACGGTGGCGCCGGGACCCAAGAACCTGGCTCGCCACTACTGGTACACTATCACCTTGACGGAGCTGGCAATCGACGCGCGCCACCGGATGTCGAAGGCTCGGTATGTGAAGGTGGGGGGTGACGCGCTGGAGCCGCAGCACCGGGTTCTCCCCTTTCCCTGGGGCGGGGTCAACCCGGTGTTTCCCACGGTGGAGCAGGACGGCACTACAGCCGTCCACCTTCAGTGGTCCGCCTACTCCTGGAAGCTCCTGAGCTGGGTGAACTACCGACAGCCGCTCTCGAAGGTCCTCGCCGACCTGGGTCACCCGGCTGGCGTCGATATCCCGGTGCAGTACGTGGTCTTTCGCAGTCCCACCAGCGCGGAGTCCAACTTCCGGCAGGTAAGCCCGCTGGTGGACGCTACGGGGTGGCGGGATGCCGACGTGCTCCCGGGCAGGACGTACCACTACCAGGTCCTCGCCTTTGACCTGCTGACCAAGGAGCTGGTGGGCTACACTGAGTCGGTCCAGCCGGCCACGGTTCCGGCGGTGGCGGTGTTGGAACCGGTGGAGCTGCCGGTGCCAAACCTGAAGTTCATGGTGGACCTAAGGGCTGGGCAGGCGTCGCTACTGCCCCTTACTCTGGGCGCGAGCACGGACCAGCTCTATGACGCGACGGGAGTGGGTGAGGTGTCCGTAGCGGTTCTGGCCAGCCAGGATGGCGTGACGACCGTGGCGGCCGAGAGGCTCGGACCACTGCCGCTCAGGCTCCGGCACACGGTGGGCGCCGCTCCGGCGGCCTACCAACTGCGGATCACCGCGCTCAGTGAAAAGGCCCGGGTGAAGGTGACTCGGTCTGAGACGCCCCTATCACCCTCTGTGCCGTCCCTGCCCGAGGCACTTCAGCAGCTCCGACTCGCCCGCCTGGGCTCTACGACTCCTATCCCGCAGCTCGATGGGAGCGTGGTCCAAGTCACTAAGGGAGACCTTACCGGCGACTCGCGGGTGGACATCGGCGACGCGGTTGCGTGCCTTCGGGCCGTGCTTGGCATCGCGGTGCTTACCGACGTCCGAGGAGCCTCCGCCGACTCGAACAGCGATGGCAAGCTTACGATCGCCGACGCGCTCCTCATCCTGCGGCACCTGCTCGGGCTGGACGAGTCGGAGAAGGTAGCGCTCGTATCCACGCAGGCGCAGCGGGCGGCGTGAGCAGGTGAAGAGGTGAGGAGGTGAAGAGGCGGCAGGGCCTCGGTGGGGGGGGAGGGGGCGCCGTGGGTGTTACCCACGGCTGACGTAGAGGCGCCCCTCCGGGGCTGCAAGCGGCTTGTGGCGACTCGGGTTGTCTGTCTCCTTTCCACCCTAACACTAGAGGCGGGCCCCTGGGGCCAGCGGGCGTTGGCATCCCCGTCGCGAAGGGTTGCGTCTGCTGGGATTGGCCGGTGGGGTAGGCACTCGCTACAGCGTTCGGTCGGACTCCGGGCTCTGGAAGAAGTCGAGGCTGGGCCCCATGGCCTCCATGAGGGTGCGCGTGGCCTCGTCCAGGGCAGAGCGGAGCTGGGGCGGCAGGGGTGCGCGGACGGCCTCGACGGCGGAACGCAGGTGACGGGGGCTCCGAGAGCCGACCAGAGCGCAAGCGATGCCGGGCGTGGACGCCACCCACGCGGTCGCCAAATCCGCCATGCTCCGTCCCACCTCCACGGCGATGGCCTCCAAGCGGGATAGGGCCGCGGTCAGCTCGGCCTCGAAGCCTGGGCCGCCGTGGCGCGCCAGACTGTTGGGGCGGCGCGAGTCGAAGTGTCGGGTGCGTCGGAACATGGACGGGACGTCCTGGAGGCTCGCGTACCGTCCCGTGAGCAGGCCCTGCTGCAGCACCATGTAGGCGATGACACCCACGCCCGCCTCCCGGCAGCGGGGCAGCACCTGGGCCTCGGCGGCGCGCGAGACGAGGCTGTAGCAGAGCTGGTTGACCGCGATGGGGCGTGCCAGGCTCAGAGCCTCCGCCAGGCGCGCCACGCCGAAGTTGCTCACCCCGATGTGGCGGACCTTGCCTTGCTCGCGGAGGCGGCAGAGGGTCTCGAACGCGGCCTCAACCGACGGCCGAACTGGCGCGTCGGTGAAGTGGGCGATGCCGTCGGGCGTGATGGGCCAGTGCACCATGTAGAGGTCGACGTACTCCACGCCGAGGCGCCTCAGAGATGCCTCGCAGTGAGCCACCAGAGCGGCCGGCTCGGTGTTGGAGGGGCTGATCTTGGTTCCGATGGTGACCTGCTCGCGGGGGATGCCGCGGAGCGCGATGCCCAGGGACTCCTCGCTGCGGCCCTCGTTGTAGGCCTCCGCCGTGTCGAAGTAGGTGACGCCCAGTTCCACCGCCTCCCTGACGATGGCGTCCGCCTCCGCTTGAGAGGTCGGGCCCCAGTAGTCGCCTCCTCCCAGCTCCCAACAACCTAGGCCGATCTTGGGCAGGTCCATCTCCATCTCCGGGACTCGGGCGTGAGAGCTGGTGGGCACGAGCGGCAGGGGCAGGATCGGCGGTGTCAGCACAAGCAGCGGTGTCAACACGATCGGCTGAACCCGCTCGCTGCGCGGCCTTCGGCCGGGCACCCGCCTTCGCGGGCGCGGGTGGTCGCCGCAGACCCTCGGTGCCACACCCGGCAGTTCGGCCCGCGCAGGCGGGGCGCACGCTTTGGCAGCGGGAGGGCGCCCATCAGGGCGCTCCGCGAGCGGGTTCAGCCGCTCGTCACCCAGCCCCCACGTGCCACCTCAAGGCACCCTCACTTGCTGGTCGCTCGGGTGGCGCCGACGCTGATGCCCCCGTCCACCAGCAGCGTCTGACCGGTGATGTAGGCGCTGGCGTCGGATGCCAGGAAGACGACGGCGCCGTCCAGGTCCGCTGGCTGGCCGGGCCGCTTCAGGGGGATGCGGTCCACAAGGTACTCCACCCAGGCCTGGTTCTGGTAGAGGACGTCGTTCTGGGCGGTGTGGAACCATCCGGGCGCCAGGCAGTTGACGGTGATTCCGTGGGGGCCCCAGTCATCGGCCAGGCTCATGGTGAGCTGCTTCACGCCCCCTCGGCTGGCGCCATAGGGTCCAAGCCCCGCGTAGCCCGCCACACAGGTAACGGAGCCGATGTTGATGATGCGACCCCGTCCTCGGGGGATCATGGTGCGCGCCACCGCCTGAGCCACGAAGAAGGTTCCGCGCAGGTTCGTGTCCAGCACCAGGTTCCAGTCGTCCCAGGTGACCTCGAGGGCCGGCTTCCGAACATTGCAGCCCGCGTTGTTGACCAGGATGTCGATGTGTCCGCAGTGTTCCACGGCAGCCTCGACGGCGTTCTCTATGCTCTTCTGGTCGCGGACGTCCAGCTCAAGGGGAACCGCCTTGCGGCCCAGACCCTCGATCTCCTGCTGGAACTGACTCAGTGAGTCCGCCGCTCGGCTGGTTATCACCAGGTCGGCGCCCGCCCGCGCCAGAGCACGGCCGAGGTACTGCCCCAGTCCACGACTGGTGCCGGTAACCAGGGCGACCTTGCCGGAGAGGTCAAAGAGGCTGTCGGCCATGGCGACTCCTTTCGCTTGGGGTCCTGATCTCAAGCCCTATCTGGCGTCAGGATGACCTTCATCAGGCCTGGCTCCCCGGAGGCGAGGCGATGGAACCAGGACGGGCCCTCCTCCATCGGCGCGCAGGCGCTGATGAGGGCATCGACGTTCACGCGCCCGCTGGCCATCATCTCGAGGCACGCCGGGTACTCGCCAGCCGAGGCGCAGGAGCCCGCGAGAGTCAGCTCCCGGGTGACCACGGACTGGAGCGGGAACTCCGTGTTGGGCGCCAGGTTTCCGACCAGAGTCACGTGTCCGCCCTTGCGGACGCAGCTCAGCGCGGTCCGCAGAGATGGGGAGAGGCCCACGCACTCCACCACGAGGTCGGCGCCTCGGCCGTGGGTGTGGTCGGCGACCCTTGCCGCCGGGTCCTCGGAGCCCGCGAGCAGTCCGGCATCGGCCCCCAGCCGGCACGCCAGCGCGAGCTTAGCGGGGTCGAGGTCCACGGCCAGGATGCGTCCGCAGCCGGAGAGCCGCAGCGCCTGCACCACCAGCAGGCCGATCATGCCGGCTCCCACCACCACCGCGGTGTCGTTCAGCGTGACGGGGGTCCGGCGGGCGGCATGGAAGGCGATGGAGAGCGCCTCGGCCATGGCAGCGTGCTCGAAGCTGAGTCCGTTCGGGAGCGCGTACAGGATATGGGCCGGCACGGCGACGTACTCGGCGAAGGCACCATCTCTGCGGTAGTCGTCACAGGAGACACCCAGGACCTGCCGGTTGTCGCACAGGTCGATCTGCCCCCGCCGGCAGTAGAAGCACTCTCCGCAGTAGAGGGTTGAGTCGAAGGTGACCCGGTCGCCGATGCTCCAGCCGTCCACCTCGGGCCCTATCTCCGCGATCACTCCCGAGGCTTCATGGCCCATGACGATGGGCGGCTTCCGGCGGCCGGTGCTGCCGTCCATCCCGTGGATGTCGCTGCCGCAGATCCCGCAGGCCGCCACCCGAATGAGAGCGTCCTTTGGGCCCGGCACGGGGGCTGGCCGGTCCTGGATCTCCAGATGGTTGTACTCCGTCAACACAAGTGCGTTCACGCTCACCTCCAGCCCCCAGTTCCCGGTACCACGTCCCGCCCCCTCCGACACGGCAGCAGAGAAGGGACTGAGGGGCTAGGGGGCTGAGGGGACTGAAGGGGAAGGGCCTCAGGACTTGGTCTGTGGGCGGCCGCCTGTATGGAGTGCGGCGACTCCGGCGCCGCTCGGCCTTGCACAGTGGTGGATTCTGAGTCAGCAAGCGTGGGCGCTGCTTCGCTTGGGGGCAGGGAGGGCGAGTTGGGCATGGGCTTCCGGATGATCGTAAGGCAGAGCGGCGCTGGAGTCGCCGCACTCCAGAGAGGTGGCCGCCCACAGACCAAGCCCTGAGCCCCTTCAGTCCCCTCAGCCCCTTCAGTCCCCTCAACGCCCTCAGGGGTACCGGCCGAAGTGCTGGATGGCGGACATGATGAGGCGCAGGCCGGTGAGGCGGGAGCCGTTGTTGATGGAGCCGGCCGTCGACAGCCGGAGGCCGCGCGCGGGGCGGGCCGCCTCCAGGTCTCGCAGGACCTCAAGGAGGATGCCCTCCTCGTCGTTCCGGCTAAAGGTGAAGGGGGCAAGCTGGCCGTCGATCACGGCCAGCGGGCAGTGGCGGCGGATCTGGTCCACTCTCAGCGTTGGCCCGAAGTTGACACTGGTCAGGCCGAGACTGCCCAGGAGCGGGAGCAAGTGCCCCATGGCGGAGTCCGAGTGCTGGCCCCTCAGATCGCCCGGCGAAGGGCTGTAGGCGCTGAAGACCCCCTCGAGGATGGGGTAGGCGAACCGCTCATACATCCTGGGTGTGAGCAGGCAGCAGTTGTCGTCCAGGAAGTAGAAGCCTCGTGGGCTCGTCTGAGGAGTCAGGCCCGCCTCCTCGTCTAGGACGCGTGCAATCCCCAGCATGGCGCTCAAGATGGCGTCCCGAAAGCGAGCCGCGAGAGACGGGTTGTCCTGGATGAGGAAGATCAGGTTCTCCACCCCGTACACCGACATGGCGAAGGTGACGGGGCCGCGCTGGGAGCGGTAGAGGGGAGGGGACACCCCCAGCGCTCTAAGGCGCCGCTTCTCGGCGTCCCAGTTCTCCGGCAGGAGGAAGGCCCGGAGATCCCGCGCCTCCGCCCGGTCCAGCAGGGCCTCCAGTTCGCGCTCGTTGCTGGCGGCCGGCTGAAGCCACCAGGAGCGGTCGTGCCACACGTTCCGCGCCTCGAAGACGTCGTGAAGCCCCTTGATGGGTGGGTAGCAGCGCGACGGATCAATGGGCGTCTCCGAGAGCAGGCGCCGGCCGACGACCTCTTCCGACAGGTCGTTGTAGCGTCGGTGCAGGTCCAGACGCCAGGCCTCGTCCTGCTCGTAGCGCCAGTAGTCCTCAGGGATCCCGAGCTCATCATAGACGCACTCGCCGCTCATCAGGATGCCCAAGGGCACCTGTGGTATGGACAAACCAAAGGGGTCCGTGGAAGCTAGTGCCTGGTCTTTCCAGAACTGATCAAGGTCCACCTGCGCTAGCCCGTGATGGGCTCGAGCCCGCTCCAGGATCCAGCTCGCCTGCCGGTATATGGAGTTGCTTGGTTGATCCAAGAGGATCCTCCTCTCAAGGGACGAGGGAACTGGCGCTTGCCCGTGGGTGGCTCGCCTAGGAGCGGCAGGGTTCCGCTCAGGTTCGGCGAAACCCTCTGGGTGCGGTCGGGCCGGACGGCCCAGGCGCGGCCGTGAGGCCGCCTGGACGGGCGGGTGCAGCCTGGCCTAACCAGCGCCTGCGAGCCTACAGGCCTAGCCTGCACTATTCACGGGAACGTGTGGAAGTCCGCGCTCCCCAAGGGTCCATCCAGCCGCCGGCCTCTTTGGCGGTCGCGCCGGGTCACTCACTCCTCCGGGGTCACTTCCAAGAAAGGGGTCAGGGCAATGAACAGTGCCACGCCGGGTGTCCTCGGTGATCTGGTGCGCCGTAACCGCGAGGGCCTACTGGACGACTGGGTGAGGGAGCAGTTGCGGTCACCCACGCGGCGTCCGGATCTGGTGCCGGAAGGCGACCTAAGGAAGCAGTCGTCCCTCGTGCTCGATGCGCTGTCAAGGGCCCTCGTGGCGGCCAGCGACCTTGATCCTAGCGCTGCCGGCTTCGAGCCCGTGCGCGAGGCGCTCGTGGACCTATCCGCGCTCTGGGCGAGGCAGGGGGTCAGCCCGGTGGAGACGGCCTCCTTTATCTTCTCTCTTCGGAGGCCCCTCTTCGAACTCCTCAGCAGGGAGCTTCTGGGACAGCCGGAAGCCCTGACGGAGGAGATCTGGAAGGCCTCGGACCTGGTGGATCGGCTGGGGCTGTACACCACCGAGGCCATCAAGGACGCGCGAGAGGCCGTGATTCAGCGACAGCGGCAGGAGCTGATGGAGCTTTCCACGCCGGTGGTGAAGCTGTGGGAGGGCATCCTCGCGCTGCCGTTGATCGGTACGCTGGACAGCGCCCGGACCCAGGTGGTGATGGAGGGGCTGCTTCAAGGTATCGTGGATACGGGCGCGGACGTTGCCATCATCGACATCACCGGTGTGCCGGTGGTGGACACGCTCGTGGCGCAGCACCTGCTAAAGACCGTGGCAGCCGCTCGGCTGATGGGCGCCGACTGCATCATCAGCGGCATTCGGCCCCAGATCGCTCAGACCATAGTCCACCTGGGCGTGGAGCTCAACGAGGTGACCACCAAGGCCACCCTCGCGGACGCTTTCCGCGTGGCCCTCAAGAGGACCGATCAGAGGGGGCCTCTGGGGTCCCTAGACGGCCCGAGGCCATAGACGCTCCGGCCTTGGGGCGCCGCCCGGTGCCGTTCAGCCTGGGACCGGAACAACTCGGCCGCGACGCGTGATGGCTGAGTGGGCCGCTCCAAGGGCGGCCGGCCGAACGCCGGGGCTGGTCTAGCCGCAGGAGCGTGCTGGCGCTCAGTGTAGAGCGAAGCTCAAGCGCCTCGTGTGCCAGTGCGGTCCAGGAGTTAGGCTGCTACCTGGGCAAGCCATGACCGCCGGGCAGGCTCGTGGAGTTCGCCTCCTTCCTTGGTTCCAGAGCGGGCTGTCGAGCCCATGCAGTAGGGAGTGCTGATGGATCATATTCCAATCATCCGGATGGGCAACTGCCTGATCGTGTCGGTTCAGGTGGACATGCATGATCGGCTGGCTCTGGCTCTTCAGGAGGATCTTACCAACCGCGTGGCGGCGGAGGGCGCGGCAGGGGTGCTGATCGACATCTCCTCGCTCGACGTCGTAGATAGCTTCATCGGGCGCATTCTTGGCAACCTGTCGTCCTTGGCGCGCCTACTGGGGGCTGAAACTGTGGTGGTGGGGATGAGGCCCGCCGTCGCGATCACTCTGGTCGAGCTTGGCGTGGGACTGGACGGGCTGCACACGGCCCTGAATGTGGAGAAGGGCATGGCGCTTCTGGCCCTGCTGGCCCGGCAAGGGGAGGGCCTGGTTGGCGACCATACAACCTGAGTCCTTGGGTATTACCTCATCAGAGGATGTGGTGCACGTTAGGCAGGCCACCCGGTCGATGGCCGTGGCGCTCGGGTTTGGTCTGGTGGAGCAGACCAAGCTCATCACCGCGGCCAGTGAGTTGGCCCGGAATGCCCTTACCCATGGGGGAGGAGGGAGCGTGACACTGGAGCCGATTCAGGGCCCAGGGCGCGTGGGTCTACGGCTCACCTTTGAGGATAGGGGGCCAGGTATTCCAGACGTAGCGGAAGCGATGCGGGACGGCTTCACCACCGGCAACGGCTTGGGCCTGGGGTTGGGTGGTTCCCGCCGCCTGGTCAATGAGTTCGCGCTTGAGACGTCTCTGGGACAGGGGACAAAGGTAACGGTGGCCATGTGGCGATAAGCGACCAGGTGGGGGTGCGCGTAACCGAGCAGACCCACGTCGCTGAGGCCCGCCGGACGGCCCTAAGGCAGCTATCCACATCGTGGTCAGAGCACGATGTGGGCCGTGTAGCTCTATTGGTTACGGAGCTCGCCGGCAACCTCGTCAAGCACGCCCAGCAGACCGGCGAGATGCTGCTCCGACCCCTCGGAGACCATGGACTCGAAGCTCTGTGTCTGGACCGGGGGCCAGGTATGTCCAGCGTCGTTCGGTGTTTGGAAGATGGCTACTCGACGGTGGGAAGCCCCGGCACCGGTCTTGGTGCCGCTCTTCGGCTCTCCGACAGCTTTGATGTCTTCTCCCGTCAGGAGTCGGGCACTGCCATGGTCGCCCGGCTTACCCGGGCCGGTGCCCGTCAGGAGCCAGGAAGGTTTGAGCTGGGGGTCGTCTCCTTGCCAAAGCCCGGGGAGGTGGCCTGTGGGGACAAGTGGGCCATTGCCGATCTGGGGAGCCGCACCCGAATCCTCATGGTCGACGGCCTTGGGCACGGCGATGGTGCCGAGGAGGCTTCCGGTATGGCCGTCGCTGAGTTCACCCGGGCGCCCGAGGGCGCCCTGACGGAAGTGCTCTTGCGGGTCCATCAGGCGCTCGTCCCCACCCGCGGGGCCGCGGTCGGCATCGCCGAGTTGGATCCGGCCATGCGGGCTCTCAGCTTCGTTGGGTTGGGGAACATCGCGGGGGTAGCGATCACCGATGGTGCTAGCCGCAACCTTGTATCTCACAGTGGCACGGCGGGCTATCGGATGGCTCGAGCTCAGACCTACCAGTACCCTTGGCCCTCCGGAGCTCTGCTGGTGCTCCATTCAGATGGGTGTGCCAGTCGGTGGAGTCTGGATTCCTACCCTGGGCTGATCGCCAGGCATCCGTCGCTGATAGCCGGAGTCCTCTACCGCGACTTCAACCGAGGCCGCGACGACGTGACCGTGCTGGCCGTTCGCAACCTCATGGAGACGCAGAGCTAGGGCGGTCTGCCGTGTCCGCTGATGCCCGGCCCATGCCGGCGTCTCGCGGCACGTGCTCTGGGGCGAGTGGAGCTCGTGGGATGTACCTCAGCAGCCCGGACCGGGGCTGCGGGACGGCCCGCCTTACCAGTGTGACGGAAGGCGACCGAGCTGAGTGGGTACGCGTCACTAGATCGAGACATTGAGATGCGGGTTACGCTCCTTACGCAACAGGTCCTTGGCGATGAGGACGTGGTAGCCGTCCGCCAGCAGGCCCGGCACCTGGCGGACCGCCTGGGCTTCGACAGCCGAGACCAGACCTGGGTCGCTACCGCGGCTTCTGAGGTCGCGCGGCACATGCTCGTCCACGCTGGCGGCGGCCAAGCCGAGCTGCAGGCCGACCTCGACTCTCATTCCCCGGCGCTGCTCCTGTGCCTCACGGGGCGCCATGAGGCGGATGGCTGGCCTCCCTCGGAAGGGGACGCCGAGGCCGGCCCCTACGGTGGGCTCCCCGCGGTGCAGCGGCTCGTCGATAGCTATCAGGTGCAGCGCCTGCCCGGCGGCCGAGTGACCTTGCTGCTACGCAAGCGGCTGCCACTGGGCTCATCCATGCCCGACGACGATGATCTTGGGAGTATCGCCGAGGAGCTGAGGGGCGACGGGCTGAGGGACCCCGCGGCCGAGGTACAGCGCCAGAACCAGGAGCTGCTGTCGGCTCTGGGTGAGCTCCGAGCTCGCCAGGTGGAGCTGGAGCGGGTGAACCAGGAGCTTGAGGACACCAATCGGGGCGTTCTGGCCCTCTACGCGGAGCTGGACGAGAAGGCCGAGGGGCTCAAGCGTCTCAGCGACGAGAAGTCCCGGTTCCTATCGCACATGAGCCACGAGTTCCGAACACCCCTCAGCTCGATTCAGGCCCTCTCGCAGCTCCTGTTGGACAGGACCGATGGTGAGCTGACGACAGAGCAGGAACGGCAGGTAGGCTACATCCGCAAGGCGGCCGTGGGGCTTAACGACATCGTGAATGACCTGTTGGACATAGCCAAGATAGAGGCCGGCATGGTGCCGGTGCGCCCCGGCCGCTTCACGGTGCCGGATATGTTCAGCGCCCTGCGAGGTATGCTGCGCCCTCTGCGGTCCAGCCCCACGGTGGAGTTGGTGTTCGAGGACGCCTCGGGCCTCCCACCGCTCTTCACGGATGAGGCGAAGGTCTCGCAGATCCTGCGCAACCTGATCTCCAACGCGCTGAAGTACACGGAGCAGGG
Organism: Armatimonadota bacterium; assembly: GCA_036504955.1. GTDB lineage: Bacteria > Armatimonadota > DTGP01 > DTGP01 > DASXUI01 > DASXUI01. The sequence goes on from DASXUI010000191.1 coordinate 20,370, forward strand.
CGAAGTGCGCGTCTCGGCTCAGATCGCTGCCGACGAGACCGTAACCTTCAGGGTAGCGGACACGGGAGTCGGCATCGCCGAGGAGCATCAGGGCGCGATCTTCCAGGAGTTCTCGCAGGTGGAGGGTGCTGCTCGCCGACCAGTCAAGGGCACGGGACTTGGCCTTCCGCTGTCAAGACGGTTGGCGGTGCTGCTGGGGGGCGAGTTGGGTGTGCGAAGCGCGCTGGGAGAGGGGGCCACCTTCTGGGCGACGATACCTGTCGTCTATGGTGCTAGATCCGCTCAGGAGGGGGAGCGCGGCAAGGTGCTGGTCATCGACAGGAACAGGTCATCACGGGACGCGCTGAGGGCACTCCTAGAAGAGAGGCGCCTCACGGTAGTCGAGGCGAGGAGCAGCGCCGAGGGCTTGCGCCTCGCGCGCGAGGAACGGCCCCAGGCAATCATCATCGACCTGGAGATGGCGGGCGGAAGCGGCCTGGAGGTTCTGGACCGGCTGGAGGCGGACCCCCAACTTCGGGAGGTGCCCGTGATCGTTAACGCCTCGAGGGTCCTGGATGGAGAGGAGCGTGCCGATCTGGAGCACAGGGTCGCCGCGGTCCTCGCGACGCCGATCGCGCAGGCGGACGGTCTGGCGCGTGAGACAGAGCGGCTGCTGACGGCGATCCTGAGCAGCCGTGGAGCGGCCCTGATGGAGGACTCCAGTGCGAAGCAACCCTAGCGCGCGAATCCTGCATGTCGACGATGAGGAAGCCGGCCGGTACGTGGTGGCGCGGATGCTGCGGCAGGCCGGTTACGAAGTGATCAGCGCCTCGTCCGGTCTGGAAGCTCTTAGGATGATGTCCGAGGACCCCGACCTGGTCCTTCTGGACGTGAACCTACCCGACATGAGCGGGTTCGAGGTGTGCCAGGCTCTGAAGAGCGACCCCAAGACCGCCCAGGTCCCCGTGCTGCACCTGTCGGCCAGCTACCTGGGGGCGCAGGACCAGGTGCACGGGCTCGAGGGGGGCGCGGATGGGTACCTGACGCAGCCGGTGGAGCCGACCGTGCTCATCGCCACCATTGGGTCCCTGCTGCGGGCGCGGTGGTTGGAGAGGGAGACTCGTGAGTGGAAGGAGCGCTACGAGGCCGCGACCCTGGCCAGCGGGCAGATCCTGTTCGAATGCGCGCTGAGCGACCTGAGCCTCACGTTTGGCGGATGCTACGAGCAGATCCTCGGCTACACCGAGGCTGAGATGCCAAGGAATGTGGACGAGTTCCTGGCGCTGGTCCACCCTGAAGACCTGCCTAAGCTGAACGAGGAGCTGCAGCAGGCATCGGAGAGCGTGCTGAATCTCAGCTCCCGATATCGGCTGCGCGGCAAGTCAGGGCGATGGGTCTACGTCGTTCACAACGGGCGGCCTGTGGCCAAGGGGAGTGACGGGTGGCCCGCTAGCTTCGTGGGGTTCCTGGCGGATGTGACGGAGCAGCAGGAAGCGCAGACGGCTCTCGATCGGCAGGCACTCACCATCGAGAACATGCACGATAGCGTTGCCTTGCTGGACGAGCGCGGGAGAGTGCTGGAGTGGAACCCGGCAGGCGAGGCCGTCTTTGGCTACACCCGGGACGAGATGCTGGGGCGCTCCCTGCTGTTGCTGCAGGAGCGGTCTGCGGCGCGGCGGCTGCGCAGGCAGATCGCCACGGCAATCCAGACGCGTGGACGGTGGTCGGGGGTGACGACGGTGAGGCGCCGCGATGGCGCGCGCACGGTCGTGGACGCCGTCTTCGTTCCGATCCACGATAAGGCAGGTGGGACGACCTCTGTCATCGCGGTCAGCCGCGACATCACGGAGCGGGCGGAGTTGGAGGAGCAGCTCAGGCAGGCTCAGAAGCTGGAGGCCGTCGGCAAGCTGGCGGGAGGGGTGGCCCACGACTTCAACAACCTGTTGACCGTCATCTGCGGCTACAGCGACCTGCTGCTGGAGCGCCTGGAGCAGAACAACCCCCTCCGCAAGAGCGTGGATGAGATCCATCGCGCGGCGGGCAGAGCCGCCGGGCTCGTCCGGCAGTTGCTGGCCTTCAGCCGCCGCCAGGTCCTTCAGCCCAAGGGGCTCAGCCTGCAGACCGTGGTTGACAACGTGGCGCCCATGCTGCAGCGCTTGGTCGGGCGCGACGTGGAACTCGAGATACGCCTGGACTCCGATCTGGGGCAGGTACGCGCCAATCCGGTTCAGGTGGAGCAGGTGGTGGTGAACCTGGGCCTCAACGCCCGCGACGCCATGGCTGGGGGCGGCCGGCTCGCCATCGAAGCCTCCAACGTGGACCTGGAGGAGGGGCCGCTTCTGACCCAGTTGGGGCTCCCCGCCGGCGGCTACGTGCGGATGACACTCACGGACACCGGCTGCGGTATGGACCTGGAGACACAGCGGCACATCTTCGAGCCCTTCTTCTCCACCAAGGGCCGCGCGAAGAGCACTGGGCTGGGGCTCTCCACCGTCTACGGAGTGGTGAAGCAGAGCGGCGGCGCCATCGAGGTCAAGAGCGAGCCGGACCAAGGAACCAGCTTCAGCATCTACCTGCCGCGCCTGCCCGATGAGGGGGACAAGGCCTTTCCTGGGCAGCCGCGTTCCTGGGGGGCGGGCAGCGCGCGGTCGGTGCTAGTGGTGGAGGATGAGGAGGTGGTCCGCACCCTGGTGCGTGACCTGCTCGAGGCCAACAACTACGTGGTCCTGGAGGCTCACGACGGGAGCTCCGCCATCCAACTCGCCGCCCGCCATACCGGACCCATCGACCTGGTGGTGACGGACGTGGTGATGCCGGACATGAACGGCAGAGAGATGGTGGAGCGACTGGTGTCGGTCCGCCCCGACCTGCGAGTCCTCTACATGTCGGGCTATACAGAGGTCTCGATGGTCCATCACGGCGTCCTGGAAGCAGGGAGCGTCTTTCTGCAGAAACCCTTTACCCCGGATGAGCTGGCCCTCAAGGTAGGCGAGGCCCTGGAGTCCGGCGATGCTGGCCCAGACCGAATCCCCTTCATGGAGAGGCTAGCCAGCGAGGATGTGAGCGGCTAGGGAACTGAGGGGGTGAAGAGGTGAGGGGCCGCGCAAGCGCGGCCTTGGGGTGAGGGGGTGAAAGGGTCCAAGCCTAGTGACTCTAGCGAGCGCGGGCCAGCTTCTGAGGCTCTTTCACCCCCTCACCTCCTCACCCCCTCAGTCTCCTGCCTCCCTCAGTCCCTTGCGGCAAGCCATCCTGGGGCGCTATACTGGCATGGCTCCGTGGAGCGCCTGAGCTCTGCCCAGCCACCGCCGGTCGATCTACCCCTTCCCTGCTCCGCGCGAAGGGCCGGGAGATCGGTGTTCCGATGAGGTGATCCTAGTTGGAATCTGACCCCTCAGACAGTCATGAGTTGGCCCGCCGAGTTGACGGTTGGGACCAGGGGAGAAGCGCCTAGGGAGTAGCCGAAGCGCCAAGGTACACGTCTTACCCCCGTCTCCCACCCTCGGCAGGCAGAAGGTAACCGCGCCCGCGCGTGGTGTGGAGCCGGTCGACGTCCTGCGTCGGCCAGGCTGCCACAGTGGGAGGCATAGATGCAATTCCTCACGCAAGTGTTGGGGAGGCCGGTGTTCGACAACATCGGCGAGCCCCTAGGCAAGGTTCGGGACGTCCTCGTTTCGCCCTCCGAGCCCCTGCCGATCGTCTCCGCCATCTCCATCTCCAACGGCCGCGCCGAGGTCGTCGTTCCCTGGCGCCAGGTGCGTGAGGAGGTGGACCGCTTCAGCCTGCCCTTCTCCAGGGACCGAGTGCCGCACTACGCGCTCGGGGGCGAGGACATCTGGCTCAGGAAAGGCGTTCTTGATCGCCAGATCGTGGATGTCCACGACCACAAGGTGGTGCGTGTCAACGACGTCCGTTTCGTGGAGACGCCCGGACAGGTCCGCCTTCTGGGGGTGGACGCGTCCACCCGTGGGCTCCTCCGTGAGCTTGGGCTGGAGTGGCTCGCCCGCCTGATCGGCTCCCTCATCGGCAGGTCCATGCCGGAGAAGGTCATCGCCTGGAATGATGTGGAGACGCTGAAGCAGGCGGACGGCCCCATCAAGCTTCGAATCCCGCTCCAGAAGCTGTCCCGGCTCCACCCCTCGGATATCGCGGACATCATCGAGCAGATGAACCCGATGCAGCGGGCGGACGTTATCGAGAGCCTCGACGTCCAGACCGCCGCGGACGTGCTGCCGGAAGCCAGCGCCGAGATCCAGGCGGAGATCATCGGCGACCTAGATACGGAGCGCGCCTCGGACATCCTCGAGGAGATGGACCCGGACGAAGCCGCCGATATTCTTGGCGACCTGCCGCCGGACCGAACCGAGGAGCTGCTGGCAGAGATGCAGCCGGAGGAGGCCGAGGACGTCCGTGAGCTTCTGACCTACGAGGACGAGACGGCCGGCGGCCTGATGACCAACGACTTCGTCTCGATTCCGGAGGACGCCAACGCTCAGGGGACCATCGACCTGCTGCGGGAGCTGAAGCCGGACGAGGACACCGCCTACTACCTCTACGTGACCTCGGGGGAGGGGCGGCTGAGCGGCATCATCTCCTTGCGGAGCCTCATCGTTGCCAAGCCGGAGACGCCCATCCGGTCGATAATGCAGATGCACGTGGTGCACGCCCATCCGGAGGCCGGCCTCCGCGAAGTGGGCGAGTTGTTCCAGAAGTACAACCTGCTGGCCCTACCCGTGTTGGACTACGACGACACGCTCAAGGGGATCATCACCATCGACGACATGATGGAGGATGTGCCCTCTCGCGTGTGGCGGGGTAGGAAGAAGAGCAAGAACGTCTCTGAGCATGGTCAGGACCATGCTTCGTGAAGAGGGGCACGCTGTCCAAAATGGGGCGGCGGCGCTGGGCGCCCTTGCTCGCGGCCATCGGCCCGGGGCTGATCGCGGCATCGGCGGATAACGACGCCGGCGGCATCACCACCTGCAGCCTCGCCGGAGCGAAGTACGGCTACAGCATCCTCTGGGTGCTCATTGTCATCACTCTCAGCCTCGCGGTCACCCAGGAGATGGGCGCGAGGATGGGGGTGGTCACCGGCAAGGGCTTCGGGGACCTTATCCGGGAGAAGTTCAGCGCCCGCTGGGCGGCTTTCGGCATCCTCACGATGCTGTTGGCGAACCTCTCAACCACCATCGCCGAGTTCGCCGGCGTGGCCGCCAGCATGTTGATCCTCGGGGTTAAGCCCTACGTAAGCGTGCCCCTCGCCGCTCTCGCCGTCGCCATCCTCGTCACGCGCTTCGACTACCACCGGGTCCAGAAGGTCTTCCTCACTAGCAGCGTGCTCTACCTCACCTACGTGCTGTCCGGCATACTGGCGCACCCGGACTGGGGCTTCGCGGCGAGGAGCATCCTTCACCCCAACATCCCCACGGACCCCAAGAGCCTTCTGCCCTACCTGGTCATGGTGATCGGTACCATCGGAACCACGATCACGCCCTGGGGTCAGTTCTTCATCCAGTCCTACGTGGTGGAGAAGCGCCTGAGGACGGAGGATCTGGCTTACGCGAGGGCTGATGTCTACGTGGGTGCCTTCGTGACTGACTTCATCTCCTTCTTCATCATGGTGGCCTGCGCTGCCACCCTCTACCAGTCCGGCCACCGGGACATCACCGACGCGGCCCACGCGGCCCAGGCGCTGGAGCCCCTGGCGGGTTCGCTGGCCGCCGGCCTATTCGCCTTCGGGCTGCTAAACGCCTCGCTGCTAGGGGCCGCGATCCTGCCGCTCACCAGCGCCTATGCGACCTGCGAGACCTTCGGCTGGGAGGCCGGGATCGACAAGTCGCCCCGGCAGGCGCCCATCTTCTTCGGCATCTTCCTCTTCTTGATCCTGGGCGGCGGCACCGTGGTCGTGTTCCTCCAAGAGAAGCGTCTGGTCCAGATCATCCTGGCGTCTCAGGTGCTGAACGGAATCCTGCTCCCAGCCATCCTGATCTTCGCGCTGCGCATCACCAACGACCGCTCCGTGATGGGTAAGTACACCAACTCCCGCGTTTTCAACTTCATCGCCATCGCTACCACCGTGGTCCTGATCCTGCTGACGGTGCTGGTGGTAGCCACGTCACTGGTACAGGTGCCTGCGTGAGGGTGGGGCGAGGAGGGTCGTAGGGTCGTAGGGTCGTAGGGTCGTAGGGGGAAGGCCTCAGAGGGTGGGGGTGTGCGGGCGCCGGTGGGATGTGCCCAAGGGCCCCCCGCCCGGCGGTGAATCGCCGGGCGGACGGGCCACTGGGCTACCCCCACCCTTAGCCACAACCGCGCAC
>DASXUI010000192.1:0-6306 GCA_036504955.1 Armatimonadota bacterium
CTTCGCGCCGTGGATGGCGTGAGCCTGGACTTGCGACCTGGCGAGACGCTGGCCCTCGTGGGTGAAAGCGGGAGCGGCAAGTCCACCCTTGCCCGGCTGCTGCTGCACCTTCTCCCCGCCACCTCCGGCAGCGTGCGCTACCGCGGCGAGGAAGTCCTTCGGGCCTCGGGCCCCCGCCTTCGAGCCCTTCGCAGACACCTCCAGATCGTCTTCCAGGATCCCCTCGCTAGCCTCAGCCCTCGCCAGCGGATCGGCCAGATCGTCCGGGAACCGCTGGAGGTTCACCGCCTGGCCCGGAGCAACCGGCCGGAAGTGGTGGCGGAAGCCCTGCGGCGGGTAGGGCTGGACCCCGCGCTCGCCTCACGCTACCCCCACGAGCTCTCCGGTGGGCAGCGACAGAGGGTCGGTATCGCCCGAGCTCTGGTGTCGGGCCCCGAGGTAGTCGTACTGGACGAGCCCGTCTCCGCTCTGGACGTCTCGGTGCGGGCACAGATTGTGAACCTTCTGCAAGACCTGCAGGAGCAGATGGGCCTAGCCTACCTCTTCATCGCCCACGACCTGGCCCTGGTCCGCCACATCAGCCACCGGGTGGCCGTGATGCATCGTGGGCGCCTGATGGAGCTTGCCCCCGCCCCCGCGCTCTTTGAGAGCCCCCAGCATCCCTACACGCAGGCGCTCCTAGCCGCCGTGCCCCGCATCCGCACCGCGGGGGAGCCCCTCTCCCCGCGCTCCCGTATCCCTCTCCCAGACGACCTCCCCCGAGGCCCCTTGGTGTCCGTAATGCCGGACCATTGGGTGGCTTCACAGGAGTAGCCAGGTAACCCCCCCGGGCGTCGAGCGGCTCAACCCGCTCGCCGCGCGGCCTTCGGCCGGGCACCCGCCTTCGCGGGCGCGGGTGGGCGCCGCCAACCATCGGTGGCACACCCGGCAGTTCGGCCCGCGAAGGCGGGGCGCACGCTTTGGCAGCGAGCGGGTTCAGCCGCTCGTGCCCCACGCTCGCCAGCCACCACCCCTCTCCCCTCCGTCGGATCACCTTGTGCCAGGCACGCCCCCAGACACCAGCACTTTATGGCACGCGGGTTGCCCTAAGGAGCTTCCCACTCGCTTGACGGCGGCAGCCCCCTAGACGTAGGCTGATTGTGGTGGAAAGTGGAGGATAGTGGAGACTCCGCCCACCAAGGAGCCCCCGATGAGCCAAACTCGCAAGCCGGAACCGGAATCCACGGTGACCCTGGAGCGCCAGCCCAGCGGCGCGACCCTCCTCTTTGTTGCCGAAACCCGCAACGCGGAGGAGATCCTCGGCTTGCAGGAGCTCTTCGATCAGTTCAGGCAGGGGTGCCGCGTGCTTTCCCTCGCGGTGGGACCCATCACCGCCTTCGCCGTCCGCGCCCTCGAGGGAACCGACCCGCAGGAGCTCTCCTCGCTGCTGGAGACCCTGGCCCCCAGCTATCGCGGGCGCGTTGAGGTCGGCTTCAACCCCTCCTTCTACCGCCACGCCGTGGAGGATGCCGCGCTGGAGCTGGGGAGCAAGCTGGTCGCCCTGCAGCACTGCGACCTCTGCCACCAGCCAGACCCCTTCCCCACTCGCATCCATCTGCGCGGACGCTCCGGGGAGTCAGCCGTGGGCCTCTACTGCGAGCGATGCGTCGCCCAACTCGCCGAGAGCAGTGAGCGGGAGATGATAGACACTTTTCTCCACGCCGACACCCACACCTTCGGCCAGTTCCAGGGCCTCCGCCTTAGCTCCCGCCCCGTAAGGCAGGGCAATCAGGTCCGCTTCACCACACACCGACCCAGCGACCGCATCGCCGCCACGGGGTAGTCAGTGGCTGACGAGACGCTTCCTGACTTCTCGGGCGCGCGCGGCCACACCGTAGACGCCAAGGGCAGAACCATCCTGCCCTCCGAGTTCCGCAAGTCCCTGGGCGAGGCGGTCTTCCTCACGCGAGGCCCAGGCGGCTGCCTGTGGCTCTTCACGCGCGAGGAGTGGGCCGTCTTCGTCCGCAAGCTCTCCTCGGACTCCATGGTGAACCCCGACGTCCTCGCCCTGCAGCGCTTCTTCATCGGCTCCGCCTCAGAGCTCCACTTCGACGACCAAGGCCGCATCGCCATCCCCCAGCTCCTCCGAGACTACGCCCAGATCGGTAAGGACATCGTGACCGCCGGCATGGGCAAGAAGCTCGAGCTCTGGTCCAAGCCCAAGTGGGACTCCGTGCTGGACGAGCTCACCCCCGACGTCATCCACCAGCTAGGAACGCGGATCTCGCTGTAAGAAACCTGAACCCTTGGTCAGCGGCCAGCAACTGCCTCACCTAGCCTGCCGTCTTCTTGCGGCCTACTTTCGGCTCAGTGCCCTTGCGGAGGCGTTCAATGTTGGCGCGATGGCGCACTACCAGACTGACGGCGATGAACAGGCACATCACCTGATAGGCTTGCGGGGAGTGGAAGAGGTACGCCAGGAGGAGGCAGGCGATGCCGCCCGCCATGCTTGCCACTGATACGTAGCGCGTAAGGGCGAGGACCACCAGCCAGACGGCGAAGCTGAGGAGACCCACGACCGGCACAAGGGCCAGGCCGGCGCCGAGGCTCACCATGCCGCCCTTGCCGCCTTGGAAGCCGAGGAAGATGGAGCGGTTGCTGCCCAGTATGCCGGCGACGGCTCCACCAACGCCGATCCAGGCATGGTCCACCTGCCCGGCCAGGGCACAGCATATCAGCACCGCCGCGGCGCCCTTGCCGGCGTCAAGCAGGCCCACCAAGATGCCCGGTCCGGGCCCCAGCAGGCGGTACACGTTGGTGGCGCCGATGTTGCCGCTGCCGTGTTCCCGCGGGTCCACGCCCTTCCACAGCCGGCACACGATCACGCCGACGGGAATGGAGCCCACCAGGTAGGCCGCCGCCAGGGCCAGCGCTACCATCACGAGAGTGCTCCCGACCGCAGGCGCGGGAGGAAGTGCCTCACTTCTCTTCCTTCTCCACGCGGCGGAACTGCAGCTTGATGGGCGTGCCCAGGAAGCCAAACTCCGCCCGAAGGCAGTTGGTCAGGTAGCGCTCGTAGCTGAAGTGCACGAGCTGCGGGTTGTTGCAGAAGAGCGCGATGGTGGGCGGCCTAACCCTATGCATGGTGGCGTAGCGGATCTTCAGCTCCCGCCCCTTGTGGGTGTGCGGCTTCGCGTCCACGGCCTGCCGGATCACGCGGTTCAGCTCACCCGTGCCAATTCGCAGGGCGTGGTTCTGCGCCACGGTCTGCACGGTGTCCAGGATCCCCGGAATTCCGCGGCCGGTCAGCGCGGAGGAGAAGGCAACGGGCGCGTACTCCAGGAACTTGATGCGGTCCTTCACGTCCTGGGCGTACTTGTGCATCTGAACCCCGTGGATCAGGTCCCACTTGTTCACCACGATGATGCAGCCCTTGCCGGCGTCCTGAGCCATGCCGCCCACGCGCATATCGCCGTCGGTCACACCCTCCACTGCGTCCACCAGAAGCAGCACCACGTCGGATCGCTCGATGGCGCGCTCGGCGCGGAGCACGGTGTAGTACTCGATGGTGCCCTGGATCTTCCCCGCGCGCCGGATCCCGGCGGTGTCGATCAGCACGTACCTTTCGTCGCCCCGCTGGAAGGGCGTATCGATGGAGTCCCGCGTGGTGCCGGGAATGGGGCTGACGATGACGCGGTCCTCACCCAGGATGCGGTTCGTGAGGGACGATTTCCCCACGTTCGGCCGGCCGATGATCGCCAGCCGTATCACATCCTCCTCGTACTCCTCCTCACCTCCGGTATCAGGTATCGCCTCATGAAGCGCGTCCAGCATGTCGGCCACGCCATGGCCCTGAATCGAGGAGATGGGGTACACCTCGCCCAGTCCCAGAGCGTAGAACTCGGGGGTGTTCTGCTCCCTCCGGGGGCCGTCGGCCTTGTTTACGGCCAGGACGATCGGCTTGCTGCTGTTCTTCCGCAGCGCCTCCGCCACGTCGTAGTCGATGGCCGTGAGGCCGTCGTTCGCGTCACAGAGGAAGAGGATGGCGTCGGCCTCGTCCATGGCGGCCTGGGCCTGCTCGCGCGTCTGCAGAAGGATGGGGTCGGGCTCATCGGGCACGATGCCGCCGGTGTCGATGAGTGCGTAGTCCCGGCCGCGCCAGTCGAAGGTGCCGTAGAGGCGGTCGCGAGTCACGCCGGGAGTGTCCTCGACGATGGCGAGGCGCTCGCCGATCAGCCGGTTGAAGAGGGTGGACTTGCCGACGTTGGGACGGCCGACGATGGCGATGACGGGCTTGGGCACGGGGGATCCCTCCAGAGTGCGCGGGGTGACCATTCGGTCAGGATGGTGGGACGGACCCAGCATCTCCGGGTCGAGGGAAGGCTACGGGCGCCCTGTCGAGGGCCCATCGCCGGCCCGAAGGTCGCGACTCGGCGCCACGGTCTCCAGCCTGCCGGCATATTACGGGAGCTCCGAGACAGGGGGTGCCCAAGGGCAAGCGGAGAGCTCCGAACCCGTTCCACAGGCGTGGCACGGTCCGCTTGAGTCTAGCATAGGCCCCCTCGCAGCGTCAACGAAGGAAGGTTGCTCGTCTGTATCATTGAAGTAGGTTCTATGGGTGAGGCCCCCGCGGGCCACCCGCCCGGTCTCTGACTCATACTGGGCGAGCGAGACACGCGGCGCCGGCATCCTGTCCTATTCCCGGAAGTGACCCCTGCCTACCCCATCTCCCCCAGCCGGATGCCCATGCCCTCACGATTCCCAGAGATTGACCTGACGCAGATCAAGACGACCTCCGTACGCCGGCGGCGCAGCAAGGTGGACCGAAGCCGCCTTGCCCAACCCCCGATGGCCTCGGGTCGCTTCCACGACTTCCTGGACTCCCTGCCCCACATCCTGGCGGGGGAGACCCTGCGCCAGGTGCTCAAGGCCCTGCGAGACGCGCGGCGGAAGGGCCGCGCCGTGGTGTGGGCCCAGGGCGCACACGTGGTTAAGTGCGGCCTCTCCCCCATCGTGATCTCCCTGATGGAGCATGGGATCATCACCACGCTTGCGCTGAACGGCGCCGTGGCCATCCACGACGTGGAGATGGCGCTCTTCGGCCAGACCTCCGAGGAGGTGGACCAGGCACTGCCGGAGGGCACCTTCGGCATGGCCAAGGAGACGGCGGATTTCCTGAACGAAGCCGCACTCCGGGCCCAGGCCGACCAGCTTGGCTTCGGCGAGGCCCTGGGAGTAGCGCTCACTGAGGCCCAGGCGCCCTTCGCGGAGCTAAGCCTGCTCGCGGCGGCGCACCGTCTCGGGCTACCGGCGACCGTCCACGTCGCCATCGGCACGGACATCGTTCATATGCATCCCTCCGCCCAGGGCGCAGCCATCGGCGACGCCAGCCATCGCGACTTCCGCATCCTGACTGAGGCGATGTCCGGCCTGTCCAACGGCGGCGTACTGATGAACGTGGGCTCCGCCGTCGTGCTCCCCGAGGTTCTGCTGAAGGCGATGGCGATCCTGGCCAACCTGGGCCGCCTGCGGGACTTCACCGGCGTCAACCTGGACTTCCTGCAGCACTACCGAGCCACCACCCAGGTGGTTAAGAGGGTCGCGGAGTTCGGCGGCCAGGGGCTTGCCCTGACCGGCCACCATGAGCTGCTGATCCCGCTCATCGCCTGGGGCCTGCTGGCCGGCGCCGAAGCCCAGGCCTCCGGCGAGGAGCCGGAGGTAGTTCCGCTGGCCCTTCGGCAGGCGGAGGTAGTGAACGCCCAGGGGAAGGTACTCACCCGCCGCCAACTGAAGGGCACTCTTCGCGCCCTCAAGCAGGAGGGACAGCGCGTCGTCTTCACCAACGGCTGCTTCGACCTTCTGCACGTGGGCCACCTGAGGTATCTAGAGCAAGCGCGGCACCTAGGCGACTGCCTGGTGGTCGGCATCAACAGCGATGAATCGGTGCGCCGCATCAAGAGTGACAAGCGGCCCTTCATCCCGCAGGCGGAGCGAGCCGAGACGCTGGGCGCCCTCCAGTGCGTGGACTTCGTGACCATTTTCGATGAAGATACCCCGGAGGAGCTCATCCGCGTTCTGCAGCCCCACATCCACGTGAAGGGCGGCGACTACCGGGTGCAGGACCTGCCTGAAGCCGAGACCGTCCGCGCCTACGGCGGCCAGGTGATCACCGTCCCCCTCACCCCCGGCCACTCCACCAGTTGGCTAGCCCAGAGCATCGTCGAGCGCCTAGTCCCAGAGCGCAAGAAGCAGTGAGGGCGGGTCGTAGGGTCGTGAGGTCGTAGGGGAAGAACCTCAGAGGTCGCGACTTGGGTCACTTATATCCCT
>DASXUI010000193.1:0-6239 GCA_036504955.1 Armatimonadota bacterium
TGACGATTCCGGCGGCACCCTCCGCGACGCCGCCTCGACTGACAAGTGGCTGTACAACTGGGGTTACCGTCTGGCGACCTATACGGCCAAGCAGAACTCCACGGGGGTCTTCGCCTGCCCCAACAACCTCTGGTTCGACACCTTCTCTTCCACCTGGGTGGAGAAGCCCGACGCCAGGCAGATCCCACGGTTCGACGTGAAGTTCCCCGGCCTGGCCGCCGACGAGGGCGGCCGGGTGAGGGTCTCCGGAACGGACGGAATCAGTACCCAGGCCAACCTCTGGTTTCCCTGCACCTACGGTATCAGCCACCTGGCGGCAGGGGTGGATTCGCTCAAGGCGGGCGCCGGAGAGGCCTGCATCATCGACGCGCTCGAGGCGCATCCCTCTCAGGCCATCCTGCTGGGTGAGACTCGCTTGCCGGACACGATCCTCACCTACGTGGATCCCTGTATGGCGGCGCTCGGCGCCACGGTGAAGCTGATCGGCCCCACCGCGGCGGAGCGCTATCCCCCATACCCGCCGGGCGGCAGGATCATCCACACGCACTCCGGGCGCACCAACTGGCTGTTCCTGGACCTCCACGTGGAGGCCCTGACCGTACGCCAGACGCTGGTGCCGGAGAATCGATGGACCACCCGACCCATCGATCAGTCAGCCTTTGATGACCTGGCCACTCACCTGGCCCCGGAGTACCAGTAGGGTTGGCCCCGGGGCTCTCGCCCGAGCAGCGCAATCACCAGCCGGAGGCGGACAGCATCGCTGCCTCGCGCGAGAGCACTGAGGACAGATAGGCCCGCTGACCGCCCCGTCTTCGCCCACTCCGGTGGTTCGGAGCATCACCGGCGCCGTGCCATCCTATCTCCACCGGCGCCCCTTCCCGTCTCGGGAGAGGAAGGGGCGCAGTGACGACCAAGGTGCACGTGGCAGCACGCGGGTGCCCTGTGGAGCCATGTCCTCCCCGGTATCCTCGCACCGAGTGCCCCGTACCCTGAGCTCCCCCGACCACGCGCGCCCTGTCACCAGCCAGCGACGGGCGGCTGTCTCAGTACCAGGGCCGTAGCCCTCATCGTCTGGAACAAGTTGGCCTGGTACGCAGTCCCAACACTGACAGGACGCCAGCCATCCTAGATTCATTGAATGGACGCTAGCTGGTATGGCAAGCCAACGTCGCGGCGGGTCAGAACCTGCGGCCGTTACCCGTGCCTGAGCGCTGTTCGGGGGCCGCCGCGCGCAGGGGCAAGGACGAGTGGTAGGTTGGGAGGGAGTCAAGGGGATGGAGGTGTTTGGAGGGTTGCGTAGATGGTGGTTGGTGCTCGTCCTCGGGTGCGCCCTCTGGCCGAGCATGTGGGCGCCTCTGCCGGCGGCTGCCGCCGAGGGCGCCAAGCCGGACCTGCTGGCCCAGGATGCTCGCCTGAGCAAACCTGTCACTCTCCACGGCCTGGGTGTACCAACCCGGGAGCTCCTGCAGAAGCTCTCGGAGGCTTCCAGTGTACGGCTGAGCTGTACCGAGGAGGTGGGGGAGCAGAGGGTCGTGGTGCTGGTCGACGAAGTGCCCGCGCGGCAGGTGCTGGAGGCTTTGGTCAGCCTCTACGGCCTGAACGTGCGGGTGAGCCAGTTGGGGTCCGCCTCAAGTTCCAACGACAAGCCCCGAGGCAGCTATCGGCTAGTCCGCTCTCAGGCGAACCGGGAGCTGGAGAAACGGCTGAGAGACCAGGAGCTGGCACCCTTCAAGCAGAGGATGGAGGCCTGGCGCCAGTATGGCCACCTGGACGATGACACCGACAAGAGGGTCTCGTTCATCGCGAAGCACCATGACGCGTTCGTCTACATGGAGCATGCCTATGCGGAGGGTGCCGCCGACCGCTCTCATCGATTAGGTCTGTTTCTTGAGGCCCTGACCCCCGATCAGATCGAGTCCCTGTACCGTGGCGAGCGGGTGACCCGGCGGTTCTCGGAGCTCCCCGAGAGTCTGCGGACCCAGATACAGCCCTACGCGCTGCGTTGGGTCAGCTTCCAGTTCCCTTCGATGGCGGAAGCGACGAGAGGGCTGCCAGGGGTGCCCCAGCGACCGCCAGTCCCTGGCTACGAGAACCTGGACCACGGGTTGCCTCCCAGCGTTCTGAGCAAGGCCCGAATCGTCCTCTGGATGGACAGCGAGCTAGGCGGTCGGGAGCGCGCCATGCACGTCCGCCTGGCTGGTCTCGACCTAAAGGAGGCCATCGAGCAGGAAAAGGTTGCTGGTCCCTTTGCCGGCAGGCATCGGGTTGACATGTTCTTCGGCGGGCGGAGCGCCGACGGTGGGCTGTTCGCTGTACCCATGGACGAGGTAGGGGGAAGTGCGGGCAAGCGTACGACCGCTGTCGGGAGCCCCGACCCCGACCTGAGCATCGACCTCGGTCACTTGGGCAGCAGCTTGGGGGAGGGTGACAGCCAGCGCGAAGGTCGGGTGCTCTGGCAGATTCACCGAGTGTCCAGGATCCCGATGCTTGCGGACTACCACCTTAGGCTCGTAGGCGCGTTCAATCAGCGACAGGGCACAACCCTAGGGGATGCCGTAGATTGGCTCCAAGCGTGCGCTAACTGTACGTGGCGTAAGGTGGGGTCCATCCACACCTTCCGAGACAACACCTGGTATCTCGATGACACCCTGGAGGTGCCAACAGCCAACCTCAAGAGGTGGCGAGACTCCGCTCGGCAGGCCGGCCACTACTCGGTGGGAACAATCTGTACCATGGCTCAGCTAACAGACACGCAGCTGGTCCGCCTGTCAAGGTACGGCCTCTTTCCTGGCATCGACTGGCGCGGTGGTGATGACGCCTTCGTTGTCATCCGTCTGTGGGGATCGCTAACGGAGGGCCAGAGGGCGACGGCTTTGGGTCCGGGCTTAGATCGAGCTACTCTCACCGAGCAGCAGCTTGCCATCATGGAAGACGGAGAGCTCATAGACGCCGATTTCACGGGCAGTCTTCGTGCCGAAAGCACGCCAAACGGCATTGTCCTGATCTTTCCCAACGGCACTGCTTCGGGGCTCAGGCGAGGGGTCAGCCTTCTGAGCTATGCTCTGGGTGAGAAGCGACCCAACGCACCGGTGGAGGACCTGGAGTGGGCGGGCAAGCACCCCGAGACCGAGAAGGAGGGGGCGGCGCAGGCTCAGGGAGGTGTGGCCAAGCCGCCCGCCGGACCGGCGGCCGGAGGGGTAGGCGTCACACCCAGTCAGCAAAGCAAGTAATGGCTCGAACACGCCCTTCAGATGAGGCCCGATCCGCCGCCCCAGCAGGTGGGGAACACGTCGCGGGGTCGAGGGTGGGCGCGGCCGGGCGAAGTGGGGCTCGCACCGCACAGTCCCTGGTCGCACAAGCCAGCCGCATATGGGCAGTCGGGCTGCTGGCCATTGCGCTCCTCTGCGTGGCCCTCCGCGCACCCAAGGGCCGGTTCTTGCCACCGGAGCGCTACTTCGACGGCGACTCCGTGCCCTTCTGCCGGCTGACGGCGCTGACCGCCGAGGGCCAACCGGTGGGCACTGCCGACACTCGGCGCTGGCTGTTGGAGGGCAGGTCTCTCCTATCTCCTCCGGCTCCTCTTCCCGTCTCGGGAAGAGGAGGGAGGCAGTGACCACGTGGAGGCAGACGGCTGCCTAGTGGCGCCGCGAAGCTGCCCCCGGAAGCGGAAGGCGAACTGCCGCCAGCCGAGAACCCTCTTCCAATCTCGGGAAGAGGGTTGGGAGATAGGCCAGCGGGAAGAGGGCGGAGCGATGGGCCGCCTACGCCTGGTGAGCCGCCCTGTAGTGCGCGCGGACCGCCAGGGTGGCGCACAAGCACAGGCCGGCCACCAGAGCTCCCAGCACGCCGGCCGTGCCCTTCGATACGCGCGGCGCGTTGCCGGCGGGCGCCAACTGGGCCATCAGGTAGTCGCGGCGCCTTACTACGTGGGTCTTGAAGCGGACCAACTCCCGCTGCATGGAGGCTAGGTCCGTGTTGCCGCCCATGCCCATCTCCTCGCCGCGCAGCCGGATGTCGTCCTGGAGGCGCGCGAACATCTGGTCAATTGCCGGGAAGTAGACCTCTTTCGTGTAGACCTTGTCCAGGATCTGCTTCACCCGCGCCAGGAAGACGGCGCGGAACTGGGGGTTGGCCAGGAGCGGACCGGAGAAGTGCCCGGGTGGGCGCCACCAGGCGCCGGCGTCGCCAAAGAAGCCAGGACCGCCACCGAAGCTCATGCCGCCATTCCCTGAGGGTGCCTGCCCGCTGCCGAAGGTTAGCGGCATGGTATAGAACACCTGGTTGTCCTGGATGCCGTCGTAGTACCCCCAGGTCTTGTCCTGGTCCCAGGGGAACACCATCCACTTCTGGCTGCCCTTCAGGTCGTCGTAGGCGTAGTAGTTGTTGAAGAAGCCGTCCCAGTGCGAGAGGACCATGTTCACGGCGAAGTAGTTGGCGACCTCCGGCACGTCGAAGTGCTCCTGGATCACCTTCCACTGCTGGTCGCCTCGCGTCTGCTGCAGCAGCCTCACCACGTTCACCAGATCGTCCTTGCCGGTCCTCACGTTCGTCTTCTTCTCGTGCTGGCCTAGCAGGTCGCCGCCGAACCAGCGCAGCTTGTAGAGGTTGCCCTTGTCGTTCAGGCTGTTGCGACGCAGGAAGGCCTTGTTGGGCCGCTCCACCATCAGGTGGTAGCCCACCGGCCGATCGTTGATGTAGAGGCGCACGAAGTCCGACTGAGGGGCGGGGCATCCGACCCGGTGATACAGGTCGTAGGCCAGCGCTTCCGCCATGAGGAACCGCTCACTGCCCTCGAAGACGAGGCTCACCGAGGACATCTGGTTCAGCAGGTGGTCCTTCTGGAAGTAGACCTTGTACCCACGGTTGCCGTCCCGCGTTACGGCGTTCACGTAGTCGAAGACCTGCGTCTTGCCGGTTGTGGGGTCCCAGTAGACGAAGGCGTAGCTGCCCCGGGCAGGCCGGTCCTCGGCCGCGGGCTGCTGGCCTTGGCGGAGCATCACGGGACCTCGTCCCGGTGGTGCGTCACTATCCTCGTCGAAGGGCTCCAGGGTCGGGTTGCCGTCTTGGCCGGGGCGGGGGCCCTGAGCAACGATGATGCGCTGGTTGCCAACAACACGGACTACCCGCGCGCCGGGAGCCATACGCGGTCCGGCGGCTGGAGCCCTGGCCGCCGTATCTGAGGCCGCCGCGCCGGACCCCGTGCTGAGCAGCCTGCCGATCGCGATCTTCGCCGTCTGCTGTGGGTCCCTCACGTAGAAGGTCAAGGTGGGGCGCAGGTCGTTGGCGCTGGGATACCGCCTCTGCGCGCCGCCCTCGCCCAGGGCCAAGACGTTGTACCGCACCAGCGACCCGACCCTCTGCCCGGGGATCTCACCCTCGAACTTGCCCGTGGCGGCGTCCCTCACCATCTTCAGTTCGGTGGCGGCGCCTTCCGAACCGGCGCTCACCACATGATAGGCCAGCTTCACCTCCGGTACCTGATCGTTGGGCGCCAGGCTCACCTCCACGCTCACGGGCTTGCCCGGTGCGGGGGTCTCCGGGGCGTTCGTCACCGCGACGATGGTGGGAGGGAGCACGGCGCTGAAGCAGGAGTTCTGCTTGCCGGGAGTGCCGGAGGGCTTGGCGGGGCCCGAGGGCAGCGGCGAGGGCGCCCAGTTGCCGGCCTCCTCTCCGGAGGCGGTGGGACAGATACGTTCCAGGGAGGCGGAGTAGCCGTCCGCTGCCGCCGGCCAGGGGGCCTTGTCCTTGTACTGGATGGCGTCCACTACCTGGCCCTTGGCGTCCGCCAGCGCCAGCTTCTCGCCGCCCCGCTTCAGGGGCTTGAGCAGCGGGCCCAACGCCTTGGCGCCGTAGACGCGTTGGAACTGCGCAGGATCCAGCGCCAGCACCAGGTAGCCATGGGCCGCCAGAGCTGCCCCCTTGGGGAAGACGAAGCCCTTGCCCTTGTCCAGCACCCAACCCGAGAGGTCCGCCGGCTTGCTGCCGGTGTTGTAGAGCTCCAACCACTGAAGGCTAGACAGCTCGTTGGGTGCGTTGTAGAAGACCTCGTTGATCACCACCTCCGCCCGCACGGTGCCGCAGGGGAGCAGGCCCACCAGCAGCGCCAGGAGCCACAAGGGCCTAGCCAACGTTCTCATCGACTCCCTCCCAACTACGCTTGGGCCCTGATCAGCGGCCACCAACTGCTTCACCACCAAGACACCAAGACACCAAGAAGGGCTAGGGGGCTGAAGGGGCTC
>DASXUI010000194.1:0-3530 GCA_036504955.1 Armatimonadota bacterium
TCTAGGGGGTGTCTGAGAACCATCGCCTGGCGTGGGAACGTGCACTCCGTGAAGGAGGAGTTGGACGCCTGGGAGGAAGCTGGCTCCTGGTGGGAGGGAGAGCGCGCCCGGCGCTTCCACCTAGTGACCACCCACACCAACCTCCAATGTGAGCTCTGCTTCGAGCCCCAGACCAACCTCTGGACCCTGTGCCGCGTGTGGGACTAGGGGCAGGGGACAGGGGACTAAGGGACTAAGGGACTGAGGGGGCTCAGGGGGCTTAGGGGAAGGACCCAGGGCGGCACTCTGGGGCTCTTCCCCTAAGCCCCCTGAGTCCCCTCAGTCCCCTTGCCCCCTTGCCTCTACGCCTTACGAGGAGTAAGCATGAACAAACGTCGTACCCTTGCCGTGGCCGCCCTGTGCGCTGTGGCCGCCACCGGCGCCTATGCCGCCAAGAAGGTGGGCCCGTTCTTCGCCGACCTCTTCCCGCCCTCCAAGGGCACCTACCAGCAGCCCGCGGGAGCCCTTGGCGACAAGCCCGCCCAGCCCTGGACCGCCACCACCCTTGAGGCGGCCGTGCAGAACAAGCCGCTGGCGGGCAAGGTCGAGACCCGCACGGGCGAGATCATCGACTACTCCTGCTACCTGCAGCTCGGTAAGCACGGGGCGAAGCACCGGGACTGCGCGCAGAAGTGCCTCAAGAACGGCCAGCCCATCGGACTGCTGAGCCAGGACGGCAGCATCACGCTGCTGATGGAGGAGGAGCATCACCCCCGCCGTGACGGC
This sequence comes from Armatimonadota bacterium, assembly GCA_036504955.1. Classification (GTDB taxonomy): domain Bacteria; phylum Armatimonadota; class DTGP01; order DTGP01; family DASXUI01; genus DASXUI01. The sequence continues at coordinate 766 of DASXUI010000194.1, forward strand.
CAGACCACCTTCCGCGACGCCGCCATCGAGCACGCGGGCGAGATCCTGGAGGTCACCGGCACCGCCTCCAAGGTGAACGGCCAGAAGGCCCTCTACGTGCAGGGCTTCGTAAGGAAGTAGCGAGGCAACGAAGGAACGAGTCTGCTGGTGAGCGGGCGTCGAACGGGTGAGGGGCGAGGACCGAATGGCCTCGGTCACCCCCTCACCCCAGGGGCCCAGTGCGCGGCTCCTCAGACAGTGGGCGAGGCGTCTTCGAGGAGGTAGTCCAGCAGGAGCTCGCCCTCCTGGAAGTCCGGGATGATGATGTCGGCACCCACGCCCGCCAGGCGATCACGCTTCCAGTGGTCCAAGCCACCCCGCTCCGTCTCCAGCGTCGCCAGGCCGACCGCCACCCCGCCCACCGCCTTGCAGTCCCGAATCTCCACGTAGCCGTCTCCGAAGGCGACGAGCTCAGGGCCGTGGAGGTCGTTTTCCTTAAGGATGCGCTCGATGACCAGCTTCTTGGACATCTTCTTGTAGTCATCGATCGCGCCGTAGATTCCGCCGTCAAAGAACTCGGTCATCCGCAGCGCCGCGACCTCATCCTTCACGTAGGCTTCATCCGTGCCGCTGGCGAGGAAGAGAGAGACTCCGCGCTCGCGAAGCGCCGACAGGAACTGGCGGGAGCCCAGGATGGCGAGCTGGTCCGGCTCTATGGAGCCATCCTTGAGGCCCGCCACCCGGTGCTTGATGCGGGCCCACAGCAGGTCGTGGTACCGGCGCTTGTAGTCCACCGGGTCCTGCGGGTTGCCGCCCCTCAGGGACACCTGCTCCGCCAGCGCTATCATCTGGTAGATGGTCTGCTTCCCGGTAAGCTTGGTGACGAACTCCGCCACCAGGTGCTCCAATGCCTCGCGGCTCTCCCCGGTCCTCAGCTTCAGCAGCTCCTCCACCATCATGGGGATCATCACCTGCTGCCAGCCCTCCCGGATGAGGGACACCGTCCCGTCCCAGTCGAAGAGGGCGAAGCGCACGCGACCGCGCTGAACCTGTGGGTTGAGTATCTCTATGCGAGTACCGGGTAGCAAACCACCGTTCATCCGTGTCTCCCGCGATCCGGTCCAGAGCTGCCCGGCGTACCTGCCGAGCCCGAATCCTTTAGCTAGGTACCCCAAGGTGGGATCCTGTGCGGCCCAGGCGTCTCGGCGCGCCCGTGCAAACAGCCTAACCCGCCTAGCGCACGATAGACCAAGAGAGCCCTAGCTTAGGTCTCCTCTGTGTTTCTCTGTGCCCTCTGCGCCTCTGTGGTAAGGCAGTTCCTGGTGCCTTGGTGGTGAGGTAGTATATGGCCGCGGTCCAAGCAGCTCCGCGCCGATCAGTACCGCTCCTCACTGGACCGGGGCAGCCGATCCTCGACCGGAAGGATCGCCGGACCACCCCTGCGCGGCTCCGAGAGGTAGTAGTAAGCGGTGCTGCTGTAGTCGTTGCTCAGCTTGTTCGCGTGTCCGTGCTCGATGGAGGCGAGGATTGACTTCCGGAAGCGGATGGGGTCCTCGATGTAGTACCGGTAGACGCTGTTCTTCCCCTTCCAAGGCCACTCCTTGGTGCCGCTGTAGAGGGTGATTCCATGGTAGGGCGCGCTGTACTCCTGGGTGGGGCAGTAGGCGCAGTGGTACCAGTCCTCCGTGCCGGTACCGTGCAGTGACGGCGGCCACTCCTCGCCGTCGATGAAGACCATGTCGTCGCCCTCACCGTACCAGTCGTTGGGGTTGCGCTGGAAGCAGTCGATATCCAGGTGCGCTCCGCAGTAGATCCCGTTGCCCTCCGCCTGAAGGATGACGTAGTTGTCCTTGCCGTCCTTGTTGAGGATGCGCGGATCCTTCCAGATAGGATCCCCCATAGGAAGGCGTTCCTCGTAAGCCCAACCCTGGGTGTTGGCCTCCCGATGCCACTGAACGTGGAAGTAGGCCTGGTCCTTCACTGCCTCCGCGGACGCGTAGCTCTCGTAATCCACGTAGAAGTAGTGATGGTAGCCCTGAGCGCCCTGGTTCTCCACCTCCACCACGGCACGCTGGGCATAGGGCATGGGCCACCAGGAGTTGAACCCCTTGCCCTCCTGGGGGCTCATCTGAAGCGGCAGGCTGATGAAGTTGTGCCGGATGCCGTGCCCCAGGCCGAAGAAGTCCCCGATGGGCGCCTCCACGCTGGGCTCGGACTGCCCTTCCCAGTAGATGCGTAGAACGATCCGCCGGCAGTAGTCCTCCGCCGGGATCCCCAGGGTCATCCACAGGTGCTTGATGCAGCCGGGGCCCTTGAGGTCGGCCAGGACCTTGCGCTCACCGGGCTGGATAAGCCAGGCATCGCCGTTCCCACCGGTAACGTCCCAACTGCTGACGCGCTTGCTCTCATAGTCCCGCAGACGCGGCAGGCTCCCGAGGCTAGTGCAGCCGATCATGGGTGAGGCTCCTTTCAGTCACGCGACCAGACAAAGGATAGATGAGGTGATACCGGTAACCGCCGACGGGGCCGCGCCCTCGGAGGCCACGGTCCCGAGCGCCCGGGGGCCCAACTCCCAGCCATGCCAGGACACCGTCCCGGAGCGGCTCCGCCGGGTAACTCTTACGCAGGCCCCGCCAGGTCCCCTCCTGTGGATAGGCGGGTCGTAGGGGAGGGGCCTGAAGAGCGGGTCGTAGGGTCGTAAGGTCGTAGGGTCGTAGGGGAAGGGCCTCAGAGGGCGCGCTCCGACGGAGCCGGCGCCAGTGGGTGCCCATCTGCGGTCCGCCCGG
>DASXUI010000195.1:0-12718 GCA_036504955.1 Armatimonadota bacterium
CTGAAGCTCTCCATACAATCAAGGGCCAACTCCAGGGGCGACACCACCGCGACCAGCGTATCGTTGAGTCCCTGGATCACCTCTCGGTACGCTCCCGCGAAGCGATCCACGTCTCCCCGGGCGCTGGTCTGTCCCGCCAGGGCGGCCTGGGAGAGCTGCCGTGTCTGGTCGACTAGCGCCTGAAGGTTGTCTCTCAGCAGGTCCATCCGCTGGTGGATCACGGCTTGCTTGCCCGGCAGCCGCCGCAGGGTCCGGTCCAGGTCTCCGTCAGCGTACTCGCCCAACAGCTCCAGCACCTCCTGGGTGTTGGTTACGTGGGTTCGCACCGCCGCGTTCGCGCCCTCGGCCATAGTCCGGTAGGCGCCCTGGTAGCCGTCAACGGGGATGTAGGCGTCGAGATCCCCCGCCAACTGCGCCTGATTGGCCGCGTTCATGTCTGCCATCAACCTGGACAGGGTACCGATGCAAGTGTTGAGGCTGTGCTCAACCTGGCCGAAATCCCCCTGGTAGCTCTGGGTGATCGCCTCGGGGATGTCTCCACGGCTGATCCGCTCCATGTAGGTCGCCGCCACCTGAAGGGGCTCGACAACGCCGTCCAGAGTCTCATTGATCCCTTGAACTAGCTCGCCGAAGACGCCCTGGTGGGCTCCGGCATCGCCTCGGACCGAGAGCCGGCCCTCTCTGGCGGCGGAGGCCAGCGACTGCGTCTCGCCAACAACGTCACTCAGGTTGGCCACCATCTGCCGGTAAGCGCCCACGATGGACGTGACCTGGGTGGAGATGCGGTCGGCGCTCTGGGCGAGGCTGCCTAGCTCGTCCTGACGGTTGAGGCCGAGGGGCTGCGAGTCATCCTCAACCTGCTTGCTAAGGTCGCCTCGGGAGATCGAGAGCAGCGCTGTCTCCAGGCCGGCCACCGAGTGCGCGGCCAGATGGTCCACCTTTTCAACAACCTGGGCCATCGGCCCAAGGATGGAGCGAGTGGTCGCGAGACCGACCGCCACGGCCGCGGCGATGGAGGCGAGTATCGCGAACCACAGAAGCCGAGTGGTTGTGGTCAGGGTGCTCTCTGCCTCCGCTTGCGCTCTCTTGGTGGCCTGGTCCTGAAGACGGCACAGGTCCTGCAGGCCATCGGACACGGCCAGGAAGGCCGCTCTGTCCTCGCCATAGGTGAGAGCCACAGTCTGATCCGCCCTGCGAGCCTCCCTCAGGCGGGTGACACGAGCCAGCAGCTCCCGCCACTTTGAGGCCTTCTCCTGAAACTCGGTCCACGAACGCTCTTCGTCACCGGGCCGCGCCAGGGGACCGTAGACGCGGGAGCCATCATCAAGCCCTCTGAGGCCATCGTCGATCTGCTTGCGCGTGCGGTTGAGCAGGCCCTCCTTCTTGGTTAGCAGGCCAACAAGGGAGGAGACTTCCGCGCGACGGACCGCCTGAACCCCATCCATCATCAGCAGCAACCCGCGAAGGGAGGGCACCCGGCGCTGAGACGCCTCCTCACCCACCTGGTTGATGGACCGCATGGCCCGAATGCCGGCGATCCCCACCGTGCCGCAGAGCAGGGCGATCATCAGGTAGCTGCCGATCAGCCGTGGACCAAGCTTCAGTCGGGTAAGCATTCGCGCCACTCCCTCAAGGGCGACAGCAGGCGTGGCCGGTATCCGGCACGGCAGGCTGGCGGAAGTCTACGCCCCGGTGCTCGTTGCGGTCGCCCGAGCCCCGACCCTGTGCGGAGGGTCGGGTTGCGGACCGTGCGGGGTCCTGGCTCGGACGGGGTGGACGTCGGCCTTCCGGGGTGTATCGAAGAAGGTTTCGACCTCTTGAGCGGGGTGGCGTATCAGTCCCAGGATCGAGGTGGTGTAGGGTGTGGAGCTTGAGCTGCGTAGGCGGGGAACTACACAGCAGGCGTATCATTCCATGCCTACTAGCAGCGTTTGCCCTGGGCCTTACCGAGGGACTGGGGTCAGGGGGAAGTCGTAGGGGGTGAGACGGGGTTGGCCCCGGTCGAGGCCTTCTGGCGTAGGCGCGCCATGCACCACACGCTTGCGCCTCATGCACGAGGCGCTACGTCACTCCATCAGCCCATGCTTGAGCGCATAGCGAGTCAGCTCTACGTTGGAGGTGACGCCAAGCTTCTGGAGAGCCCTTGCCCTGTAGGTGCTTACGGTCTTGGGGCTCAGGCACAGGTCATTCCCAATCTCCGAGACGGTCCGCCCGGCCACGATCTGCCTCACTATCTCGAACTCCCGGTTGGAGAGCGAGTGGTGAGGCGGGGCGCCGTCATCACCCACGAGCTCGGCGGCGAGCTTCTCCGCCAGGGAGGCGCTGACGTAGCGCCGGCCCGAGAGGACCTTCCTGATGGCCGGCACCAGCTCCTCGGCGGCGTTGTCCTTGGTCACGTAGCCGGCCGCGCCTGCCTTGAGAACACGCAGCGCGTAGTCAGCCTCAGGGTGCATGCTCAGCACCAAGACCCTGGGAGCGCCCGCCCCCCAGGTCAGGTCCCCGAGCACCTCAAGGCCGCTTCGACCCGGCATCGTGATGTCCAACAGCACGAGGTCACAGCGGGTCACCTTCAGGAGCGAAAGCAGCTCCAGGGCATCTCGCGCCTCGGCGACGACCTCCAGGTCACGATGCTCCGATAGGATCTGCTTCACTCCCGCCCGGACTACACTGTGGTCATCCGCGATCACCACTCTAGCCATGAGTCCCCGTGCCCTTTGCCTGTGCCGCGCCGCCCGACTCGCCGGCCGCTGGAATGGTGACCAGCACTCGGGTTCCTTCACCGTCGCGACCGGAGACTGACAGGGTTCCCCCAACGGCCAGAACGCGCTCCTTCATACTCAGAAGGCCGAAGGAGCTGGAACCCTCCATCCGGTCTGGGCTGATGCCCACCCCATTGTCCCTGATACTCATCGATAAGCCCCGCTTGCCCACCGAGAGGCTCACGACAACCACCGTACCCTGGGAGTGGCGAGCCGCGTTGGTCAGTGCCTCCTGGGCAATGCGAAAGAGAGCCGTGGCCACGTCCGGCGCCAGGTTCACCTCCTCCGGCGTTGCCCGAAGCTGGCAGGTCAGGCCGGTGCGCTGCTGGAAGTCCCGGAGGTGCGCCCTGAGCGCGGGAACCAGCCCCAGGTCATCCAGGGCGGCCGGGCGAAGCTCCCGAGCGATCCGCCGCACGGACTCGATTGTTCCGTTGACCAGATCTACCAGGCCCAGCAGGCTGGCTCTCTCCGACTCCTGCTCGGAGGGGAGGCGCTGCAGCAGCCAAGACAGTCCCATCTTCAGACCCGTGAGATGCTGCCCCAGCTCATCATGCACCTCCCTGGCTATCCGAGCGTTCTGCTCCTCTCGGACGGAGTTGAGATGCACCGACAGGGAGCGCGCCCGGTCGAGAGCCACCTTAAGGCGCGCCTCACCCTCGAGAAGAGCCTGCTGCATCTCCCTCTGCGCCAGAGCCATCGCCATGCTGTCCGCCAAGCTCTCGAGCAGCCGAAGGCGCCCCCTGCTGAAGAGGCCTTGCCGCCGATCACTGAACTGAAGCAGCCCAAGCGGGCCCTCCGCCGAGCGCAGTGGGATGAGGGCTACCGACTCGTAGGGAGTGATGGTGGCCTGGCAGCGCTGGCACCAGTCCTCCGTTGCTTCAGGCCCACGGTCACGCAGATACTGTCTGCTGTTGGCCCAGAGGCTCCCGTGCTCGGTCAGGCCCAACTTCTCGGTGTCGGCACTGCCCCGCATCACCTGTTGGCACAGGCAGGACGGGACCGGGCGGGCGGCCTCCGTGCCGACTCCCGGGGCGGCGATGGACGGGGCCGGCCCGCGATCGGGCTGGTCTCGCGGATTCACCCGCTCAAGGAAGGGGAAGTCATCCCCTACCCTGAAGCGGACCGCCACCAGCTCACACCCGGAGGTCCGGCGGAGGAAGTGGGTCGCCTTGTGGGCCAGATCATGGAGGTCCTTGCTGGTGGTTGCCAGCCTCAGCAACGTGAGAGTGGCCTCCCGTTCCTCCTCCACCTGCCGGCGCTCAGTGATGTCATCCCCCAAGGAGGCGACACCCACGGCCTGACCATCCGCGCCCATGAGCACGGTGCTGCTCCAAGAGACCAGACGCCTGGCCCCTCCCGCGGCGACCAGCGCGTCCTCCCTGCGGCGTGGGCTTTCCCCTCTGGCCAGGGCGGCCAGGAAGCGAGCCCGGGAGCCCTCACGCACCCCTTCAGCGATGAAGCTCTCGAACCACTCCTTGCCCAGTACCTCGCCGGAACTACGGTCCAGAAGCGTCAGCAGGGCGTCGTTGCAGTATTGAACGTGCCCCATCGAGTCCACTATCAGGGCGAGCAGGTGTGCCCCGGACAGGACCTCCCTGAAGCGCCGCTCCGATTCCATCAGGGCGGCCTGAGCCATCAGCCGTTCCTGGGAGAACCTGAGCGAGCTGACTCCGTGCGCCAGGTCGATTGCCAGCGAGCCCAGCAGGGCCTTCTCCTCAGGACCGAAGGGGTCAGAGTGGCCGGAGTAGACGCAGAGCACCCCTACCGGCTCGCCGTTGAGGCTCACGGGGAGCACCAGGAAGGCAGTTAGGTCGCGGGGCGTCTCACTGCCCGAGGGACTCATAGAGCCCGGGGGCGGCATCTCGACCATGACGGCCTCATGCGTCTCCATGACTCTGCCGAAGGGTCCCGCGCCCTGACATGCCTCGCGCCAAGCCGGAGCCAGAAGGTCGAGATAGGCGGCGCCGGTGCCGTCATCGCAGGCAACGGCCCGGATCATGGGGGCTCCATCTTCGGCAGCCAGGGCGATCCAGGCGAGGCGGTAACCTCCGGTGCTCACAAGTGCGGCACAGAGGCCTCGGAGTACCTCTTCCTCGGACGAGGCCCGCATGACAAGTTGGCCCAACTCCGTGCGGGTGCGAAGGGCTCGGTTCATGGCCCGGAGCCGGTCCTCCGAGGCACGCCTCTCGGTGATGTCCTGCGACATGAGCATCACCCTGGGGCTTCCGTCGTCGGCCGCACTGACCGGCTGCACTCTGACCTCCAGGGTCCGCGATCCCACCCTCAACTCATGAACCGAGGGAAGCCCTCTCAGACCTTCGCGGCAGTACAACTCGATCTCGTAGGCCAGGTTCTCGCCAAGCCCCTCCCTCAGGTGATGCCCCTCCAGCCGCTCCTTGGTCAGACCCGTTCCCTCAAGGCGAGCGCCTTCCGCTAGCAGGCATACGAGGTCCTGGGAGTAGAGCAACACTACTCCGTTAGGAAAGCCCCGGGCCAGGGCACGATAGGTGTCTTCGCTGCGGCGCAGCGCCTCGGTTCGGGTGTTGAGCTCTCGGGTCCTACTCTCCACCGAGGCGTGCAGCCGCCGGTTGTGGCTCAACGCTCCGTAGGCAAGGATCGTGAGGAGCACCACCACCGCCAGGCCGCCCACCCTGGCCAGGACCGCTTCTCCCAGGTTGCCGCCCAGGGCGCCTTGCTGCCCACCCTCAAGAAGCCATTCGCCGTCCCCGGTACGAACCTCGGCCCTCGAAGGCAGCCCACCCAAGGCGCCTGTGGTGGACCAGAATGCTCTACCAGATCGATCCCTGAGGCGCAGAGAGTAGCGCCCTCGATAGCCGGCCAGCCCGGAGCTTCGCAGCAGACCGGGGACATCGACCACGATGGCTACGAGTCCCCAGAAGCGTCCCTCAACGAACAGCGCTTGGCGAAGCACGATGCCCTGGCCCACCCAGCGCAGATTGTACGGGTCAGACACCGTTATACGCCCCGTCCTAAGGGTCCTCACGACATCGGCACGTCCCCCTGGCGTGGGGTTGCGGACCAAGTTCCACCCGAGGCGGCCCGCGCTGGGTGGGAAGGGGTAGGTGTAGCGGATCACGCCCTCGGGCGCCGCCGTGATGGCGATCACCCCCGGCTGGTTACTGCTCAGACCTTGGGCGAAGGGCGCGAAAGCGGTGTCCATCTGCGGGAGGCCGGGATGCGACCTAACAAAGGCCGCCAGCCCCTCCAGCATGTGGTAACGATCCCGAAGGGCAGAACCCAGAGAGCCGGAGAGACTGCCGAGGGTGTCTTGTAGCTCGCCCTGCGCATGGCGCTCCAGGGCAGCTTCCCAGGCGCGGCACCCAAGATGCCATGCGCAAAGAAGCACCAACAGCAGGAGCCCTACGAGGCGCGACAGCGTGGCGTTGTGCGGTGACTCGGCTCGATGCATTAGCCGGCTCTTTGGCTCCGTGCGGGAAGCACTGGGCGCGACCGATGGTCCCCCTACCCCGAGGAATGGGAGAGGTCAGTGATCGTAGGGTGTAAGGACCCTTGAGTCAATGCTGGGCCCTAGTTCGAACGATGCAGGGGCGCTGATACGTCCCGCGGGATACGGGTCTCCACAGGAAACTCGTGGATAGCGCCGGATGGGTTGGACCACAGAGGGCCCCTGGGCTGGGCGCCGATGGAGGCGCCGGGAGGCCCGGCGGCGGCAGGGCGTCCTTGACGCTCCTGCTCGGCAGGCGGGGTGAGCCCTTCACCCCATTCCCTTGTTCGGCCGATGTGCCTCCTACCTATAGCGTACATCCCCTACCACGCCTATGGGAAGTGTCTGCTAGCCTACACGGTTGACGAAAGCGGCTGGAAGCCCGCGCCATGCCCGCCGCGCAAGCGCCTCGTGGGCTTGGCGGGCTAGGCGGCGACCAACAAACAGGGGGTCCTGGGGCCTGGCCTACTGGCCAGACCTCCAGGACCCCGGTGAGTCAGTGCAACCTCCGCGCGGGCGCTACCGCCGCGCGGACACCTGTCCCAAGGCTACTGGCCCGGGAACTTGGCGATGAGCCCAGCCACGTACCGCAGCATGAGAACAACGTCCGTGATGTTGAACTTGCCGTCCACGTTCACGTCCGCGGCCTTCTGCTGGTCGGCGGTCAGCGTCACCAGGCCGGCAACCCCGCGCAGCGCGGTCACCACGTCGGTGATGCTCACCTTGCCGTCGCCGTTCAAGTCACCCAGGGTCACCGCGGGGGTGACGGGGGTGGAGGTCAGCGGGATCACCTTGAAGTGAGCGAACTGGAAGCCGGGGTCCACGTCCGCCGCGCTCAGAGAGCACGCCGCGAGGCCCACGAGCACGTCCGCGGTGTCCAGACCGGGAACGGTTCGCACGGAGTTGAAGATCGGCGTCGTCTTCGGGTCCGAGGTCCAGAAGTAGGCCACCCGCGTGCCCTGCCGCCTCAGCTTCAGGTAGATGTTCGGGAACAGGGTGCTGGCGTTCGGATCGCCCGTGGTGTTGTCGTTGCTCAGACTGCCGCGGGTGGGACGGAGCTTGTTCTGGAACGGGTGATTCGGAGTCACCTGGGAGTAGGCATGCGGGCTCTGCTGGTCCAGGTCCTTGCGAATCATCAGGCCGGCGTTCTCCCAGTCGCGGTTGTCAGGTACGGCAAGCACCTGGACGGTGGCGATGAAGTCGCCCTTGATGGGCTGGTAGATGTAGTGGAAGCCGTCATTCTGGTCCCAGATGTTGTGGCCGCCGGCAGTGACGTCCAGGATGCCGTTGGAGACCGTCTGGGTGCCACCGGTCGCGTCGCCCACGTCAGCAACCTGCCACTTGGCGTCGAGGCTGGTGCCCGTGAACTCATCGTCCGTCGCGCGCTGGGTGGTGTCCTCGTAGTAGGGCGCGATGGTGGGCACCAGGTTGGGAAGCGTGAGGGTCTTGCCGCCCTCCACGGTGATGCTGCTGGGAGCGCCCGTGTAGTTGCTGGCCAGAGTGTCCAGCGTGTAGGTGCCGGGAGCCAGGCCGTAGAAGCCGAAGGCGCCCTGCTTGGGGCCGGAGGAGACGGTGGAGGCCGCCAGCTTACCCTTGGAGTTGACCAGGCCGATGTTGCCGTTAACGGGCTTGCCGTCGGTACCAACCAGCTTGCCGACCACGATGCCCTTGGTGCTCCAGGTGGGGTAGAGGCGCGGCGGGTTGCCGAAGATACCGGCGCCGCCGTTGCCCTGGTGCAGGAAGATCGCCAGGGTGTTGCTCTTCTTCACCGCGCTGCCGGGAACAAGGAAGGTTCGCGCGTAGCCCCAAGGAGCGCCAGGGCCGCCGATGGGCTCTACGCAGAGGCTGAGGCTGGTGCCGTTCATGAAGACGCCGGTCTCGCCGTCGTCGGCGCTGAAGGCGTCCAGGATGAGGTCCTTGCCGACGAAGGAGTCCGGAACGTCGAACTTCACCCGGTAGGCGAACTCGCTGTCCTGCGAGATCTTGGCCGAGATGTCACCCGGAACGGTAACGGCCTCCCAGGAGGAGTCGTCGAAGGCAGGGTCCGCCGCGGAGAAGTTATCGGCGGTCAGGCCGCCGCCCAGCTTCCAGCCGGCGCCGGTAAGGACATTGCCGGTGAGGCTGATACTGGGCAGAGTCTTCACGCTGAGGTCGGCGGTAGAGAGTGCGCCACCGGTAACAGTGACCGACTTGGAGGCCTCCAGGCTGTCCACCAGCTCGCCGACCACCGATACCGTGTAGGTTCCGGGAGCCACGTTGCTGAAGATGTAGGTTCCGTTGACAGGGCCCGAGGCGGTGGCCGTCGCGACCTGCGCGCCGGTCCCGTCCAGCAGCGTAACGTTGGTGGAGATCAGGTTGCCGGCATCGTTGGTGACCTTGCCGGAGATGATGCCGCGGGTGCTCCACATGGGATGAACGCGGACGTTGCCGAAGATGCCGGCGCCGCCGTACCCCTGGTGCACGAAGATGGTCAAGGTGTTCGAAGCCTTGGCAAGGTTGCCGGGCACGTAGAAGATGCGCTGGTAGGTCCAGGGGTTCAGGGGACCATTCACCGGCTCCGCGCAGGCGTTGACCTTGGTGCCGTTCACGAAGACCGCGTACTCGCCGTCATCAATGGTGAAGCCATCAAGTACCACCGGCTTGCCGGCCCAGTCGGCGGGCAGGCCGAAGGCCACGCGGTAGGCGTAGTCGCTGGCGTCCGGAACGGGGTTGCCGGCGCTCACGTCGCCAGGAACGGTGACGTCAGCCCAAGAGGAGTCATCGAAGTTGGCGGCACCCGCGGCGAAATCCAGGGCCGTCAGGTTGATGCCAATCTTCCAGGCGCTGCCGGTCAAGTCAGCGGTGTTGAGGCTCTGGTAGGGCACTGTCTTCACGCTGAGGTCAGCAGTGGCGGAGCCGTCGTTGGCGACGGTAACGCTCTTGCTCGCGTCACTGTCCGCGAACTCGCCGGTGACCTTGACGGTGTAGGTGCCGCCAGGCAGGGAGATGGAGTAGGCGCCGCCGGCAGCAGCAACCGCGGAGCTGCCGGCGACCACGCCGGTGGAGGAGATGGCCTGCACGGTGAGCCCGTTCACGTTACCGCCGGTAGCGGTGACCGTGCCCGTAACCGTACCGTTCGCCGCACTCGCGAGGGGCGCCCAGGCCGCGGCACCCACCAGGAGCAAGGCGGCAAGGCCCCCCACGAAGGGGGTTCTTCTAGACCGCTTCACTTTCAACAGCCTTACAGTCCTTTCCGGAGTGGTCCCACGCCTTCCCGGTTCCTCCGCGCGGGAGCTCTCTGACAAGAAGCACTGCGTGCCCAGGGCGGCTCAGATGCTCTGCGGCGGGCAATCCCCAGATCGCTGGGAAGGCGGAAGGGGGAGTTGGGCTGGATAGCGGGGTTCGGCCCGCAAGGTCACCCCGCCGGCAAGGCGCATCCGAGTGCTGCTCTGTGGCGTGGGAGGCGGAGCAGAGCTCCCCCTCCAACTGGTAGGGTGCTATGGCTCGGTAACCCGATCCCCGAGGGCTCGGGCCACCCGGCGGATGCCATGGGGCGGAGGGGGGATCAGGGGTACCTTCGGCCGGGTCTGAGCGCCTAAGATCAGGCGAGCCCTCGGGCCAAACTCAGGGTCACTCGCACTCTCTCTGCAGTAACTGACGAGGCAACCGGTACCCAGGTTCCTTCTTCCTCAACCAGTCGTGAACTATGTTCGCCTCCAGGGAACACTCTCCTCGTCCGGAGCCCAAAAGACTCAAGCCGGGGCCTGCCTGGCGGGGCGCCTAGGGGGTCGGAGGCGAGGACGAACGTGGAACAGGCTGCTCAACGGCCCTCTTCAGGGCGGCGCGGCTACATGGTTTCAGCAGCCGCTAACCTCTTCGCTACGGCGCCCGAACGGCTGCCTAGCCCGCGCATGGCACGAGCCGCTAGTCCCCCATCACCAGGCACACCTTGCCGGTCTGGCCCTCATCCGCCAGGCGGTAGGCCTCGGCGGCGTCCTGAAGCGGCAGCCGGTGGGTGACGATGCGCTCAGGATGCAGGTTCCAGCGGGAGAGCAGCTCCACCAGCTCCTCCATGTGCTTCAGCGAGGTCACCCAGGAGCCGTAGAGGGTGATCTGCTTGTGTATAAGGTACCGAGAGACCTCGAACTCCACGCGGCCGCCCTCCCCCACGTAGGCGCAGCGGCCCCAATCGCGGGTGGCCTGAAGCGCCAGAAGCCGGGCGGCCGAGGCGCCGGAGCAGTCGATGGTGGCCTCACAGCCGCGCCCGCCCGTCAGCGCCAGAAGCGCCGCCAGGGCGCCCTCTCCGGAGGGGAACACCTCGTCGAACAGGCCCAGCTCCCGGGCCAGGATCAGCCGGCCCTCCGCCAGGTCGGTGCCGTAGACCTGGGTCGCTCCGAGGGCGCGGCCCACCATAGCCGCCGCCAGGCCGACGGGACCCAGACCCGTCACGAAGAGCCGGTCCTCCCCGCCAACCCGCATCCGGTGCAGCGCCTCATAGACCGTGCCGAAGCCGCAGGCCACCAGTGCGCCGTCGACGTAGGTGAGGGGCTCCGGCAGCCTGACGCAAGTACTCTCCTCCGCCAGCAGGTAGTCGGCGTGGCCGCCGTCGCGCTGCCAACCGTAGGCCTTGCGATGCTCGGAGCTGCGGCAGCTGATCATGTAGCCGTGCCGGCACTCATCGCACACCCCGCAGCCCGCGATGTGGTAGAGGACCACGCGGTCGCCCTCGCGGATATCTCGGCAGCCCGGCCCAACCTCCACCGCCTGCCCGCAGGGCTCGTGGCCCGCGATCACGCCCTGGTAGGCCTCCGGCCCCTTGCCCAGGTGCTCCCGGTAGATCGCCCGGATGTCGCTCCCGCAAATAGAGGAGGCGCGCATCCGCACCAGCACCTGCCCCCACCCCGGCGAGGGCACCTTCACCTCCCTGAACTCCACCGTGCTGTTCCCCGGAAGGTAAACACCTGTCATGGTTGCCATTGGCGATCTCCTATGAGGGCGGGTCGTAGGGTCGTAGGGTCGTAGGGTCGTTAGGTCGTTGGGGAGGGGCCTCAGAGGCTGCGGCCATGTAGCCTCTGGCGGGGATGGGTGCTCGCCGGCCTCAGGGGCTCAACCCTCCTGTCAAGGAGGGTCCTGACCCCAAGCTGCACCCTGGGTTCAGAACCCCGGTTCACCGGGATTGAGCCTCGGAGCCCGGCGATTCACCGCCGGGCGGACGGCCGTCGGGCACCGACTCCCAGCCTTGCCACCGCGCGGCCCCCAAGGCCCTCACCGTCCGACCGGTCCGACCCGTCCGACAGGTCCGCACCCCCCACCCCCTGAGGCCCTTCCCCTACGACCCTACGACCCCACGACCCTACGACCCGCCCTTCAGTCCCACAAAGAACCTGGAATCTGCGTCCGCCAGGGGGTCGGCCTCTCCCGTTGCGGCGGCTTGGGCGAAGACCATGCCGGGGCGGCGGGCCCGCATGGCCCGGGCCAGGAGCCCGAAGCCCTTGGAGCGCCGGTCCTCCCGCTGGGCGGCCAGCAGCGCGGCCCACTCCCGGTGCATCGCCACCAGCCCTCGGCGCATCCCGACCACGTGCGTCAGGACCTCCTCCGCCGTCATTCCGCGAACGAAGCCGCGCCGCGAGGGCACATGCTCCCCTTCACTGTTCACCACGCAGCCCACTCCTCCCACCAGCACCGCGAGCTGGCGAACCACGCCGCGGGCTCCGCTCTTCGCCGCCAGAAGCTGGAGTCCGTGCTCCGGGCTCTCGTAGTCGGTCCGCGCGGAGAGGTGGTTCCGCACCTCCTCCGAGTAGGCCTTCCACGCCTCCGCCTCCAACGATGTGGGCGGGGCCGGCAGGTCCAGCGCAGCCCCGAAGAAGGGGCTGATGGAGGCGCCGGAGGCCCGGCACAGCTCGAAGCCCCGCGTCTCCAGTCGCTCCAGGGCGGCCATCGCCGCCGGCACGCCGTCGCGGTCCAGCAGGCGGCGCATCGCCGTAGACAGGGACTGCCGGTTCAGGTAACCCTCCGGAGCCGGTACATCGATGCCGGCCAGCTCCGCGATCTCCCGCCGGCCCTCCTCCGTCGTGCTGAGCCGCGCCAGCGCCCACAGGGGCTCCTGGGTGGGACACAGCGAGTCCAGCAGGCCGTGGTCGCGCGCCAGATGGCCGGCCACCGAGAGCCGCTCCTCTGCCTCATGCTGCCCGCCCTCCGTCACAGGCAGGAAGACCGCAAGCTGGTCGCCGTCGAAGTCCGCGTTCAGCCACCGGCAGACGAGTGGGTGGATGCGAAGCACCCGGCCGGGAACGCGCACCGGGTGAAAGGCCAGGATGCAAACCGGTGTCAGCGTGGGAGGTCGGTTGACCACGACCCACGAGCGGGCCATCAAAGCGTCCAGAGCCCGTACGGCGGCCCCGTCTCGCTTGGCCACCGCCTCCGCCCCGACCTCTCGGCAGAGGGCCGGGCCGAAGAGCCCCCAGGCCATCTCCTCGGGGACCGCTACCTGGTCCAGGCGCAGGCCGGCGCCGGG
>DASXUI010000196.1:0-2727 GCA_036504955.1 Armatimonadota bacterium
ACAGGGTGGGTATGGGCCCATAGATCGACCCCGGCGGATGGCTTCAGGAGATCGTGTCGGGGTGGTACCGCCCCGACAAGCGACGGCCCGGAGGTTCGCGGCCCACTGCGGACCTTCGGGCCCTTTCACATCTGCGCCGCCTCAGGCCTCACACCCTTGCCGCCCGCGGAGCCCAACAGCCTCCCCCCGGTGTGGCCGTTCGCCCGCGATGCGCGTGGCGGCGGGCGGTCCAACCGCTGGCCCAGCGTCCCCGGGGTCCCATCAGCACACCCCGGGCCTGTATCCGCATGGGGAGCTAGCTGCTGGGTCTCCACGCCGTGCTCGATTCGCGAGCGGCTGGGCAAGTCTGCTGAAGCTGAGCGGCACTGCCAGGTCGTGGGGGCGTGGGGGAACCTCCCCTAGGCTCGGGCAGTCGAAAAGGAGTAAGTCAAGCCTAGAGGCGCGGCCGCGGGGGCCGGCGGCACGGACGACTAGGCCCGACGCTGAGCAGCTTAGGGCCATCTCCAGGCACTCGGATCGAGTGAGCTTGGCGGCCCCGCCGGCTACCGGTGGGGCCCTGCCGCACTCCGCTAAGTGGAGGGGTGGGGGCGCGGGCTGAGCATTGGTCAGAGGGACGCCGCCCGAAGGGGGGCGTCGAAAGGTTGCATCCGTGGGATCAACGGTGATCCGGCTTAACAGGCCATGTTTCTGGCTACCTGGCCAGGAGGGTCAGATCTGCCCTAAGGAGGCGCATCAGGCCTGCCGATGTAGAGCCAAACAACACGGCAGGAAAGAGGTGTGAAGATGATGCTCGACTCCGGAAACATACTGCGCCTTGGAGGGCTGGGTGTCGGAGGGGAGGAGCCCTTTGAGGGAGCCAACCTGGCCGGTGCCGACCTTCGAAGCGCGCGTTTGGTGCGGGCGCATCTGAAGCACGCCAACCTGGACGGGGCCTGTCTGGACTCGGCAGACCTCACCGGCGCCTTCCTCTGGGAGGCGAGTCTGTGCAACACCTCGCTCGTGGGGGCCTGTCTTGCTCTCTCCACGCTCTATGGAGCTGATGCCACTCGCGCGGATCTGTCGGATTGCGATCTCAACGGCGCCAACCTGGTGGAGGCACACCTGCAACAGGCGAAGCTCTCCGGCGCGGACCTCAGCGATGCCCTTCTCTGGGACGCGGACCTGCGCGACGCTCAACTCAACGGGGCGCTGCTTCTAGACGCGGACCTCTGCCGGGCCTGCCTGCGCGGGGCGGACCTGCGCGGCGCTGACCTAACCGGCGCGGTCCTGATTGGCTCGGAGCTGGCGGGGGCCCTCTATGACGAGCGGACCCAGTGGCCCAATGGCTTCAACCCCATGGGCCGGCAGCTCATACTTCGAACGACGCTCTAGGCAATGATCTGTGCCACCGGCTTTGAGCGATCCGCTGGTGCTCGGGGAACCAGGCCCTCTTGGGCAGTGGGGCTTGCGAGGCGGTAGTTTCTGGCTTCAGAGGGCGAGACCTCCGCGCCATCGATGGTGGCCCAGATCACGTTCGCCATCTCCCTCGCGGTGAGGTAGTGCAGCCGATAGCGGCTGCCGTCATTGAACCGCGACTCAGCGTCCGTGAAGAGTGCCGGCAGGTCGCGGTTCAACAGCGCGTCGCGGTTCGCGTCCGGGGCGCCGTGGCAGTGCAGCTTAATGAAGAGGCGGTCGGGACGTCCCTGTACCTGGATCGCCGCGCGGACCCAAGCATCCAGGCGTGCCGGATGGTAGCGGTGGTGGGCCCCCAGGTCGCCGTCGTCGACCGCCACGGGCAGCCGCCCTCCGCGTCTCCAGTGTGGGACCAGTGGCCCCTGCACCATCAGCATCTGTCCGGGCGTGCCGCCGCCCACTCGGGCTGGTAGGCCCGTGAGGTGGCCGCCGGGCCTGTCCTTCCGGCTGGAAGCGAAGTAGAGGCGGTTCACCAGCCGCGGCTGCGAGGTGTGGCGCCAGGCCGGGAAGGTGAAGTCCGCGTAGCACCCCTCCTGGGCCAGCAGCTCAAGCTCGTCGTTGACCCCGCAGTAGCTCCGGCCGCCATCGCCGCGTGAGTTGCAGAGGGCCCAGTCCCCGTGCACGAAGCCGAAGGCAGGACGTCCATCGGGCCAGCGGGTGAGCAGGCCGTGCTCCACGAAGGCGGCCACGGCGGCCCGCAGCTTGTCCCGCAGGGAATCCTCCGTGTCGTCTCGGTGGTGCAGGTGAAGCTCCACCTCGCCCCAGCCCCCCGCGCACAGCTCGGCAAGCTCCCGCAGCTCCTCGGGGTCATACTCGTCCCAGGGGTAGAAGAAGGTGTGAGTGGGAGGCCGCCCCTCGCAGTCGTGGTGGAATCCCGCCATCGCAGGGTAGCGAGCGGTCCACTCCCGAAGGCGTCGCAGGGCAACCTCGCGGGGGGGGCGGCCGTGCCAGGGCTCGAAGTGGTCGGCCACGCAGAGGTACAGGTCTTTTGGGCCGGCGGTCGATACCTGCCCGCGGCGAAGCGAGGCGGCCGCTCGCAGGGCTGTCTCCAGCGTGTGAAGCGTCGTGCTAGGAGGCACTGACCAAGGCCCCCTGGGCGCGGGGGCCCACCGGCATGGGCGCCGTGTCCCAGCCCTGTTGCTTCAGCCTAGACAGAAGGCCGGGCAGCGCCTCGACCGTGTGTGCGAAGCAGTCGTGGAACAGGATCACCTCACCCGGGCGCCACCGGGCATCCCCCAGACGGGAGGACAGCTCCTCGGTGCTGCCCAGGCGGCA
>DASXUI010000197.1:0-4736 GCA_036504955.1 Armatimonadota bacterium
TCCAAGGCTCTTCCCCAACGACCTTACGACCCTACATCCCCCCATCCACCGGAGGACACTATGCCCATAGCGGTATGCCCGGGGAGCTTTGATCCTGTGACCGATGGCCACCTGGATATCATCCAGCGCGCCTCCGGCATCTTCGATCAGGTGATCGTCGCGGTGGCGGTCAACCCGTCCAAGAACTCGCTCTTCTCGCTAGAGGAGCGGGTGGAGATGCTGCGCGAGGTGTGCTCCAGGCTGCATAATGTAACGGTGGACTCTCTGGAGGGTCTACTGATAGACTACGTGCGGGCTCGCGGCGCTCGCTGCATCGTGAAGGGGCTTCGCGCCATATCCGACTTTGAGCTGGAGTTCCAGCAGGCCCTGATGAACTCACGCCTGGCTCCCGACGTGGAGACCATGTTCCTGATGACGCGCCCGGACCACTCCTTCCTCAGCAGCACCATGATAAAGCAGGTGGTCTCCTTTGGGGGGGACGTGGCGGGCATGGTCCCGCCCCTTGTGCAGAATCGCCTGCGAGAGAAGTTCGGCACTCAGCGCTAAGGGACTCAGGGGACTGAGGGGGCTGAGGGGAAGGACCCAAGGCGGCCCTATGAGGCACCTCCCCTAAGTCCCCTCAGCCCCGTACCAGTAGTAGAGCAGTCACCAGGCCCCCACGTGTGGGGGGTCAGGGGCGCGGGGTATGCCCTGGATGGAGGCCTGAGATCGAAGTTGCGAAGCTGATTGACCGGCTGGAGGACTTGGTGGAGAACCGCACGCAGGTGCTGAACAAGGCCTGGGGTGTGGACGTTCAGGAGTTCTTCGTCCTCACCAACAAGATCAGGGCCTCCCTGCCGGACGACATCAAGAAGGCCAACCGCCTGGTAAAGGACGCGGAGCGCATCCTGGCAGAGGCGCACGCCGAGGCGGAGCAGCTCATGGAGCGCACTCGCCGGGAGGCGGAGCGGTTGATGAACGACGCGCGCGCCCAGGCCGAGAAGCTGGTGGACGCCGACGAGATCACCAAGTTAGCTACGGTCAAAGCGCGCGAGACGATGGCCCAGGCCGACCAGCAGGCCGCCGAGATGCGCCGCGGCGCCGACCAGTACGCCCTTGAGGTGATGGGCAAGCTGGAGAACTACATGGCGGGGGTGATGCACCAGATCCAGCGCGGCCGTGAGCGCCTCGAACGCATGGAGAAGACCGAGACGAGGTAGGTGGTTGAAAGCTCTACCACAGAGACACAGAGGGCACAGAGAAACACAGAGAAGAGCCAAGGCTTGATGATGGACGCCCACCAGTTCACTGAGACACCAAGAAGACCCTAGCTTGGCTCTTCTCTGTGTTTCTCTGTGCCCTCTGTGTCTCTGTGGTAGAGCTCCCTTTGCCCTCCTGGGTGTCTTGGTGTATGGTGCGCTCGCGCACCACCCTTGGTGGTGAGGCCTTCCTTGCCTCAGCTTCGCCTTCTCTGTGCCCTCTGTGCCTCTGTTGTGAAGTGGTTTGGGAGAAGTGATGAGACTAGACATTTCGGAGCTACTGGCGAACCCTGAGAGCAGCCAGAGCTACGCGTTTGATGAGCCGTGTCCTTCGGAGTTTCGGTGCGCCTCTCCCATGAGAGGTACCGTCAGCTTTACGAGCACCGGGAATTTGTTGATAATAAGAGGGGACTTGCAGGCAGACGTCTGGGTGGAGTGCACTCGCTGCCTGGGCGAATTCGTCTTTCCCGCCAAGGTTGAGATCTCCGAAGTATTCGGTATTCGGGATAACCAGGTGGTTGGGGACCCCGACCAGGAGGATGAGGAGGCTGGAGCCGACGAGCTGAAGGACCTCTTCGACGGCGCCTTCCTTGACCTCAACGAGCTAGGACGCCAGTACCTGCACCTGGCCATACCCACCTCACACCTCCTCTGCTCCGAGGGCTGCAAGGGGCTCTGCCCCCAGTGTGGTGTCGACCTCAACAAGGAGCAGTGCGGTTGTGTTCGGCCGACAGGGGAATCCCCCTTGGCCGGTCTGGCGCAGTTCCTCCCCAAGGAGGAGTAGCGCTCACCTGCCCGGGCTTGTCCGGACAACCCTGTGGCACCCGCGCCCGGTAGGCCCTGCCTCTCCCCCGGCGCGGACCTGTAGCCTCTGTTACGAAGGGACCTATTCACTTGCCGCTACCGAAACGTAAGACCTCAAAGTGGAGCCGCGACCAGCGTCGCTCCTCCAACTGGACCTTTACCGCCCCCAACCTGGATGCGTGCCCTCGCTGCCACGCGCCGAAGCTCCCTCACCACGTTTGCCCTGCCTGTGGCTTCTACGCCGGGCGCAAGGTGATCGACGTCAAGGCCAAGGCCCGGACGGAGTAATGCGGCAGCGCCGCTGCACGTGCCCTGGTGGCGCGGTCACGTGCCTTCGCGCTGACGGCCAGCCCTTCGGGTTGCTCGCCTTTCAACTCCAGACTGGGAAGTCGGCTCTTCAGGAGGCCAGCGCCCTTAGTAGGCGCTCGGCTGCCTTTTGCTTCGTCTCCCCCCAGGTGCCCCGCCTCGGCGGCCCGTGGGCCGGGCTTCGGTTGCGCTCGCCTCTGAGCGCGGCGCTGCTGCCATGAGTATCTCCGTCGCGCTGGATGCGATGGGGGGCGACAAGGCCCCCAAGGAAGTCGTGGCCGCGGCAGTGCTGGCGACCAAGGACCCCAACCTGGAGATCTTCCTGGTCGGCGATCAGGAGCGGGTCAAGCCGCTGCTGGGTGCCGAGGGAACCCATCCCCGGATTCACGTAGTCCACGCTGCCTCAGTGGTCGGCATGAACGAGCCGGCCTCCCAGGCGCTGCGCCGCAAGGACTGCTCGCTTCGGGTGGCCGCGCAGTTGGTGAAGGATGGCACCGCGCAGGCCTTCGTCAGCGCCGGCAACAGCGGCGCCATGATGGCCGCCGCCGCGAAGGAACTGGGGCCCATCGAGGGGATCGACCGCCCCGCCATCGCCATGACACTGCCCAACCTCAAGGGACGGATGGTCATCGTGGACGCGGGAGCCAACGTCGATTGCTCCGCCGAGATGATGAACCAGTTCGCGGTGATGGGCGCCTCCTACGCGGAGGTGCTGGGCATCGCGCGGCCCAGGGTGGCCCTCATCAGCATCGGTGAGGAGGAGTGCAAGGGCAACAACCTCACCCGCGCCGCCGCCCGGCTCATCAGCGCCACCGACCTCAACTTCGTCGGCAACGTGGAGGGCAACCACCTTTTCGAGGGCGCCGCGGATGTGATCGTCTGTGACGGTTTCGTTGGCAACGTCATCCTCAAGCTTACGGAGGGCGTGGCGGAGTACATGGTCTCGGTGCTCAAGGACCAGGTACACCGGGCGCCGCTCTGGACCCGGGTCGGCTCCCTGCTGATGCGGCCCGTGTGGCGCGGCCTGAAGCGCCACGCCGACTACGCCGAGTATGGCGGCGCTCCCCTGTTGGGCATTCGTGGCGTGTGCATGGTCTGCCACGGCCGCTCCAACGCCCGAGCCATCGCCGTCATGGTTAAGCAGGCCGCTGAGGCCGTCTCGCTGGAGCTGGTTCCGCGCATCACCCGGCACCTTTCACGGTCGCCGGAGCCAACCGCGGCCACGCCTCACCCCGCCCCGGGTTTCGGGACCCCCGACGCCCTTCCGAGTACCTGATGCCCGAATCCGATATCAAGCCCCCCGTGTCACTGGCGGAGTACGCTGCCGCCGTTGGGCGCCCCGGCGCCCTGGCACGTCCCGTACCGGTCCGCATTGCCTCAGTGGGCGCCTACGCACCGGAGCGCGTGGTGACGAACCACGACCTCTCCAAGACTCTGGATACGTCCGACGAGTGGATTACCTCCCGAACCGGCATCCGCGAGCGTCGGGTTGCCGCGCCGGAGGAGGCGACCTCCGACCTGGCGCTGAAGGCGGCCCAGCGCGCTCTGGACGCCGCGGGAATGGCACCAGAGGAGCTGGACCTGGTCCTCTGCGCCACCATCACCGGCGACTACCCTTTCCCCTCCACGGCTTCGCTGCTGCAGCATCGCCTGGGCGCCCGGCGCGCCGCCGCCTTTGACCTCAGCGCCGCCTGCTCCGGCTTCGTCTACGGCTGCGCGGTCGGCTCTGGCCTCATCGCTTCCGGCATCCACCGCAACGCGCTGGTGGTGGGCGCGGAGTGCATGAGCCGTGTGCTGGACTGGACGGACCGGAGCACCTGCGTGCTCTTCGGAGACGGCGCGGGCGCGGCTGTGCTGCTGCCCGTGGAGGAGGTGCCCGCCCCCGGCCAGCCCTTCTCCGGCTTCCTAGGCTTCGACCTGGGCTCCGATGGCGCCGGCTCCGTTTTCCTGAACGTGCCCGCCGGCGGCAGCCGCGCCCCCATGACGCCCGAGCTGCTGGCCGACCGCCAGGGTTTCCTGAAGATGTCCGGCACGGACGTCTTCAAGTTCGCTGTGCGCATCATCGTGGAGTCGTCCCTCTCCATTCTGGAGAAGTGCGGCTACGAGGTCTCGGACGTCACCTGTCTGGTGGCGCATCAGGCGAACACGCGCATCATCGACGCCGCCATGAAACGCCTGGAGATCCCGGCGGAGAAGGTGGTTGTGAACGTGGATCGGTACGGCAACACCTCCGCGGCCTCGGTCCCGATCGTGCTGGCGGAGGCCGAGGCGGACGGACGGCTCCGCCGGGGTGACCTGGTGCTGATGGTGGGATTTGGCGCTGGCCTGACCTGGGCCTCCTCTCTGCTGCGATGGTGAAAGCCGCCTTCCTCTTCCCCGGGCAGGGGT
>DASXUI010000198.1:0-9900 GCA_036504955.1 Armatimonadota bacterium
CTTCTTGGGGCAGGGGCGGCTCTGCTCATCATGATCTGGAGATAGCATGGAGACCTGGCCGCTGCTGTCGATACTCATCTTCCTCCCCGCCCTGGGCGGCATTCTGTGCCTGGCCCTGGACGAGGATGAGGAGACGGGCATCAGGGGCATGGCTCTGGCCGTGGCTCTCCTGAACTTCGCTGTCTCGGTCGCCCTTTGGGTAGGTTTCCGCGTCGGCGTACCCGGGTTTCAGTTCGTGGAGGACCACTCCTGGATCTCCAGCATCGGCGCCCGGTACCACCTGGGCGTGGACGGGGTTAGCCTCCTGCTCGTGGTGCTAACGACCCTCCTCACGGTGGTGGCGGTACTGGCCTCGGCGGCCATCACGGAGCGGCTGAAGGCCTATATGGCTTTCCTCCTCTTCCTGGAGACGGGGATGATAGGGGTCTTCGTGGCGATGGACCTCTTCCTCTTCTACGTCTTCTGGGAGGCGATGCTGATCCCGATGTACTTCCTCATCGGCATCTGGGGCGGTCCGCGCCGCATCTACGCCTCCGTGAAGTTCGTGATTTACACCATGGTCGGCAGCCTCCTGATGCTGGTCGCCATCCTGGCGCTCTACGGCTACTACCGAAGCTACGTGGGTGCCGCCAGCTTCGACATGAGGGATCTGCAGACCCTCGTGCTGCCCTACCGAACCCAGATGTGGCTGTTCATGGCCTTCTTCCTGGCCTTCGCCATCAAGGTGCCGATGTTCCCCTTCCACACCTGGCTGCCGGACGCGCACGTGGAAGCGCCCACGGCCGGGTCGATTATCCTGGCGGGCGTGCTGCTGAAGATGGGCATCTACGGCTTCTACCGGATCGCCATGCCATTCTTCCCGGAGGTCACCCGGGCGTGGATCCCTGCCATCCTGGCGCTCTCCGCCGTAGCCATCATCTACGGTGCCGCGGTGGCGCTGATGCAGAAGGACATCAAGAAGCTGGTCGCCTACTCCTCGGTCAGCCATCTCGGCTTCGCCACGCTGGGGCTGTTCGCCCTTAACGTACAGGGCGTCTCCGGCAGCGTGATGCAGATGATCAACCACGGCATCAGCACCGGCGCCCTCTTCCTTCTGGTCGGCATGATCTACGATCGCCGGCACACGCGCCGGATCGAGGACTTCGGAGGCCTGTGGACCTCCATGCCCGCCTATGGCTCCCTGTTCCTGATCACCACCCTCAGCAGTATTGGCCTCCCGCTGCTGAATGGCTTCACGGGCGAGTTCCCGGTCCTGCTGGGTGCATTCCGACTCAGCCCGCTCTGGGCCAGCATCAGCTCCACCGGCGTCATCCTGGGCGCTTGCTACATGCTGTGGATGTTCCAGCGTGTGTTCCAGGGCGAGATGACCCATGAGGAGAACAAGGTGCTGCCCGGACTCACCCGCTCCGAGTGGGCGGCCGTCCTCCCGCTCATCCTGCTGATGTTCGCCATCGGCCTCTACCCCAGGGCCCTGACGGACAGGATTCAGCCCTCCGTCGCCACGATGATCGGCCAGGTCACCCGCCGGTCCGGCCCCTCCTACGCCGTCCTACCGCACCCCCCACAGGAGCCGGCCCCCGCCGAGGACGAACACGCCCACGCCCCCGCGGAGCCTACGCCGTCGGAAGTGAACCCGTAGAGGCGGCTCCACCACAGAGGCACAGAGACACAGAGGTGCACAGAGAACCCCACCACCAAGACACCAGGATTCGAAGGGAGGCTAGGTATGGTCTTCTCTGTGCTCTCTGTGTCTCTGTGGTGAGGGTCTGCATCCAGGCGCGTGGCTGGTGAGGCTGCAGAGGGCGGAGGAGAGGCTGGGGTGGGAGGTGACCGCTCTGGCCGCCTTCGCCGAGAAGGCGGCGGGGACGCGCGGGCGGCGACACCCCGAGGCTGAGCACCCGTTCAAGACCCCTTTTGAGCGCGACCGTGACCGCGTGGTCCACTCCCGGGCCTTCCGGCGCCTGGAGGCCACGACGCAGGTCTTCGTGAAGCAGCCGGGGCAATCTTACCGCTCCCGTCTTACGCACACGCTCGAGGTCTCCCAGATCGCCCGATCGATCGCGCGCACTCTCTGCCTCAACGAAGACCTCACCGAGTCCATCGCCCTGGCGCATGACGTCGGCCACCCCCCCTTCGGGCACGCGGGAGAGAGGACGCTGACCCACCTCCTGGCCGCCGAAGGGGGCTTCAACCACAACTGGCAGTCTCTTCGGATCCTGGAGTGCCTGGAGTCGCGCTATCGGGAGTTCCCAGGCCTCAACCTGACGTGGGAGGTCCGCGAGGGTCTGGCGAAGCACGGCTCCGGCAGGGGGGCGGGTCGTGGGGAGTACGGGCCGGGCAAGCAGCCGTCGCTGGAGGCCCAGGTAGTCGATCTGGCGGATGAGATCGCTTACAACGCCCACGACGTGGACGACGGCCTTTCGTCTGGGCTGATCACCGCTGAGACGGCCTGCGCGGTGCCGCTCTGGTGCCGGCTGTGGGAGGCGGCGGAGGGCGATGACCCATCGGTGAGAGCCGCCGCCGCTATCCGCGCGCTGATCGACAGCCAGGTGCGGGACCTGCTGGAGGCGACAGCGGAGAGGCTGGACTCCGTGGATCCCCAGACGCCCGACGAGGTGCGCTGGTGTCCGCGCCCTCTGGTGGGGTTCTCGGCGAAGATGGGCGAGGAGAACCA
This sequence comes from Armatimonadota bacterium, assembly GCA_036504955.1. GTDB lineage: Bacteria > Armatimonadota > DTGP01 > DTGP01 > DASXUI01 > DASXUI01. The sequence continues at coordinate 2,675 of DASXUI010000198.1, forward strand.
GCTTCTACGCCGCTTCCTGTTCCGGAGACTGTATCGTCACCCGGAGGTGGTCGTAGTCCACCACCGTGCCGACCAGGTACTGCGGAGCCTGTTCCACTCCTACCTGACGGGCCGGCTGGAGCTCCCGCCTCCACCGCCCGGCGCCGAGGGGTCGTCCTCGGAGCGCCTCATCGCGGATCACCTGGCCGCCATGACGGACACCCAGGCGCTGCTGCTCTTCGAGAACCTGCCGTGGCTACACACACCGGATTGACCTGCCCCCGAGGGTGATGGCGCGCGCTGGGTGTGCCTTACATGGCGCCTGGTGGCGCAGGTCTGGGCAGAGGTACGGCTCTGCCCGACCCATCCGCTAGAGGTGGGACCCACTGGGCCCGTCCGCTGGAGGCGGGACCCGCTGGACCCGTCTGTTTCTACACGGAGCGAGACGGTAGGTCCCTGTCGGAGGCCAGGCCTCCCGTGCCGGTGAGTCTGCGGAGCCGGGTGGCCGTGCGACGGGGTGATTCCGCCGGGCCCGAGCTGCCGGATTCCGACAGTGAGAAGGAGCCGACCATACGCCGCATCTCGGAGGCCTGGCTGGCCAGCTCCTGAGCCGCGCTGGCGCTCTCCTCGCTGTTGGCCGCGTTCTGCTGCGTCAGCCCGTTCATCTGCTCCACCGCCTGGTTCACCTGCTGAACCCCTTGGCTCTGCTGCTCGCTGGCCGCCGCGATCTCGCTGACCACCTCCGTTACCCGGTCCACGTCCTGCTCGATCGCTTGCAGGTTCCTCAGCACCTCCGTCTGGATCGTCACGCCCTGCTCCGAGTTCCGCACTGACTCCTCGATGAGGGCCGCCGTGTTCTTGGCGGCTTCCGCGCTTCTCATCGCCAGGTTGCGGACCTCCTCGGCCACTACGGCAAAGCCCTTGCCTGCGTCGCCCGCACGGGCGGCCTCGACCGCCGCGTTCAGGGCCAACAGGTTGGTCTGGAAGGCGATCTCGTCGATGGTCTTGACGATCTTGGCGGTGTCGTCGGAGGAGCTCTTGATGCGCTCGATGGCCTGGGAGAGCTGGTCCATGCTCTTGGCGCCCTTGGCGGCGTCGGAGCGGGCCGCCTCGGTGAGGGAGCGAGCTTCTCTTGCGTTGGCGGCGTTCTGGTCGGCCATGGAGGCCATCTCCTGGAGGGAGCTGGAGACCTCCTCGAGGGAGCTGGCCTGTTCCGAGGCGATCTGGGAGAGGCCTTGGCTGCCGTCACCAATCTGAGCGGAGGCCGAGGCAACCTGGTCCGCGCCAAGGGAGACCTGGGAAAGCCCCTGGTCCAGGTTGTCGAGAGCGGTGTTCAGCGCCACCTTCATGGCCTCGAACTCGCCCTGGAACTCCCCCTCGACCCGTGCCGTCAGGTCTCGCTTCGCGACCTGCTCCAGCACGCGCGCGACCTCACGGATTGGCCTTGAGACCTCGTCCATCATCAGGTTCAGCCCGTCGATGAGCTCGGCATGGGATCCCTGGTAGCGCCCGCTGTTGGCGCGGATGCCCAGTTCCCCAGTGATGGCCGCCCGCAGCAGAGTTGCCACGTCATTGGCGCGCAGGGTCTCCACGTCTACCAAGGTGTTCACGCTCTGCCTGATGCGTTCATACTCCCCAGTCAGCACCTTCTCCGAGCGGCTGAGAGGAGCCCCTTCACTGAATCCAAGGATACAGGTGGTTGCCACGTTCATGGGTTCCAGGATCGCCTCAAGCGTGTCATTCACGCCCTGTACTACATCCTGGTAGGCGCCCTTGAAGCGGCTGGCATCGCCACGCGCGCCAAGCTGTCCGGCGACGGCCGCGGCGGAGAGCATTCGCATCTGCTCCACCAGCCCCAGCAGGTTCCTTCGAAGGAGCCCCATGCGCTCGTTGGCCACTGCCTGCTTGCCCGGCAGCGGACGAAGCTCCCGGCTTAGGTCACCGTCGGCATACTCTCCCAGAAGCTCCAGGATCTCCAGGAGGCTCTGGACGTAGGCGCTCACGGAGGCGTTGGCGCCTTCGGCCATCTGGAGGTACACGCCTTCGTACCCCTCGGTGGGGATGTAGGCGTCCATGTCGCCGGCAAGCTGCGCCTCGCGGGTTACCCGCATGTCCTCGATGAAGCGGCGCAGGGTTCGAATGCAGGTGTTGAGGCTCTGCTTGAGGGTATCGAAGTCGCCGCTGTAGCTCTCGGTGATCTCCTTGGGGATGTCCCCTTGGCTGATTCGCTGCACGTAGTCACTGGCCAGGTTCAGGGGCCCGATGACGCCGTCCAGCAGCGCATTGAGCGCCTGTACCAGGTCCGCGTAGGCTCCTTCATAGCGTTCGGGGTGGCCCCTGTGAGAAAGGTCGCCCCCCGCGGCTCCGTCGGCCAGACGCTTCACGTCCCAGACGAGGTTCCGCAGGACTTCCCGTAGACGGGCGAAGGACTGACCCAGCACGTCTCCATCACCACGGGGCTCCACCTCAACGCTGGCGTCCCCCCGAGACAGAGCATCCGCCGCGCGCGCCATCTGCCCGATATGGGCGATCCAGTCCCGAAAGGCATCCGCCAGGTGGCCGACCTCATCCTTAGAGCTGAAGGCCACTGACTGATTGATCTCGCCCTGCGCGACCTTCTCCGCCGCCTGAGATATCTGCTGGATCGGGTCCGCGATGCCGGTCGCCAACCGCTTGGCAAAGAAGGAGGCGACCGCCACACAAAGGACACCGGCCAGCAGCGTCTGCCACAGCAGCCCGGCCAAGCCGGCGTTCACCCTCTCGGTGGTGGCCCCGAACTCGTCCTCATAGGAATGGGCCACGATCACCCAGTCCCAGGGTTTGAAGTAGGCGGCACCTATGACCTGACGCCGCTCGCCTTCACCCTTTCCCTCTGCAAGGCTGTAGTCCGCGATGGCGACCTTGTCGTCGCTGAGCTTAAGCGCTCGACCGATGACCTCGCGCACGTAGGGCTTCCCGCTAGCGTCTTTCTCGTCCCACGCGGATGTGCCGTCCTGGATCTCGCCGTGGGGGATCACGTAGCTCCCCTGCCGGTCTCCGGTGCCGCCCAAGACGGTGACGTAGCCGGTGTCACCCACGCGGGTGTTCTGGATCGCGGTGCGGAGACTCGTGACGCTCTCCTGCTTCACCCCTACGAAGAGCATGCCCCGAATGGCGCCGCCAGGGCCTTTGATGGGCTCATAGGCGGTGTCGTACCAGCTATCCACCACGAAGGCCGGGCCACGGTACGTCTCGCCGCGCAGGACCGTGGTAACGACGGGGTTCGCGGTGCCATCCGGTTTGGTGGCGGGAACGAAGGTACCGATGGCGCGCCGGCCCTCTTTGTTGATCACGTTAGTGGCCACGCGCAGCATATCGCCCCGGTCGTTCATGCGCTGGAACACCGTACACACGCCCCCAACCAGCCCCCGCACGTCATCCACCAGCTTCACCCGAGAGCTCTGATCCGATACCTGACCCAGCCAGGAGCCGCCCAGGGCCATCCTGGGCAGGCTAACCGTCTGGGTCTCCTTGGTGACCTGGTTGGTCGCGGTCCAGGTGACCCGGTCTCCTTCGGGGCTGAGCCCACCCTCGCGCCTTGCCAGGTCGTGCGCCACGTGAAGGTTGGATGTGACGGTCTGCTCCAGGAGTTCGTACTGACTCTTGCAGAGCGCGTAGGCCCCCTGAACCGTCGCCGTCATGCCGGCCTCCGCCTGACGCCTCAGATCCTGCTGCGTTCTGCCTGCCAAGCTCTGCTTGCCCATGGTCAGGAACAGCAGCACGGCCAAGGCTGGGGCGATGGCGGCGCCCAGCACAACAACTAGGATTTTGGTGCGAAGAGACCCCTCGTAGCGAGCTACGAAGGTGTCTCTTAGTCTCACTAACCCCGATCTGGCCACATGCCTCTCCCTTGTAGGTCTGTGTCCCCCAGTACCCCTGTTCAGCTAGCCCTCCTGATACACCGCGGTTCGCTGATCCCATGCGTAGGATGCTTGGCGCCGACCCCTTGGGCGTCCGGGCTCTCCCCAGAGCTTCGGACAGGGGTTCGGCGCCTCAGACGCGGCCTTGAGCCACGTCTACGAAGCGATAGCTTAGGTGTAGCAACCGAAATGACGGCCGCCTCTTGGCCAGCCGAGCCACTTTACCGCTCGGTAGGCCTCCAGACTGAGTATCGCCAGCCGGGCTTCAGCGCTTAAGCTGCTCTATGGTTGCTTGCCGGCACCGTGTACCTCCCAGTGTCCTGGGTAAGCGGGCTCAGCCTCGCCCGAGCGCCCACCGCCAGGCCCGGCATCCGCCGCCCAAGAGCAGCAAGTGTCAGACTGGGGCCGTCCGGTGCCAGTGTGGTATCAGGGCGGACCAGCGTCAGGCGTATCTGGCGACAAGCCTGGCGGCAGAGGGGATCAGCGATGGAACTGGGAGGATGGCTCGACGGTCCGAGAGCGAAGGGGGGTAAGTCGCGCGCGAGGGATGCCGAAACGGCCCGCTGAAGGGCGGCGTAAGCGTGTGGGAGCTCGCGGTCCGCAACGCGCGGCGGCGGCCCACGCATCCGGCAGACTAGGCGGAGACAGGCGCCTCGCGGCTGCTGAGGAGCAGACCGGTCAGCACGAGTCCCCCACCCATCAGCGACCTGGAGGAGGGTAGGGAGTGGAGCAGTACGGCGGCCAGGAGGACGCCGATCAGGGGCTGGAGGTAGAGGAAGAGGGCTGCCTGGCCGGCCCTCACGCGCTGAAGGGTGTGGTACCAGAGGGAATAGGCCAGAACAGTGGCGGCAAGCGCGAGGTACAGAATTCCCGCCACATTGGGCCAGGTGGCCCAGCCCAGGTTCCACGCGTGCCCGTGCCACTCCCACAGAGCGGGCCCCAGCAGCGCGGCGGTGCCCCAGTAGGTTCCGCGCGCCGTCACCCCCAGGCCGGAGAAGCGGCGGAGTAGCCTGGCGCCCAACACGGTCGCCAGGGCCTCGCAGACCACGGCCGCCACCATCAGCAGGTTACCCAGGCTGTGTCCGAGCGCCTGGGGGCCGGCGCCCTGCGGCGTCACCAGCAGATAGCCTCCGAGGCACGCCACCACCGCGCCCGTCCACTGGACCCCCGTGAGGCGCTGCCCCAGCAGCCAGGCCGCCCCGACCGCCGTGAACACGGCCTCCAGGTTGATGATCAGCGCCGCGTCCTGGGCCACTGACCTCTGAAGGCCGAGGTAGAACAGAACCTTCGAGAGGCCGAAGCCCACCACGCCCATCACCACCAGGGTTCGGAGGTCGGCGCGCGAGAGGGGTTCGTCGATCACGCCCTCGGCGCGGCGTCCCTGCCGCTCGCGACGATCCAGCAGGTAGAGCCCCACTCCGGCAATCAGGGAACGTACGAAGGCCAGCACCAGGGGCGGGGTGGCGTCAAGCACGCCCCGTGCCACGACGTAGGTAGCCCCCCAGATGAGGTTGCAGAAGGCCAGCGCCGCCGCGTCGGCGGTTGCCATGCCGCTCTTGGGAGGGGACTCCCGCAGGCTTGGCTCAGACGTGGCAGTAGGGGACATGGGTGGCGTATACCTCGGAGGGCGTGTGACACACAATGTCTTTTTCGTCGCCGGCGGGCCGGCAACCTATCGGAGGGTGTGTGGCTGGCCGCTGGTACGGCCAGTCCATGGGGCCCTATGGGATGTCCCGACGAGGAGACGAACTCCCAGGGTGCTCGGTGCGTTCTGGGCTGGTTACTGGGGAGCACCTGCGGCGCGGTGGTTGGGGATGGGGCGACGTGGCCGGGCTGCCAGGGCCTTGCGGGCGACCGATGGTCGACTCAGAGACGGGGCGCCGTCGCGCGGGCGGGACACCTGCGCCCCAACTGCTGACTCGCCGTCGGGGGGCCGGTGGCCGGGCTTGGCCCCGGAGTGGGGGAAGCTGTTCCTGGCACGGTCCCTGGGCCCGAGGGGTGTTGCAGGGGTTCGCCTCCGGCTCAGGTGAGCCGTCAGAGCTTGCACAGGCACGCGAAAGGGCCCGGCTAGTCATCCCAATGAAGGGATGGCTTGAGCCGGGCCCTTCAGTGATGGTGGCTACTTGACGACTATCTGCTGCGGCTTGCTCGTGCTTTGGACCTCGGGGTTGTAGTAGGTGTAGGCACGGCTCTCCGGTGTCTGGGCGGTGAGAGGGTACTTCGCCGTCAGCCGATAGGTCCAATCCAGGGGATGCGAAGCCTCAACCTTCGCCAGGTACACGATCACCTGTCGACCGGTCACCGTGTACTTCTGGATCGTTCCGGCCTTCACCAGGTTCTCGAAGTCCTCGGTGTTCAGGTCGAACCCTGGCGGGATCCCCAGGTCCACGACCACCATCTGCGCGGCCCCGACGCCATCCCAGGCCACGTGAGCACTCGCTTTGACCTCGCCGTTCGTCTCGAGTTCGGTCCTGTCGTAGGTCACGCTCAGGTCAAGCTTGCCGGACGGAATGCTGCCGCCTGGCTTCACGCCGGTCGGGTAGCCGCCGGGGGGAACCAGCGCCCAGGGCATGTAGCCCCATCCGGTGATCTGGAACAGGCTCTGTCCCGCGCCCGAGACCTCCAGCCTGACGGTGTTGTCGCCCGGCTGCACGAGGCTCCTGGCGTCGAGCTGCCAGAGGACGTCGGCGTTATCAGAGGTGACGTCTTGGCTGCCGGCCTTCTGTCCGTTCACGAACACGTCGATGTGCCGGGTGCCGGGCTGGGTCGCCGCTTCCAGGCTCGCGATCAGCGCCTTCAGCGCCATCACGGTTGCTTGCGTGTTGCCCCAGGTGCCGCGAGGGTCCTTCGCCTTCACCAGCCACTGAACGGCCTTCGAGGCGATATCCCCGTACTTGCCGCTTCGCACCAGGGCGTAGGCGACGTAGGCCGTCGTCTCCACGTCGGCGGAGTCGCCTCGGGAGAAGGTCATCGTCGGCATATCGCTTTGCCAGTACACGAGGCCGTCCGCGTCGGTCTTCCGGAGGTCGAGGAGCTTCTGCAGCACCGCGTCGGACTCATCGGACTGCAGCGCGATCAGCGCGTTGGCGACCAGGGCCAGCATGTAGACGTTGTCGGTGGCAGGCCAGAGCTTCTTCAGAGCCTGGGTCCCGCGCTGAAGGGCGTCGGCTCCCTGGTAGCCGCTCTCCGCGAGGCCCCAGAGCGCGTAGGCGGTGACAGGGAGCTCCGTGTTGGAGAGCCGGTTCCACAGCCCGTCGTTCAGGTAGGCCTTGTCCGCCGCCCAGGTGCCGTCCGGCTGCTGCTTGCTCACAAGCCAGTCGCCGGTTCGCTGGAGCAGCGCTGGGTCGA
>DASXUI010000199.1:0-6771 GCA_036504955.1 Armatimonadota bacterium
ACTGTCTTCTACCCACATCTCGGCGCTGGCAGGCAGGCAAGTCGGCGCTGCTGCCCTGATCCTGAGCTTGACGGCAGCTGATGTCTGCTGTTCCTAAGAGGGCCCCGACAGCACGAAGACAGCGGCATATCTGGTATCCCATCTCCGCAGATACCGCCACCTGTCGATTGGACGAAGATGTGGGTACAAGACAGCCGGTGAACGACCCGGCACAGGGGCCTTCGGCCAAGCCAGTTGGCACAAGGCGAAGAGGACCAAGGTCCACTCAGGAGCGGGGAAGCTCCACGGGCTCCCCCCCAGCTTGGCTGCGGGCCCTCGTGCCAAATCGCTCACCGGCCCGGCACACCCTCGGTCCGCTCCACAAGGATGCTGTGGGATGACACTAGGCGGGTGATTCGGGCGGGCGGCCCCACAGGGGAGGGCCTCTGCGTCCCTCACCACGCGAAGGCTCCCCACGCAGGTCGTGCGTGCCGCTTTGGGGGCAGTCCTACCAGGTGTTGACGCCCGACACTATGTCCCCCCGACTTCCCGGGAAGACAGCGTGCCTCAGGCGGCCCTCCCCCTTCGGGTCCTCGATGGGCCGGCCGCCATCGTCCACGCCGTCGGGGCCCACGCTGTAGAGGGTGAACCCCTCCCCTTCCCGGCGGCAGATCAGCGGGCCGGAGGCGGCGAAGGGGTCGTCAGGCGCCTCGGACAGGTACTCCGGCACCAGGTCCCCGAGACACTCGGCATGCCGGCCGTGCTCAAGGTGGTACGCCTGCAGCGCCAACCGGACCAGCAGTACAGCCATCCCCGTGCGGCTCTTCAGATACTGCGTCCACACGCTGCGGCCTGTAGACGACCACAGAGCCACCCACTCGGGGACCTGCTGGCGCCTGCCCGCGCGTCCACGGGCGCGGACGTCCCACGTCGCCAGGACGTAGGGGCCGGCCGCCTCAGAGACATGCCGGTCCATCATCGAAACGAAACCGCGGACGACGCCCTCCTTGCCGTGGCGGCGAACGTCCCTCCCCAGCTCGGGGGTGGGACCATCGCCTGAGAGGGGCCCTCTGGACGGACGCCAGGAAGGACGGTGCCCACCAGACGAGGTGAGCTGCTGGAGCTGATCCAGGAGGCAGACCAACCCGAGTCGGCACTCCGCCATCACCGGGTCCACGAACCCAGAGCGCCGGGCGGCGATCTGCTCCAGCCTACGGGCGCCGACCCTGGCATCCTCGGCGCACAGCCGTTCCGCCACCATCAGGGCCCGCCTCAACCCGATCGCCTCTACCGCGAGCCCAACAAGGAGCCCCGCGTAGACCGCGTTCCTGCCAATCTGGACGCCCATCTCGATCACGTCTAGGTAGCTCGCCAGGGCACCCGCCAGGTCGCCGTCCTGCTCCTTCAGGCGACCCTCCGCCGATAGGAGGCACGCCATCTGACGGTACTGGTAGTGCGGGGAACCCCCAGGGACCCAGGTCAGCGGCTCCTGGTATCCCATCGGCAGGGCGCGCCGGATGCCCGCAAGGATCTTCGAAGAAGCCTCCACTTGCCGGCGATCTCTCGCCAGCCGCTCGGCCTCGGTGACGGCGGGCCGCTCCGGGAACCCGTCCCCCTCGGGCAGGGGCTGCTCCGGAGGCTCGAGCGCAGGCGGCCCGAGCCTCCGGGACAGCTCTACGTACTCGTCATAGGCGTTCGGGTCCGGGAGCGGGGGCGCCGCCATATGGTCGAGATACCCCTGCGCGAGCCGCTTCCAGCCGGCCACGCAGAGGGGTGTCACAAGCAGAAGCGACGCACCAAGTGCCGGCAGCGCAATCACCACCGGCCCTGCAGCCCCTCCATCAGGCAGGATCATGGGGCCCCCCAAAGACCGGGGCAGTTAGGGGCGCAAGGTGCCGCCCTAGAACTGCGCTACGGCAACCCTGTGGCGCGTCACTCGGCAGAACCAGGCCCTGCCCACCTCGCGTGGAGCGCACCGTCACAGGGAGTTCCAGCCAACGACCACGTCACCACGAGAGTCCACCAGGGACGCAATCCCAAGTATCGTCACCGGCACGGGGTCCTCCAGAGGGGCTCCGCCATCGTCATGCCCATCGGGTCCGAGGCTGTAGAGGAGGTAGCTCGTCCCGGCACGACGATAGGTCAGCGGCACCACCCCAACGTAGGGGTCCTCCGGTACGTAGGGAAGGTAGTCGGGAACGCAGTCGGTGAGCTTCTCGGGGTACTCCCCTCGGTCCAGGTAGTAGCTCCGAAGTGCCGCTTGCGCCACCAGGAGGCTGGCGTAGGTACGGATCAACTCCAGCTCTCACCAGCAGGACTCCGCCATGAGTGACATGCCGACCACCAGCAGGCTATCGTTGGCGATACGAGCCGCCGCCGTTGGCCCGTGCCCAAGCGCGGCGGGGTTCTGCAGGGCGTAGGGCTTCGCCGCTTCAGCCGAAAGACGCTTCACCATGGCCCGGTAGCTCTTGCGCAGGCCCTCTCTGCCCAGCAGCCGCAGGGCGGACCGCACCATCTCACGGAAGAGCTCATCCTCCAAGTCCCACCCCGGCCGCCGCTGGGGGACCCACTTGCCGGAGCGGAGCAGCTCGACACCCTCATTGATGGCCACCTCCAGGAAGTGGTCCTCGCCCTGGAGCATGTCCGAGAAGTAGCCGCTTCTCACTCTCAGGAGGCCCAGCCTGGTCCGGGCGGCCCTGATGGTGTCGCCCGGGACCTCGTCGGTCTCGGCCAGGGCGTACCGGAGCCCAAGGGCCTCGATCACGGCCGCGACCATCCTTCCCGGCGCGGTCTCGGTTCGAGCGGTCTGCTCGCCTAGCTCGACCACGTCCAGGTAGGTACTCCAGGCCCCAGCATGGTCCCCCTTCGAGGCCAGCACCTGCCCCTTCAGAACCATCAGCTCCACCAGGATCAGCCTCTTGAGGTAGGTGACCGGCCTGGCCTTCAGAGGCGCCGGGTTCCGATACTCTCGGGCTAAGCCAACTCGAGCTATCTCCAGGGCCTTGCGGTTGCGCTGGACCAGGCTGTCCATCTTGCGATAGTCCACCACGCTGGCGGGGCCCCCAAGCACTCCCCGGGACCGCTGCATCTGGAGGTAGACCGAGATGATCCGCGAGGGCTCGACCAGAGCGGCGGCAGCCCTGGCGTAATCCTGGTAGGCGTTCGGTCCCACCATCGCGCCCAGCGCCGGATGCCGACTGGCGCGGGGAGAGGCCCCACGGGAGCCTGGGGCCCTCCGAGCCGCGGGCGCAGGGGTAGCAAGGCCACAGATCAGGGCCGCTGTGAGCAGGAAACGGAACGCCCGGGCAACCAGGCGCCGCTGAGCAAGCATAGGTCAGGTCCTCCTCTATGACCTTCTTGCTCTACGACACCCTAAGCCGGTTCGCCTGCTTCCTCCCTCCACCCAAAGCGTGACGCCACCGCCTCCCAGGCAGCCCTGCAGTCGCCCCCAAGACCAGGCTAGGGTTGGGTCACGCCATCCACCTGGTCCCCGAGACTCTCGACCTGCACCCGCTGGCTGCTGCTGGTGTCAGTTGACTCGGTACCACACAAGGGCCTGCCGCCATCGTCCCTGCCATCGGGCCCAACGCTGTAGAGTACGTACTTGGCGCCCGCTCGTCGGTACAGCAGAGGGGTCCGTTCCGCGAAGGGGTCATGCGGTGCCGCGCGCAGGTATGTGGGAACAAGAGCCGGCAGCCCCTCTGGGTAGCTCTTGTGGTCCAGGTAGTAGGCCCGTAGCGCCAGTCGCACGGTGAACAACCGCAGTGCCGCCCTAGATGCCTCCAACGAGCACCAAACGGACTCCACCAGATCGCTCGTCTGAAACCCGTAGGGATCTGTCAGGAGAGCTCTAGCCACCCCGGACGCACCCTTGCCGAACGCCGCTCGGTCCCTGAGCGCGAAGGGCCGGAGAGTCTGGCCAACGCGGTCCCGCACCGTCGCCTCATGGGCTCGCACCATTCGGTCCTTACCGATGGTGGCAATGAGGAACCCAAGCAGCAGGTCCGATGCGCCCCCCTCCCCGTCCTCGTCCTCGTCCAGCGGAGACACCGAGGGCCTAATCGCGCGGCCTCCCGCATCGAACCGGGCGAGGTCCCCACAAACCTGGTTGGTGGCGAACCTTCCTTCGGCGACCAGCACCTCCGCGGCGCTGCCCCGCCGCTCGTCAATCCGCTCCAGGCGCCGCACCGCCGCGAGCAGCAGAACCCTGGGCAAGCGGCCAACCAGCGGCTCGACTCGCGACACACCGATCCGTTCGACTGCGCGAGCCACCAACGCGCCGATCACCGTCTCGCCGCGGCCGGTCTGTATGCCCATCTCCACCACATCAAGGTAGGCCGAGAGGGCGCCTCGGAGATCACCTCTGCCCTGAAGGGTGTCCCCCCGAAGCAATGCGATCTTTGCCAGGGACCGATGCCTGCTGTAGGGGAAGCGGGGAACCGTGGCGTCGGGGTTGCGGTATGGGTGCTCCAGGGCAGTACGGAGCCACCGCAGAGCCCTAGCGTTCCGAGCCACGAGAGCCGCGATCGTCTTGGGCGTCACGGACGCCTTGCCCGCCCCCCGCACCGCAGTGAGTCTGCTAGGCCCGAAGGGGTTCCTGCCGTATCGTGTCGGCCTGTCGAAGGCGCGGTTGATTGCTCCCTGGTCAACCAGGGCTACGGCCGCTCGTTGATAGTCGTAAAAGGCGTTGGGTGCGGTGCCGGCAGACATCGTGGTTACACTGGCCGCCGGAATGGCGGTCACGGCCGGCCCTAGTACCAACCAGACCTGTAGCAGCCAAGCGGACCTGCGATGTACTCCACTTCCACACCTTGCCATCGGTACTCCCTCCTCTGCGGCTACCTTTCCTTACTCCACAGGGACACCGGACGCCTGGTGGTACGGCAGCAACGCAGGGGCGCGGGCGGCAAGGGGCTCAGGCGTCTCGGCACCTCCAGGTACAGTCGGGGAGACCGGCGCTCACACTGCAGGCGGCAACGGGCGCGGGAGGGCTGCGCCCTGAAGGGTGAGGAGGGCCAGTGCAGATCACCGGCCATCCTAGATGCATTGGTCGTCGCCCCCTCGTGGCGAGTGATGCCCGCGACGCGGACGCTCGGGCCGGCGCGGGTGACGATGCTGGTGCCGATGCCCAGCTCCCGGGCGGGGGTCCAGCCCCGTCCCGCCACCCAGAAGGGATGCTCCGGCGTTGTGGTCAGCGTCTGGCCGCCATCGACGCCGAAGGTAGAGCGACAGACGCCCCTTGCGCGGAGACCCAAGTCTGGGTGGGTTCAGACTGGCAATGTGGTCGGGCTCAACACCGAGTCTCCTACACAGGCCGTCCCGATGGGCACCTACTGCCGCTTGATATGCAACCTCGGAGTTTGGCATACGAGGCGCGCCATAGGCGGTTGAGATGGACGGCGTTACCAGCCGACTCACAACCAGGGCGGCGACACGCTACGCGAGACGAGTAACTGCCCCCCGGCACCGGGTGCGGCACCGCAACGGCCGACTCGGACGGCCGCGAGCGTCAGATTCCTAGCACAAGCAGAACCTAACCCGCCCGAACGGCGTAGCGCGCACGCTCCAGAATCCGCTCAAGCCCATCGACCAAGGCACCTTTGATCTCCTCCCACTCGACACGCAGCCCATCCTCCCCGACCCAGGGGGCCGGCGAGTGCACGATCGCCATCTGACACACAGGTTGGCCTTCCGTCAGACCGCTCAGCTCCTCCCAATGCGGTGATCACTGATCGGTCTGAGCTGGGGGCTCACAGCGCACGAGGTCGATGCCGGTTGCCCACGCGTCCTCCAGGAGCTCGGGAGGGACCGCGCCCCGTTTGGCAAGGACTGCGAATTCTTCGGGCCCCAGCAAGACAGCCCATTCCAGGCTGTCATCAAAGACGTCCACCACGTCAAAGGGGTACCACAGGTCTGTCCACGTCTCCGTGAAGGTGCTCCAGTCGGTTGCCAGGACAACGGGTGGCTCCCTCCAGCAGGTCACGTAGACCTGCTCAGCCAGCGGCACGGGGAGCCCCCTCAACCACTGGTAGGCTCTCTCCTCATCAGCTTCATCACACCCCTCTAGCGAGCAAACGCTGACGGCATGGTAGTTCTCGGTCCTGAGGGCATGCGGTCCCCAGCGACGAAGCTTCACGCTGCCGTACTCCCACACCTCCCTGCTGCGCTGATCGTTCAAGGGGTGAAGCCTCGCCAGTGCCTCCGCGGAGGGTATGTCGCCGCGGCTGGGGTCGGTCAGGCGCCAGGCAAATGGGAACTCCGCCCTGGGGATGAGATCACTCTCACTATAGGTCACCATCGCTCTGTCCTCGCTTCCCTAGGTGCAGCTCGTTGGCCTGTTGTCTGGAGCCACTCAACACTACATGCCCCGAGCGGGCGAACTCCTCTAAGGGTTGAACCAGATGTGACCCCAACTGCCTCGACCGGTTTCCGTCTCACCGGCCTTGAACGTCTGCTACCCAACACGCCACCCGTGGCCCACAGATGGCTCAGGGGGGTAAACTTCGAACCGGTCAAACACGCCTCCGGGGGCTTTGGGATAACGCTGGCCAGCGACGCCCCCCTGAAGCTGGAGGGCGTGGGGAAGGGCCTTACGCGCCACTGCTAGGGCCTCCTCCTTGCCCTTGAAGGCGACCTCCGAGTTATACCTACCAGGGGCTCGGAGCTTCGCGACCACGTCCTGGACGCAGACTGGACCATGTGCGCGCACAGCCCTTGGCCCAGGTAGCCCACGAAGTAGCCATGGACGCCCTCAACTCCGAGGTTGTAGACAGGGGCTGATGCCTGACGGTA
>DASXUI010000200.1:0-5509 GCA_036504955.1 Armatimonadota bacterium
CCTAGGTGGCTGCCACTCGGACCTTTCTGTTTGAGAGGGTCGTAGGGTCGTGGGGTCGTAGGGGAGGGGCCTCGGAGGGTGGGGACCGGTCGGACGGGTCGGATCGGTCGGACGATCAGGGCCCAGGCCGCCCAGGGCCCAGGCCGCCCAGGGCGGCATCCCATAGGCGTTGACATAAGCAGTTCTGAACTCAGGAAGGAGCAAACAGCGACCGGCTGTAGTGGGTCTGAGCCCCGAGTGACCGTCGATGCTGAGCATGGACTGACCGTGCTAGCGCCTACTGCAGGTCACCGTTACCGATGGCTTGAGGCAAGCGTGTCCGGCCGCTGTCTGAGCTCAAACCCGCTTATGTCAACGCCTATGGGGCGGCATCCCCCGGCCCAGGGGCCCCCGACGGCTATCCGCCCGTCAGCAGACCGCCGGGGTTGTTGGCCCGCCCCCCAGGGGAAGGATGGACACAGCGCTGCACCTTGGGTTCAGAACCCCGGTTCAGCGGGATTGAGCCTCGGAGCCCGGCGATTCACCGCCGGGCGGACAGCCGCCGGGCACTCCTTGGCTGAGGCCATGCCGCCGCGCCGTCCCCAAGGCCTTGACCGTCCGACCGGTCCCCACCCTCTGAGGCCCTTCCCCTACGACCCCACGACCCTACGACCCTACGACCCGCCTTCACGCCCTCTTGAACTTCTTCATCAGCTCCAGGGTGGGCAGCGTCACGATCACCGGGCGGCCGTGGGGGCAGTAGTAGGGGTTGTCTGTCTCCAGCAGGTCCTGCACTACTCGGCGCATCTCCGTGGGGGAGAGAGGCTGGCCGGCCTTGATAGCGCCTTTGCAGGAGGCCATGCTGATGACGGCGTCCATGCGCTCCTCGCGGGTGGTTCCCCCGTGCTCCGAGGCGAAGTCCGCCGCTAGGTCCCTTACCAGCGACTCCGGGTCCTGCGAGGCCAGGATCGCGGGCACGCTGCGGACCAGCACGGAGTTGCCTCCAAAGGCCTCCAGCTCGAACCCAAGGCTGCCCAACTCCTCCAGCCGGGGCAGCAGGGCCTCCGCCTCCGCACGGCTCAGCGTCACCGTGGCGGGCAGCAGCAGCCGCTGGGCCTCCACCCGATGCTCCTCAATCTGGCGGCTGATCCGGTAGTGAAGTACCCGCTCGTGGGCAACGTGCTGGTCGATGAGCACCAGCCCCTCCGTGTTCTCGCCCACGATGAAGGTGTTCTGCACCTGGCCTATCAGACGCCAGGCGCCGAGGCGGTGGGTCGGGGAGGTCTCATCCTCGAAGGGGTCCCGCTCCGGAGGCGGCACGCCCTCCACGGTCACCCCCAGGCGGACCTCCGGCAGCAGTGCCTGGCCCGGATTCCCGAGCCCGCGGCCCCCGCCGGAGGGGAATAGGCTGGGCGCGCCGGATGGGGGCGGGCCGCCCAGGGTCGGGCGGCTCCAGGTCGCGGGCACCTGCGGCACCGGCCGGTCCGGCAGGGAGGTACGCGGCAGGATCTGGGCCTGCATCAGCGCGCCCCGCAGCGCCTTCACCACGGCCTGGTGGGTCTCCCCCTCATGTCGGAAGCGAACCTCCGCCTTGGAGGGATGGATGTTGATGTCCACGCCCTCCGGCGGGATCCCGAGGAAGAGCACCAGACGCGCGTACCGGCCGGGGTCCAGGAGGGTGCGGTAGGCCTCATCGGCGGCATGGAGCAGCAGACGGCTGACAATGGGCCGGCGGTTCACGAAGAAGGCCTGCTGGCCACGGTTCGGCCGCGAGGCGTCCGTCCGGCTGGTGAGACCCTCCACCCGGATCTCCGCCCCCTCCAGGGAGACGGGAACCATCGACTCCAGCCTCTCCCTCCCCCACACGGCCCCCACGGCCGCCAGGAGGTCGCCCGTCCCCGGCGTGGAGAAGGCCTCCTTGCCGTTGTTGGTGAGGCGGATCGCCACCTCCGGATGCGCCAGGGCAAGCCGGCCCACCACGTCCGCGATGTGCCCGAACTCCGTGGTGTCGGACTTGGTGAACTTCAGCCGCGCGGGGGTGTTGTAGAAGAGGTTCTGCACCGTCACGCGGGAGCCAGGCGGCATACCGGCCTCCTGGAGGTCCTGAATGGTGCCGGCCTCGACGGTGAGCTGAAAGCCCGTCTCGCTCTCCGGCTCGCGGGTCGCCAGCAGCATCCGAGACACCGAGGCGATGCTGGGCAGGGCCTCGCCACGGAATCCCAAAGTGGTGATGTGGTCCAGGTCCTCCGGCAGCCTGATCTTGCTGGTGGCGTGGCGCTGAAGGGCCAGGACGGCATCCTCCTGGCCCATCCCGGAGCCGTCGTCGGTAACTCGGATGAGCCTGCGTCCTCCCTCCTCGATCTCCACCAGCACTCGGGTAGCGCCGGCATCGAGGGCGTTCTCCACCAACTCCTTCACCGCGGCCGCCGGGCGCTCCACCACCTCCCCGGCGGCGATGCGGTTGGCCGTATGCTCATCCAAAACCTGTACGCGTCGTCTCATATGCCCCATTGTATGCTCTGAACCGGCCAGGCACCAAGGATAGGGGACTGAAGGGGCTCAGGGGGCGAGGGGACTGAGGGGAATGACCTCAGACGGACGCCTTGGTGGGCTCCCCTAAGCCCCCTGAGTCCCTTCAGTCCCTCAGCCGCCTATCCTTGCGTGGCAGGGAGGCAACCCGTCTCTTCGGAAGAGGAAGGAGTGTAGGGGGCCGGGGATTCCAGGCTTCTGGGGAGGCGTGAGTGGGAGAGTTCAGGGCCGGGGCGGCGCTACTGGCGGCAGTGCTCCTGGTGTCCGTGGGGCAGGCGAGCGCGGGCGCGGGAACGACGCAGTCGTCAGTGGGGGTGCTTCACTGGGTCTGCGGCAGTCTGCTGCTGGGCGCCTTCGAGGGGGGGCTGCTGGCCTGGCGGTACCGGGTGTCCGCGCGGCGCGCGGTGACGGCGATGTTGCTGAGCAACCTCCTCAGCGTGCTCGTGGGGCTGGTGCTGCTGAACGGTCTTCTGCGGCCGCTCACGCGGTGGCTGCTGGGTCCCCTGCCGCTCTACGGCCTTCGGCGAGCACTGGTCGCGCTGCCACTGCTGGGCTATGGGCTCGGCGTGCTGCTGGAGTGGCCCTTCGTGTGGGGGGCCTTCTCCAGGGGGCAGGGCTCCTGGCGCAAGGCCTTTCGCGCGACCGTGCTGGTGCGGACCGCCTCCTGGGTGGGACTGGTACTGCTCTGCCTGAACGCGCCGGATGTCGGGCTGATTCGCAACGCCCGGGTGGACCCCAGCCTGTCCTTCGCGCGGGGAACGAGCGCCTGGGTCTACTACCTGAACGATGCTGACCAATCCCTCTACCGCGTTCGGCCGGACGGTACCCAGCGCACGCGCCTGGAGCACGCCTACGGCACTGACGGCGTGTCGCACCTCGTGGCGGAGGAGTCCGGGAAACCGGGCTGCTTCGACCTTTGGGTACACCGCTGGGGCTGGGACTCCCTCGGTGAGAGGCTTCTGACCGCCGTCGCAGGCCGGCCCGGGAAGGTGTGGTGGCAGACCAAGCTGTCGCCCAACACGCCGCAGGCCTTCGGACCGCCCGTCGACTTCCGCGCGAATCCCCGCAAAGGGTGGCGCGTACTGGCCGACTACCAGGCGGGGAGGGGCCTCATCGCCTGGCGCGACAGACCCTGTAGGTCCCTCTCCTTCGGACTGGAGTTGCCCTGCCTGACCTGGTACTCCCGATGTGCCACCGTGCTTCCTAGCGGCATCGTCATCTACGAGCTCGGCGAGCAGATAGTCGCGCTAGACCTGAGGTCGCGGCGCATGGGCGTGGTGGCCCTCGGCCGTGGCCCCGCCGTCGTCCTGGAGCAGGGCACAGCGCCAGCGGCGCGTCCCCGCTAAGCCATTCCTTGCCACGATCCGCTACCCACGCACGCCGATGCCTCACCACTCCCAGCCCGCTCGCGCCGGCAATCGGAGTCGTGGGGCTCAACCATCGCCCGCTTCCCGCCGATCGCGAGCACCACGCAGCCCCACCCAACGACCCCTCGACCCAACGACCCAACGACCCAACAATCCCCTTGACGGCCTCCTCGGACCGTGGTACATATAGCCTACTAGCGGAATCGACTATCTGGGATATCAACCATGCTATCGAATCGGGCCAAGTATGCCACTCGCGCCATCCTGGAGCTTACCTTTAGGTATGGTGAGGACCCCATCCAGGCCCAAGACATCGCCACGCGTCAGCGCATTCCGCTGAAGTTCCTGGAGCAGATCCTGCTCACCCTGCGGCGCCACGGCTTGGTACAGAGCCGTAAGGGGCCGGGCGGCGGCTACACCCTGGCGCGCCCGCCCCACGAGGTATCCCTCGCCGAGGTGGTCCGCAGCATCGATGGCTCGCTGGCGCCGGTACCCTGTGTGGAGGGGGTATCCTGCGAGGACTGCGGCTGTCCCTACCCGGATGGCTGCGGACTCCAGCAGACCTGGCAGGAGGCCCATCTGGCCTTGAGCGCGGTGCTGGAGGGGACCTCCTTCGCGGAGATCCGGGACCGCCACGAGCGCCTCACCGCCCACTCCCGTGAAGTCCCGAACTACGTCATCTGACCCTAGGTCGTGAACTGCCCTACCACAGAGGCACAGAGTCACAGAGGGACACAGAGAAGGGCAACCGTCAGGACGCAGAGACAGGCGGTTCTCCGCACCCCTCTGCGTCTCTGTGCCTCTGTGGCAGGGCAGTTCGCAGCCAGAGGGCGGTTAGCATACAGGAGTTCCGATGTTTCTTGACCTGCCACCTACGGCTTCCGCGGCGGATGTGGAGCTTTCCGCCCTCAGCAGCTCCTTCGAGGAGCGGTCTGCCTCCGAGATCCTGCACTGGGCCGTGGAGCGCTTCGCGCCCAGGCTGGCGATGGCAACGGCCTTTGGCGCCGAGGGGTGCGTGTTGATCCACCTCCTGGCTGAGGTGCGGGACCGGACCGGCAAGCTGCCGTACCTGTTCAACCTGGAGACCGGCTACCAGTTCAGAGAGACGCTCGAGACCCGCGACCACCTAATGGAGCGCTACGGGCTGGAGATCCACCTGGTCGGGGCGAGGGAGACGACCCAGGAGCTGGAGGCACGGTTCGGGGGCCCGCTCTACGCCACCGATCCGAACCAGTGCTGCCACCTGCGCAAGATTGAGCCGCTGACCGAGGTACTCTCCCACCACGACGCCTGGATCAGCGCCATCCGCCGGGAGCAAACCCGCGATCGGGCGCGGGCGGGCATCGTGGAGCGCGACCGGCGCTTCGGCCTCGTGAAGGTGAACCCCTTGGCGAACTGGACCAAGCGCGACGTGTGGACCTTCATCCTTGACCACGACATCCCCTACAACCCGCTGCACGACCAGGGCTACCCCAGCATTGGGTGCTGGCCCTGCACGCGCCCCGTGGGCGCCACCGATGACGACCGCGCCGGCCGATGGTCCGGCCACGCCAAGACGGAGTGCGGACTTCATACGCTGAAACCCTAGCGCGGAAAGGACTGAGGGGGTGATGGGGTGAGTGGGGGGGGGGGGG
>DASXUI010000201.1:0-4374 GCA_036504955.1 Armatimonadota bacterium
GCGCCGGCTTAGCCCCGCTTCCTTGTCCATCGCCGTGACCGCCTCCTTATGCTAACCCTTTAGCACCACGCTTATGCTAAAGTATTAACACCCCGGAGGGCCGCTGTCAAGAGGGTCTGCGAAGCGAATTCGGAGAGGAGATCGGGACGCCGTCGCGGAGGGCTGAGGCGCCTCAGTCGGTGAAGTGCTGGGTGACCATAAGGCCGTAGGGGTCACCGTCTTCGATGCCGATCCCCAGGTGGCCGTAGTCACGGCTGAGGATGTTGCGCCTGTGGC
Source organism: Armatimonadota bacterium (assembly GCA_036504955.1). GTDB lineage: Bacteria > Armatimonadota > DTGP01 > DTGP01 > DASXUI01 > DASXUI01. The sequence continues at coordinate 277 of DASXUI010000201.1, forward strand.
CCGGGCTCTTCATGAGCCCGTCATGAGCCATCTCCAGGGTGGGCGCGAAGGCCAGGTTCTCACCAGCCACCATGAAGCTCACTCCAACCTTGTGGATCCGGTCACCCGGCGTGCCTCCGTGCAGACCCGTGTGGGAGAAGAAGCCGTTACGAAGCATCTCCGCCGAATAGGCTCGCGCCGAGGTCGTCAGACGAGGGTCGGGCTTGAGAAGCCTAATCCCCCGCTGAGTGCGCTCGCGATTGACCAACTCCAGCATCTTGCGCTCCAAATCGGGCCTGGGATTGAAGCGGTCCGTCTTGAAGCCCAGCTTCACTGTCTCGTGGCTCTCCGGCCGCACCGTGAGAAGCGGAAGGCTGTCTTTCACTACGTCGTGCAGCATGGTGGTTGCCCAGCGCTGCACACCGGAGACGGCGTGGACCATGGTGCCGGCCGTGATAGACCCGTTTATGGTATCCGTAGGAATACCTGGCGGGTGCGAGAGCACGACCAGGAGAAGGAAGAGGGCCACCACTACTGCCCCTTGGGCGGTGGAGAGCGCCGCGCCCACCAAGCGGTTGGGCAGCGAGTCCTTGACCATTCGAGGGATCACCTGGCACAAACCGCGGATCGCCAGGCCGAGGAAGACGTGGGCGAGCAGCCAGGAGCCAACAAACCCGGCCGGGTTGCTGAGGCGCAGGTCAAAGTGCAGCATCGAGGCCAGCACCCGACCGATGGGGTGGTAGACGAGGAAGGCGACACAGAAGGACGCGGCGAAGCCGAGAAGCTCCAGGAAGATGCGTATGAAGCCCCGCCGGTAGCCGCTGTAGAAGTAGAGCCCCAGCACGCCCAGTACGATGAGGTCTATGGCGTTGACGTGTGAAGCCTCCATGCGACCATTGTAGCAGACAGGCACTCCAGCAGCGACCCTAGCCAGCTTGGGTATACACCTAACAGGCCTCTGGAACCAGACGCCAGTCAGAAGCGATGGGAAGCCTTGCGCCCCCCGGTAGATCGCTTCTGGGCGCGTGGGTCCCTGGGAGAGGGCGCACGAAGTGCGAAGCGCGGCATCCAGGTCAGGGCGACGTCAACCTGGGAGTAGGTTGGCCCGACGCCCCGCCGAGTCTGCGTCAGCCCCCAAAGGAAGGGTGTTCTTGTCCATGCGGTACCAACTTCGGCGTCCACGATGGGTCGCCGCGATCCATTCCGCGTTCCCCTCAATCTGCTTCCTCTTGCTCTCGGTGCACGTCGCGCATGCCGCGCCGGTATGGCAGCCAAGTCCCGAGTTGCGGAATCTGTTCCCCTACGGTTCGGTGGTGATGAACGGAATGCTCTGGGGCCCGTACCTCGGAGCATCGCACAGTGGCGATGAAGGCCCGGGAGTGCTCTCCTTCGACGGCCTGCGCACGCTCCCCGGGGGACGAGTTAGGACGGACCCAGTCAAGTCCGGGCCCCACCTGTGGACCGACGGCACTCGCCTCTACGCCGAGGGCAGTGGCACCCGGGTTGGTCTGGGGTACGGGGACCTAAGAGGCGCGTTTCAGGCGGGGGAGGTCGTTCGGCAAGCGAGCACCGGCGCGACTGGCCTCTTCGTCCGAATAACCCCAGACGAGATCATTCTGCTGGGCCAGACCGCGGGATTCCTGGCCACGGGTGGCGCGGATCAGGGCGTCGTGGGTCTGACGTCTGGTGCCTCGGCGCGGCCCACGCAGGTGACCCTCTCGCCAAACACCAACTTCCTGGAGCGCTCTGACGATGGGCGCTCCGACTTCACGCCGGTGATGGACGTTCTTGGAACCTCCATCGAGCACTCGTTTGTGGACTGCGGTAAGGTCGCCTCCCTCGGGGGCAGGCACCTGCTCCTTTGGTTCGACTACGTCGTGGTGGGCCACACGCCCGGCGTCTGGTACAACTACCCGGATGAGGAAACTGAGTGGCACCACCTCTTCACCGCCGACCTGGGGTCCATCAAGCACTTCCATGGCGGGGTGCTGATGCCTGGGGTAGACCGCGGCCGTGACCGCCTCTTCGTCATGACCGGCGACACCGACCCAGAGTCTTCCATACTCCTCTGCGATGACCTTGGGAGCCTGGTCACACAGCCGGCGCTGTGGAAGCACCGATGGGCCCTGGATGCTACCGGCAGCGCGCGAACGGCCGCCCTTAGGACAGGCGACGGCCGGCAGTTCTGCATTGGGGCGGGCTCGCAGCGCTACCGCGCCGTGGACCTGATCCATGACCCCGCCAGCGGCTACGTGTATTACGTCCCCGACAGCACCCTCGGTGGGGTGGATACCCTGATGCGCTTCACCCCGGACACCGGAGTGGTGCAGCCGGTTGGTCAGACCCATACCAAGGGTTCCGGGTGGTTCGGCGTGCGGACCTCCAGCGGCCGGATCCTCTTCACCTCCGTGCCGGAGCGATGGGGCGGGGTCTTGCTGGGCGACTGCGACGGGTACCTGCGGCTCTGGCTCCTGACGCCGGACGGCAAGGACCTGGTGGAGCTAAGGCGGTGGAACAGCGCGGGCCCCCCAGGGGCCGACGGTCTATGGGGCTTCAAGAACGTGCTTGAGTATGGGGGGGCTGTGTGGCTGCCCGCCCTCGGCTATGACGTCCTCGGGGGTACAGCCGTTGGGCGGCTACTGGACTCAGCGGCCGGCGCGGATCTCGAGACTGACTGGGCCTCCCTGATGGCTTCGCAATCGGGGGGACCGCCCGCCGACCTCGTTGTTGATGGCAACTTCAACGCCGACCCAGCCCCGTACTTCACCGCCCGCAACTGCCGCATGGTGAGGCAGCAGCAGGTGGGCCCGGAATCGGAGCGGCTGCCGAACGCCGTCTACCTCACCCCCTCGCCCACCCCCGGGCCGTCCTATGCGCGCCAGGTTCTGCCCGCGGAGCAGGTCAGAGGGCATTGGGCGTACTTCAGCGTCAGCGTCCTGGCGCCCACTAGCCTGCCGGCCACCCAGGCCGTCGGCGCGGAAATCACCGACGGGAAGGATACGCGGTTCGTCCGGCTGCCCAACACCAGTGACTCCTGGCAGACACTCACCACGCCGGTCTTCGTCCCGAACGACGCGCCTTACTTGCACCTCAGGCTCTATGCCCGAAGCAGCCTCGCAGGCGATGGGGGCGTCTACTTCAGCCGAATAAGCCTGGTACCGGGGGCTCTGGCGGGCTTCCCCACGGCTCAGGCCGTGGTCAGCGGCTCCGCCGCGCGTGAGGGGGGTGCCTGGACCTACCGCTACACCATCACGAGGACAGGACCACCGAACGCGCGAGCCCTGCGGCTCCCGGTTTCAACCAAGGCAACGACCGCGGCGCAGCAGCTCGCGGCCGACTGGGTGCTGCTTGGCCCCATCGAGGGTTCGGGCGCGATGTGGCTCTACACGGATCAGGCACCGAGCCCAGCCAGCGTAGACCCCGGCGCCTCGGCAACGCAGCCCAGCGCCCTGACCTTCAGCCTCCGGTCACCCTCTGGCCCCGCCCAGGGTGACGCGACTCTCATCGATGATTCCGGCGGCGTAGTCGTCCAGACCGTGCCGGTGCCCTCAGGGACGGCACTGCTGGGTGACATGAACGGCGATGGCCGCCTCAATATCGCTGACGCCGTGGCCATGCTGAGGCTACTGATCGCCCCCAACCCCCCACCACCGGACGCCGTCGCGACAGGAGACTTGAACGGTGATGGGCGGCTGACGATCGCTGACGTGGTGCTCCTGCTGCGGCGGATCCTCGGCCTGGACCACAACTGACCACCTGGGTGGAGAGAGTTGCCGGTTCCGCCAGATTCCACTGCCTGGCCCAATCTGGCAGTTCTCTCCGCTCAGCCACTTAGCTGGGCGTTCTTCAGCGCGCCCAACCCTTGGCCCGGCTCCCCGACGCATCGCCGGCGGGGAGCCGGCGGCTTCAGGCGCGGAGGGGCTCGCCGCCCGCCACGGGGTGCCCGGCGAGGGGAGAGGTGAGAGCTCAGGGAGAGGGAGACGCCAAAAGGCCCCGACTCGGTGAGGAGTCGGGGCCTTAGCAAGAAAGCTCAGGCGGCGCCCTAAGTTCCCAGGGGTTTACACCCCAAGTATTGTCGGCGCACCCAGGTTTCACGGCCGTGTTCGGGATGGGAACGGG
>DASXUI010000202.1:0-17381 GCA_036504955.1 Armatimonadota bacterium
CCGCCCGGGAGTTGGGCATCGGCACCAGCATCGTCACCCGCGCTGGCCCGAGCGTCCGTGTAGCCAGCATCACCCGCCATGAGGCGCCAGCGCCGGTCTACAACTTCGAGGTGGAGGGCACCCACAGCTACTTCGTGGGGCTGCTGGGCCAGGGGCTCTGCGTCCACCATGAATGTGGAAGGGCTCCCTTCGCTGGGGTGAGCATAAAGAAGCAGTCGTGGCACTTGCCCTTCAGCGCTGCACGCCTGGGCAAGACACTGCTAGATCCGAACGACCTACTCTTCCTGAATCGCGGAGCGCCTGCTTCGGCGTAGCAGGGCAGAGGATGTCTCGCCCTGCGGGTCCCCAGGAGGCTTGAGGACGCCTCATGCCATGGCGTGGGTAACGTGCCTCTGGTCTCTTGCGCTGAGCGAGACGTAGGGGCAGCAGGCTGGGGGAGCGCCAAGTAGTTAGGTCCGCATGAGGGTAGTCTGGGGCGCCATCCCCGCAACCGAGGTCGGGCCGGTCAGCGGCACCGCCGAGATAGACTGGCCAACGCCGTCCCAGCCAGAGCATGCAGCGTCCCGGAAGAGGCCTAACCGTCCCGTGCGCCCCTGCGTACGGGACGGTAGGGGACGCTCGGGACGCTCCATGACCCCGGGTGGTTGCCATGCGCTTGGCGAAGAGCCGCCTCTTCCTCGACGCTTGGAGGAAGGCCGGTGCCGGGTGACTAGTCGGGTGATACGCGCCGCCCGTTCCGCGCCAGCCGCCAGCGTCGCGTCAGGACGGCAGCGAGGGCGTTGTGAATGGCGATGGAGTAGGCCCCCGCTCCCACTTAGAGGCCGCAGGATCCCATGGGTCCTGCGGCCTTTCTGCGTTTGGCCCCTCGCGCGGCTCCCCAGATGCCAGCCCCCATCCCCACACGATCCCGCGTGGGCTATGCGCCCAACTCGGACCCGCCCCAGAAAGCCTGGAGCCAGCCGTCTATCAGCAGGCAGGAGCTCCATGCCTGGAACCGCGAACTGACCAGTGGCCACGCCCTACCGCAGGTCGCCCTCTACACCTGCCGCTACCACGACATCAGCTGCCGCCGGTGGCTGAACGGCGACGCCATTGGCCTGGAGGGCGGCCCTAACCTATACGGGTACGGCGGCGCCAGTCACATTGAGGAGGCGGTCCCGCTGGGGCTCGACGCAGTGGTCCTCTAGGGACGCGGCAAGAGGAATCCGCCGTTCTTGGGGGAGTTGGCGTACGCGTGGGCTTGTCAGAATGAGACCGAGCCCCGATTGCCTATGGCGGCGGCCTCTACTACGGGCCAGGATGCACGAGTATGCCGAGGCGCATGTGTTGCATGTCTAGGCGATCACGGGTATCCAGGAGGCACTAGAGGCCCCCAACACGATGGGCTGGTGCCCCTCGGACACGGCTCAACCGGTGGCCTCCATCTAGCAAAGGTGAAGGACGACTTGGCGATCGATCAGGACGATCCCCTATCCCGGCTATGCTAGGCGGGACGCCAAGACCCATTTGGTGGGTTGTGACACCGAACGTCCGCTGCTTAGAGGTCATCAATACATAGCTCAGGCTTTCACGGACGGGCTAGGCGAATCCACGTGGGGAGTGACAGGTACCGCTTCCTCTGGCATCCCTGAGGGCTGGGGGCCGCCTGGGGTCTGCTTCGCTCCCCTGCTGATACGGACGAGCGGCGTTCCATTCATCCACTTGCTGAGTACCGGCCCAGGAGACGAGGGTCTAGGGAGGTGGATTGAGGTACACATTGTCCCGCACTGCGCTGTTGGGCTCGGCCGGGTTGGCACTAGTCGTGGTGCTGCTTGCCCAAGGCTGCAGACGTGGCCGCGTCGCCTACTTCCGTGTGGCAAACGTAGTCACGGTCAAGGCGAGCGCGTCTGTCATACTGTCACTGTCATACCCTGAGAGCCAGTCCCGCATGACTGTGGAGGGAGGCACATTCGGTGGCACCCTCTGGGACATCCCCGCCGAGGAGGTTCGCCGTGCTTGGCCCAGTCTCCGAGACTATGACCCGGGTAGGCACTGCCTACTGTGGACCTATGAGAGAAGGCCGCTCTCGATGGCTCTCATCACGCAGAAGTTCGGTGATCGGGTGCTTCAGGTAACGGTAGCGCCGAGTGGTCCGAACACAGTGTCGATCGCGCCCATCCCGAGGAATATGGGGGTGCAGCTTCAGGAACTGCGACTGCGCACATGATCTCCGGTGGCGAACCCACGACGTCAGAGCGAAGGACCTCCTGCCCCGCGAGGGCCGGGCTGTGGTAGACACGTGGTTGTCACCGATAGATGACGCATGCCGGCGCACTACCAGGCCACCAACGCAGGCGGAGCGGTTCTGGGGCGGGGAGAGGTGGGAACGGGTGCCGCTAGAGCCCAGTCCTGAGCTAGCCGAGGACCCGTTGGGCTCGAGGGTGCTCCAACGAGGCTTTGGCCCGTAGCGACCCGACAGGCCGGCGGGCCCAGGGGCAGACGAGGGGTCTGGCGTCGTCCACGACTCTCCAGATGCCAGCGCCTGGCCCGGGGTCCGCGAGGGCGTCGTGCTCGGCGAGGAAGTGGGCCCCTGGCCCCAACCAGCGGCCGCGGAAGTCGCTCTGTGGCTGCGAGGTCCCCCGTTCCGTGGCATGCCACGACAGCGGCTGCAGGGCAGGAGCGCTGCTGCCAGGCGAGCAACTTGGGGTTGAGCCGCCTCGGGGGGCACCTGGTCACGAGAGCCTGGACCACGCGTGGAGACGACACCGGTGAGTGGAGGGGAGCATGGGCGTCAGCATTGGCATCGTGGGGGTGGGGGATTTTGGCAGCAGCTTCGTCCGGCTCTTTGGAGACCACCCGCTGGTAAGCCGCATCGCGCTGTGTGACCTCAACGCGCCTCGTCTGGCGGAGGCCTCTCGGCGCTTCGATGTCGCCGAGACCTACACCAGCCTCGAGGAGATACTGAGGACTGACCTCCAGGCGGTGGCTATCATCACTCAGCCGTGGCTGCACGCGCCGCAGGCCATCCAGGCCCTGAAGGCCGGCAAGCACGTCTACTCCGCCGTACCGATCATCATGCTGTCGGACGGCAACGAGATGCTGGACTGGTGCGGCCGGCTCATCGAGACCTGCCGGCGCACGGGCCAGCTCTACATGATGGGCGAGACCTCCTACTACCGCGCGGAGGCCGTGTTCTGCCGCAAGCAGGCCGAGGAGGGTGCCTTCGGGCGCTTCGTGCTGGCCCAGGGCGAGTACCTCCATGACATCGATGACCCAGGCTGCAGCCTGAGGGAGGTCGCGCGGCACCGCTGGGGAGACCTGTGGGACGGAACCCAGACCGGCGGCGTGCCGATGCACTACCCCACGCACTCCCTCGGCGGCCTGCTGTCCGTGATGCGATCCCCGCTGACCGAGGTCTCCGCCATCGGGTACGCGCACCCGGAGGACGACTGGTTCCACGAGGGGACGGACGGCGGCAACCTGTTCAGCAACGAGACGGCCCTCTTCCGTTGCGCCAACGGCGCGGCCGTGCGCCTCTGCGAGTACCGTCGCATCGGTCACCCCGGCCGTGAGGCCTTCGAGCTCCTCGGCACGGAGGGCAGCTTCCGCGATGGCGTCGACGGCCCCTTCTGGCTGACTCGCGCGGGCGCCCGCCGGCTTACTCCGGAGGAGATGCGCCCGCCGCTGCCTCGGGACGTGCTGGAAGCCTACGGGGCGGCGTCACGCTCCCCGGAGGACGTGTACGGCGGCCACGGAGGGTCGCACGCCTATCTGGTTGACGAGTTCGTGCGCGCCGTGTCGGAGGGCCGCCAGCCCACGGTGAACGCCTGGGAGGCCGCCCGCTACTTCGTCCCCGGCATCATCGCGCACCAGTCAGCCCTCCGGGACGGTGAACTCCTGAAGATCCCCGACTTCGGCGACCCACCTCCCGGCGCATAGCCTCGCCGGCCCCCCCGGTGACGGGTGTACCCAGTCGCACTTCGGTTGGTGCTGGCAAGCCCCGGGCAGCGCGCCAGCGGCCGCGATGAGCTGTGGATTCCGGCCTCGCGCCCGCCTGCGTTCCCCCGCGTCGCGCCGTACTGGAGGTCAGCGTGGGCAGATCCTGAGGCAGTGGGAGCCTGTCCGTGCCGCACCGAGGTGCACACTTCCGGGGAACCCAAGCCCACCTTCGTGGGCTTGATCGGTGCCAGCGTTACCCTCGTGGCCCCAGCCCAGGAGGGGGACGGAACCCCCAAGTCCCAACGGGCACAGCCCCAGCCCTCGAAGGAGGGCTTGCGGTACCCGGAGCGGCGTACTTCAGTGCGGCGCGGACGGGCTCGGCCGACCGTCTCAGGTTCGCCAACGCTTACCTGAAACGGGTGACCTATCAGCATCTTGGGCTAGAGCTGGAAGGGCGTCGTCGGCGCGGTCACTCTGGCGCCGGAGCTGCTGACGATGACCACGTACCTCGGGTCCGTGGGGCCGGTCAGGAAGGTTGAGCCTCCATACCGGCCGCCGCCACCGTTGCGGACCTCTCCCAGGTATGTCCCGGAAGGCAGGTACAGGTAGAGATGGGCAGAGGTGTTGGAACTGCTCGCCATCACCAGCATCTCGCCGTAGCCCCCGGTCGAGGTGTAGAAGCACTTGGTCACCTTGATGGTCTCGGTGCTGCCGCCACCCCCTCCGCCGGAACCGCCGCTGGCTCTCACCTCGGCAAGCGGCAGGAGCAAGGCCAGACAGCAGAGCGCGACGGCCAGACTGTGAATCCCTCTCATCGAATCCCCTCCATCGGCGGCCCGGCCCTCTGCCGGACGAGCCCTATGCTTCTGTTCTAGGCTCTGGCGCCACCGATCTGGGGCTTGGCGGATTAGGGTTGGGTTAGAACTGCCGGACGCTCCGTCCTCCGGCCTCCCGTGCCGTCATCTCAGCTTCCGGCGCTGCTGTGAGGTGGCCGCCGGGCTGGCTGGGAGTACAGTCACGATTCGCTCGTCATGGCTGGCAGTGCCCCGCGTGTCCCAGGTCACGAGCGTCACGCGGTAGCGGCCCGGCGCCGAGTAGGTGTGCTTCACGGTGCGAGAGGTCTTCGGGATGCCGTCGCCCAGGTCCCACAGCACGGCGGCCGGCGGGCCTCCCGAACCCGGGGGCGTCCGAATGGCCAAGGCCACCGGCTGGCCTACCCGTGCGGCGGCTGGGGAAGAGATGCGGTCCCGAATCTGAGCCGTTTCCTCTCCACGTGGGGGCGGCAGGGCGTTGCTGCCGTTGCCGAAGACAGAGCATCTCTGCCAGGCGAGTCTCGTGTATCCGGGCCAGAAGGAAGCGGCGCTGCCCCGGTTGCCGCTGATGCGGCAGTCCACGAATAGCAGGTTGTCCGAGGGCGCGTCTCCGCTGCCGTTCACCTGGATGCCGTGGCCGCGGTTGTTGATGAAGTCGCAGGCATTGAGGACGAGTCCCGAGGCGTTCTGGTTCACTCGGAATCCATGGCCTAGATCACTTGGGTAGATGGGCTTGTGGGCTGGGTCTCCATTGGACTCAAAGCGGCACCGGAAGAAGTAGTGGTTGTGAACGCCCGTCCTGTCGCCCTGAAGCTGGGCGCCCCACTGTACGCAGCGCGAGACGCGGTTGTAACCCCAGAAGACGCGGTCGTTGGGGTAGTTGTTGGAGACGCTCAGCCCGATCTGCTGCCCGCCATCTACCACGTTGTCGGTGATCACCTGGTCGCTCCCGATCGCCTCCAGACCCAGGAACTTCACGTCCGTCGTCCAGGCTCCGATGGTGTTGCGGCGGACGGCGCACTGCTTGCAGCCGCCGATGCTCAGCCAGTGGTCCAGCCGGTTGTCCTCAACCACACACCGGTCGCAGTCACCCCAGATCTCCAGCCCCAGCCCCTCGCCGCCCGATCCGCTGACGCGGTTGCCGCGCAGGGTCAGGTCACAGGAGCCGTTGTCCCCGAAGATGCCCCCACGCCCGGTGTCGCGGATGGTGTTGCGCAGCACACGATTCCGGCTGGAGCCCCACGACAGCCGGATGCCGCCGCCCCACTCGGAGTCGGTCGCCATGTTCTGGAAGCGGCAATCGGCGATCACGCTGTCGGTCACTCCCCTCCGCTTGGTGGGGTTCTCCCCCGTGAAGTGGATCCCCACTCGGATGCCCGGGCCCACGATGTCGCGAACGGTGACGCGCTGAATCCGGAGCTTGGAGGCGTTGCTCGCGAACACACCCTGGTTCGTGAATGGGTTGTGGGCCGCGTCGAGGGTCAGATCGATGAGGGTCACGCCGGTCTTACCGGTGAGGTCCACCATAGCCGCTGGAGTGGAGAGCGCGGACCTCAAGACGGTCGTCCCCTGTCCCTGCCCTCTGAGGCAGGTGCCGGACTCTGGCGTGAGGGGCTCCTCCAGACGGAGATGCCCCGCCGGAAGCAGAACGGTGTCGCCTGCCTTCGACCGAGCGATGGCGGCAGATACCGCCGAGGAGTCCCTTCCCTGAACGCGAAGGACTCGCGCAGAGGCGGGCTCGTTAGCCCGAGAGGCGAGCAGCAGCAGCATCAGTGCGCCGGCCCGCCCGATCCCCCGGTGTGTCGGATGTCCAGGTACCTTGGCCCTGCATCGTGCCATAGACCCAACCCCAATTCCCCTTGATAGAGCGCCCTTCGCATGGACTAGATGGCTATCGCCCCCGCAGTCCTCTGTCCCGTCGGTCCGCGAGATCGGCCGCGGTCACCCCACGCATCACTTCGCCGCACGACGCGCCCCAAGCAGGATTCCGCGGGCAGCTCGCGGCCGCGCCCCAGATGGGCAGCCCTCAGCGCGTACCAGCCCCATAGAGACGAGGGCAGCCCACGGATGAGTGTGTGGCTGCCTGCCACTCCCCGCGGGTTCGAGGCCCCTCCCATCTACCGCGCGATCCTCACGTGCCAGATGCGGGCGGCGTGGAGAGGACCAACCGGGCCAGCCGTCTGCCCCCAGCCCTCTGGCTTAGCTCCACCAGCTTGTGTGTTGTAGGGAGTGTACAAGCGGACGGCGAACTGAGCACCAGAACGCCAGCTTGGGTGGTGTGACCCACAGATCGGTGTGGGGATGGTGGCAGGACGGCTCATACGCCAGCCTCCTCGAGGCAGAGAGGTGAATCCGTGACGGAGCAGGGGAGCAGTGATGCGCTTGAGGGCGCGCGACTGATGCAAGGGGGCGACTACTCGGGAGCGCTGGAGGTCCTGGGGCGGGCAGTTACCCGGACGCCGGCGGATGGCAAGGCCTGGGGGCGGCTGGGGATTTGCCAGACCAAGCTGGGCAACGTCGACGCCGGCATCTCGGCCCTGCGCGAAGCCGCCACACTCCAGCCGGCCGATGCTTCGGCGCAATACAACCTGGGCGTGGCCCTTCTGCAGGCGCACCGCGTGCCCGAGGCGCAACTGGCGCTGGGGCAGGCGCTGCACCTCAACCCCTCGCACGGGAAGGCGATGGCGGCTCTTAAGGCTCTGGATGCCGGAAGCCCCAACCAGGCCCCAGAAGCCCAGGCACGGCTCTCCGAGACCGGCGGCCAGTCGTCCGGTGTCGGGACTCGCAGCGCCGGGCCAGATGGCAATGGCCAGGGATCGGGTGAGGGTGCGGCATCAGCCGGCATTGGCGCGTCAGATCGGGCGGCTCGAACCGCCTACCCAGCCGCCAGCCCCAGCCGGATGCTTCTCGCCGCCGACGACCGCCACAGGGATGAGCCAGGCGAGCCAACGCGGCAACCGTCCCCCGCTGGGCAGAACACCGCCAGTGGCGCGGCGCGGACCTGGGCGTTCGCGGACGATGGTCCCTCCGTGGGCTCCAGCGGCGTGGGCACGGCCTATGGGGACGCCGCCAATTCGGGGGCCGGCGGGCAGCCGGGGGGCATGGTGCTTGGGGCCCGGGCAGTACAGGAGGTCCAGTACGTGGAGCCTTCGCTGGGCAAGCGCCTCTGCCGAGGCCTCGGATGGGGCGCACTCTACGGCCAGTGGTGGACGGTCTGGATCATCTTCTGGGAGCTGGTGTGGGGAGCAGTTGATGGAGAGGGGATCGAGCCAGTAGCTCTGGTCCTGGCCGGCCTGGTGATGGCTGTCGTTTTCGCCACGGCGGGCGGGCTGATGGGGATGGTGATCGGCATCTCCGAGGGGACCCTCGAGAACGGGCCGCTCCTCGGCATTATAGTGGGAGTGCTCTTCTTTGCCCTGGAGGTCTGGCTGACCGGAAGGCTCGCCGCCTGGAACCTCTTCTTCTGGTACTTCACCGGCCGATTCATAGGCGCGCGTGTGACACTGAAGATCGCTGAGCCCGTGGCACTGTGACTTGCGCTGCCTGCCAGCGGCTGAATCTGGCCGGCGGCGTACGGTGCGCCTACTGCGGGGAGCGCCTGCCGAAGACACCGGAGTTCGAGCTTGACCTACCGGCCGAGGGTGAGGCGGGCCCTATCGCGGCGGCGCACGCTGTCACCAATCCGGCGAATCCGGGCGGAGGCCGTGGCGGGCTGTTGGGTCTGCTTCTGCTTGCGCTGCTCAAGGGCAAGTCGCTGCTGGCCATGGTGAAGGCCGCCAAGATGGCAACAACCCTCAGCAGCATGCTGGCCTTCATATGGGCGGATTCGCTGCTTTTCGGGTGGAAGTTTGGCGTGGGCATCGCGCTCTGCATCCTGGCTCACGAGATGGGCCACGTCTTCGTTAACTGGCGCAAGGGGCTGAGGCAGTCGGCACCGATGTTCATCCCCTTCGTGGGCGCAGTCATTTTCGTGAAGCAATTCCCACGGGACCCTACTGTTCAGGCCGAATGCGGCGCAGGAGGCCCGGGAGCCGGGATGCTGGCCGCGCTCCTGTGTCTGGGACTGGCTCACGCGACGGGCAGCCAATACTGGCTCGCCTTGTCGCACGCCGGCTTCGCGATCAACTTGTTCAACTTACTCCCCTTCCCTCCACTAGACGGCTCGCACATCAGCGCCGTCTTCTCGCCCCGAGTGTGGAGCTTCGTCCTTATCGCGATCCTGCTCTGGGTGATCAAGGTGCCTTCCACTATGTTGTGGATGGTGCTTGTGGTAGGCTTCCTCTTCCGGCTTGGTAGGGGGAACGACCAGCGCCATCAGCTTGCCACGCCCAAGGCCCGATCCCGGATGGCTGCGTTGTACCTGGTGCTGTGCCTGGGTCTGGCATACGGCAGCGAGCATACCACCGAGCTGAAGAGGCCCAAGGCGCCCACTCCTAACGCCGAGCAGGTGCAAGCGATGCTCCGCAAGCACCCTGAGGTGCTCGAGAGCCTGCCGAAGGATCAGCCCGCCCCAAGGGTTGTCAAAACGGAGGCGCCAGGCCCACTGGACCCCATCGTCTGGGCCTTCAGGGTCGGCCTGGTCGCGGTGGCCGCTCTGCTCTGGAGCTTGGTGGCTCTCCTGCTCTCTAGGGCTTCGGGGGGCCGACTGGGGCCTCGTGGGCGCCGCCTGGTGTGGGGCATGCTGGTGACTCTCTTCGTGGTCTGGGGCGTGGCCCACCTTGCCGCTGACTGGCTCGGCTGGCTCCTTCTCGGGGCATACCTGGCAGGCACGGCTGCGGCGGTGTGCTTCGCGGCCTATGCGGCGGCGCACCGCCGCGGAGAGCAGCAGCCCGATCCCGCCGCCCTGGTGTTGAGGAGCCGCTCCTGGGCAGCCGGCGGAGCGCTGCTGGTCGCCTATGCCGCGGACAGTCTCGAGGTGGCGCTGGTGGTGGCCCTTCTGGCGGCTGCTTTCTACGCTCGCAACCGTTGGGTCGCGTACAGCGTGCTCGGCAGCGCCGCGGAGGGTATCTCCGACCTGGAGCGCGCCATCGCACTCAGACAGAGAGCTCTGGCTCAGTGCTCCGATGCCGAGGCCAGCCGGTACCTGCGTTGGAACCTAGCACTCCTCAATCTGCGGCTCCATAGGGGAGGCCCCGCGCTCGACGTACTGGGCCACTTGGACGGCAGCTTAGGGGGCGATTCAGGACGGGCTAGAACTCACGGCCTCCAACTCCGGTGCTATGCCTTGGGCCTGTTGGGCAGATACCACGATGCCTTGCTCTGCCTCGAGGAGATGCTGCAGGTTCCTATGAGCGAAGACGATGCTCGGTCGCGCCTGATCCAGATTCACTCGCGCCTCGGCCACCTGGCTCGCTGGCGCGGTTGGTACGATGAGTATCTCGCTCAGACCGACTGGTGCCTCGGATCCGTCGCTCAGCATGTCACCACGCTGCGAGCCCAGTTTCTGACCCAGCGCGCGGACGCACTGGCGCTGTTGGGTCGGGTCCCTGAGGCCCTGGCCGCGTCCGAGGACGCGCTCTCGCTGACCCGTGAGCTGAATATAGAAGTAGCCACAGCCTGTGTGAGGGCAGAGGCGAGCCTCAGAGCTGGCGACCAGAGCGCCGCTGATGAAGCTTCAGCCCGAGCGATGTCACTTGTGCCAGGGGATCTTGAGGTCCGATGCCTGAGGGGCCGTGTACTCCAGGCTCTGGGGAGCGCAGAAGGAATGGTCATGCTTCACACCCTTGCCAGCGAGTGGCCGGGGGAGTACTGGGGGCGCCAGGCAGCATCGTTACTTGCGACCGACAGGGCCGCGGTTGCCTAGTTCGAGCTGTCAACGCGAGCGTGTGGAAGCCCTCACCATGCACGGTCCATGAGTGCATGGCGCATCGCCCCAGTTAGCAGGACTAGCTGGGGGCAGCCCGGCGCGGGCGAGTGCGTTTGTTGGTGGCATAGGCGTCGAGCGTTCAGCTACCGGGCGCCCATGCCAGTGCCAACTGCCCTGCGTTGTGTAGCGCGCAGAACGGTCGTGCCTCAGCCGGCCTGGAAGCCTGCCTGGATCGTGAGAAGGCGCTTCAGGTGGGGGATGTCACTGGTCTGCCAGGTCCCGATGCCGAAGAGGCCGAAGTGGCAGACGTCGTACTTCTCCCCATCCACCTCCACCGGCACCTCCTTGCCGCAGCCGGTGCCCCCGCACTTCCCGCAGCGCTGCCTGAGGATTTCCCGGCGGAGCGGAGCAGGGCACTCATCAATGTGAGGCATGATACGGCCCGCGTCAGCGAGGGTCAGGCGCAGGTTCAGCCAGCCTCGGCAGGCGGTGAAGCCGAAGAGCCTCCATCCGTGCTTCGGGTCCACGTAGACACCGTGGAACTCCCCGTCCAACAAGTTCGCGCGGCCCATCTCCGCCCGGTAGCCCATGGACTTCATGTGCTGGACCAGATCGAGCAGGTCCCCCACCTGGTTGGCGGGCACGTAGGGCAGTGCATCCTCCAGGGTGAGCCTGGGTAGTCGCGCGCGTGAGTCCGTCTGGCGAAGGATGCGAAAGTCTGCCAGTAGGAACACGTGCGGCATCTGGGGGACCTTGAGCTTACCGCGCTCCCAGAGGCGGCACACATCCACGAAGGCCTTCAGCGCCATCGGCACATAGCCAAGGCGGTCGGCGGACGCCACGAGCTCCTCGCCCAGACCCTCGTCGGCGGGCCTGCGATCCAACTCAAAGCCGACCTGGGCCAGCGCCCGCGCGGCGGCAGGCAGGTCCTTGGCGCCCATGCGCTTCAGGGCGTCGGAGGCACCCGCCACCGACGCGACCAGGCTGGGGGCCCTGCCAGACCCCCGAAGCGTGCCGGTGACTCCCAGGACGTAGAGCAGCTTCAGGGGCGCCTCGAAGGGGCCGCGCACCTTTCGCCGGCTGGGCGTATCCGTAACCTTCTCATCGGGGACCAAGGGAATGCCGAACTCCCTCGGATGGGCCCCCATCTCCGAGTAGAGCCGCGCCATCAGGTCGCGCAGGCCGCGCAGGCCCTCGCATAGCGGCTCCTCGCCGTAGCGCTCGACAAGCTCGGGAGCCAGCTCAGGCTCGCGGAGGGTTGACCGAAGGCCAAGGGCGCCGTTTGCGGCCACCCGCTGAACATACAGCTCGTACTCAGACATAGGGCGCTCCTGGGTGAAGGGGCGGGACACCCCGCCGAGTGGATGAGCCCTCTTTCGGTAGGCCGGGCGCGCCTCCTACAGTAACCGCCCCGGGCGCTCTGGTCGCGCGTCCCCTGCGCTGATCGCCTGATTCCAGGGCGAAGGCAGCGGTGAGGAGGTCACCGCGTTACAACTCTCCTGATGCATGGGGCGCTTGCCCGTGCCGGATGGCGCGGGCTTCAGTTCGCTATATTCACCCGTACGCTCGCTAGAAGGTATGAATATATCGTGCCACTGATATGGCTCAGCCTGCACGATATACGAGTGCGCGTGGGAGTCCGAGCCCTGCACGACGCGCAAACGCCTCGTGCACTCCGCGGGCTGGCTCCATCAGCCGCCCTCGGGATCCGCGACCATCTGTGGGACCGCGGCCCTTGCGTGGCGCGCCGTCGTCCTGGGTTTCGGATGGGCCGGGCCCCGTCGCGCCCGGCCGCATCTGCCGCCCCAAACAGGGTTTCGCTAACTTAAGCCCTTCAACGCTTTCGCCGATCTAGTACCTGGTGCGTTGCGGAGGATGCCCAGGTGTGCCTGGTCCAGTCCACCCGAGCTGCGTGCCGGATACAGCCGGAGTGGGACGCGCCTTCCAGCGGGCCGCCTGATCCGGCGAAGCGCTGTGTGACCTGTCTTCCGGTCACGCTGGGTGAGGCCACATACGGTCCCATCGGGCGGCGCTCTAAGCTTGGGGGCTGGTTGCTGCATATGGGAGTGAGGATGGCGGGGACCGCGGACTTACCTTGGGTAGTAGTGGAAGCAGATAAGAGGCTGTTTGCAATAGCGACGGGTCAGGTTCGGGAGATGCTGATCGCTCCACGCGTTGCTCGGGTGCCTCGCACTCCCGAGTCCGTCAGGGGCGTGATGAACCTGCGTGGGCAGGTGATGCCCCTTGTGGATCTACGGATGCGTCTGGGTGTCCTGCCCGCGGGCGCAGCTGTGCGTGCTGCTCGAGCAGCGTGAGCGAGACCATCGAAACTGGGTTGACGCCCTTGAGGCCTGTGTCCGGACCGGTGAGCCCTTCACTCTGGCTCGCGACCCGCATCAGTGCGCCTTCGGTCGGTGGCGCGACAGCTTCCAGACACCGGACCTGATCGTTGCGGGCTTCCTGAAGCGGATCGATCGCTCCCACGGCGAAGTCCACGCCTTGGCGGACAAGGCCTTGCTGCTGTCGTCGAAGGGGCGGGTCGATGATGCCCTTGGTCTCTTGGAGGACGCGCGTCACGGCGTGCTGAGCGAGGTGATGGTCCTTCTGACTGAGCTGAGGAGCGTCCTGCGCGGGTCTCTTCGGGAGCTGGCTGTTGTCCTCGAGGTCGGTGACCGGACCTTCGCGCTGGCGGTGGACTCGGTGGTGGGTGTGGAGGTCCTGCCGCGCGACAAGTTCAGGCCCCTGTCCGAGTTGCCCAGTCTGGGGCCGGTGACTCTGGCCTCCTGTGTGGCCGAGCGGGAGCGGACTCACGACCTGGTGCTAGTCCTGTCCGGGAATGGGCTGCTGGAGGACTAGGCGCGCACCGAGACGATCGCGGCCCGGTGGTGGTCGCTGCGCTACCTGGGCAAGGGGTCCTGATAGGAGCACATGGCCGCGCCGTACTTGTTGACCTTGTAGCCTGGGAAAGCTGGGAAGGGTCCCTGAGGGCTGCCGTTCTTGGCCGCCGCGTGCCCGTCCACGAAGAGGAAGTTGGCTCTGCCCCGGTGCCGCGCGAAGTCCACTTCCTCCCCACGGTCGTAGGCCTGGTGGTCGCTGCGGCCCAGCGCGTCGAAGACCGCGTACCAGTCCCAGTTTGCCCCCGTGGCAGGGGCTGACTCGTTCATCTCGCGCTCCGCCAGCAGGACCGTGTCGGTAGCCCTCGGGATGTCGCCCAGCGCCTTGGCGTCCGGGGTGTAGGGTTTGTAGTCACCCCCTAGCCCTCCGGGGTAGCTGTAGGAACGGAGGAGCGTTCCGTAGACGGGGTGGGTGACCCCTTTCGACCGGTCGTCGCTGGGGCAGACCACTACCTGATGGTTCCTCAGGTAGTCCTGGAGCACCATATCCCAGGTAAGGCGGAATCCGTAAGCGTCGCTCTCTTTCCGGGTGTAGAGGGGCAGCGTGTCGTCCCAGGCCCCCAGGTAGAGGAGGAAGCCGCCGTGGAGCTGCTTGAGGTTGGAGGCGCAGGACGTCATCCGAGCCCGGTCCCGCGCGGCTCCGAAGACAGGGAACAGGATGGCCGCCAAGATGGCGATGATGGCGATCACCACCAGCAGCTCGATCAGTGTGAATCCGCGTCGTCCGCGCATCAGCCCGCCCCCCATTGGCCGCGGCAGCGGCAGGGCCGCCGCCATGGGCCTGCTCCCTCCTTTCCGGATGCACCCAGATGGCTCCTCTGCCCCGATGCGCACGAGCGGGCCCAGCCCGCACCATTCGCGAGAGCGTGTCGAAGCCCGCGCCGTGCGCGACGCGCACGCGCCTCGTGCACTAATCGGTCTAGTGTCATCCCACAGCATCCCTGTGGAGAGGACCGAAGGTGTGCCGGGCTGGTGAACGACCCGGCACGAGGGCCTGCGGCCAAGCTGGGAGGGGGCCCGGCACACCCGCTCCTGAGTGGACCTCGGTCCTCGGCACCTCGTGGCAACTGGCTTGGCCGAAGGCCCCTGTGCCGGATCGTTCACCGGCCCGGCACACCCGGTCCTCCCCACAGGGATGCTGCGCTCCTGCACTAAGTAACCGCGCATTAGAAGTATGCACTTCGCCCATGCTTCGGGTGCGCGGAAATGTGCGCTTTCACTAGGAACACCTGCTTAGGCCAACGTGCTCGGTAGGCGATCACGCACGGTTCCCGATAGTAGGCATACGCCGCCCCCTCGGCTGGGCCGTGGTCGGGCCTCCATTCACTGGCCCCGCCCAGGCGACGGGCCTGCCTCCGGAAGGCCGCGCGGGGCGCCGCCCGGAACATAGAATCAGTGGTCTAGCCCGGGTCCAGCGAAGGCAACCCTTCGTCGCGTCTCTGGCTCCCCTTGCGTTCGCAGGCCTGAAGGTGCTCCCTCGTGGCTGATGCCCTCCTCCAACTCCACCCTACAGACGAGACCTCCGGGGCAACGGCTGAAGACACGTTGCTGTCCTGCAGCCGGTGCGCCACCTGCCTGCCGGCATGCCCCTCCTACGGCGCGACGATGCTGGAAACTTACTCTCCCCGAGGCCGCGTTCAGCTCGTTCGCGCGGTCCGGGAGGGCCGCCTCGAGCCCTCGGAGCGTCTGAGAGGGATTCTGGACGCCTGCTTGGATTGCCGCGCCTGCGAGAGCGCGTGTCCCAACGGAATCCATCCCGGGCAGTTGGCCCTGGAGGTCCGCGCGGGCCTCCAGCCGGAGGCTTCCTTCTCACGGTGGGTCCGCCGCCTGGTGCTGGGCACCGCGCTGTCGCGTCCCTCTTGGCAGGAGGGTAGCGCGCAGGCTGTCCGGTTGGCGTACCAGCGAACGGGCCTTCAGCATCTGTTGCGCTCGGCAGGCCTGCTTCGAGGGCTTCCCAGTCTGGATCGCCTGGACCGCTACCTGCCTCCGATTCCGGCTCGTTTCGCCCGCCGCGCGCTGCCGGAGGTGGTCCCAGCCCTTGGGGAGCAGCGGGGGCGCGTGGGGTACTTCCTGGGCTGCGCTATGAACACCCTCTTCGCGGACACCGCGCGCCACACGGTCGCGGTACTCAGCAGGCTGCGGTTCGAGGTCGTGATCCCCCGGGGAGTCGTCTGCTGCGGCGCGCCACAGATGACGCTGGGGGAGCGAGACCTGGCCCGAGGGATGGCTCGGCGCAACCTTGGGTGCTTCGAGGGGCTGGATCTGGTGGTGACGGACTGCGCCGCCTGTGGGTCCGAGCTGAAGCACTACTCGGAGTTCCTTGGTGACCCCCGCGCCGCGGACTTCTCGGCCCGAGTACGGGACCTATCTGAGGTGGTTGAGCCTCTGCTGCCGGAGGGCCTGGGACTGGAGGGCTCTGCCACCTACCACGCCCCCTGCCACCTGGCTCACGGCCAGGGCACCTGCGGGCCACCCAAGGCTCTTCTCCGCCGGCTCTACGCCGACTACCGCGAGCTTCCCGAGCATGACCGGTGCTGCGGCAGTGCCGGCGTCTATTGGGCCACGCACCCCGCCATCTCGGACCACGCGCTCGCACGGAAGCTGGCCGCCCTACGCTCCACCGGCGCCGAGACGGTGGTAACGGCGAACCCCGGCTGCGTGCTGCAGCTTCTGGCCGGGCGGGCGGGGGAGGACCGGTGGACGGTGGCTCACCTCAGCGACGTGCTCTACCAGGCGCTGACGGCGGACCGGAACGCGCCTGACCGTGCCCCCGAGTCCACGGACCCCCAGGAGGCGGGCCTGGCGCGCGAGGACGCCCCACCCGAGGAGGCCGCGGCGTGACCATCGTTCAGAGGCTGGAGTTGGAGCTTCCCAAGGGCCATGTACTGACCGACCCCGAGTCCCTGGTCGCCTACGGGTACGACGGGGCGACGGCCCTCAGCGGCCTGCCCGAGGTCGCCGTGAACGCCGGCTCCGAGGCGGAGGTGCAGGTTGTGCTGCGCCTGGCGGAGGAGACGCGGACCCCCGTCTTTCCCCGTGGCGCCGGCAGCGGTCTGGCGGGCGGCTCGGTGCCCAAGGGCGGGATTGCCCTCAGCGTGGCTCCTATGAACAGGATCCTGGAGGTCGACGAGGTCAGCCTGATGGCGGTTGTGGAGCCGGGCGTGGTGAACGCTGACCTGCAGAGCGCGGTGGAAGCGAAGGGGCTCTTCTACCCCCCGGACCCCGCTAGCCTGAAGCAGAGCACGTTGGGCGGAAACGTCTCCACCGGCGCGGGCGGGCCCAGGTGTCTGAAGTACGGCACCACGCGCGAGTACGTCCGGGGGGTCCGAGCGGTGCTTGCCGGCGGCGAGGTGATTCGCGACGGCGGCAAGTACCTGAAGAGCACCACTGGCCTCAACCTGTCGCAGCTCTTCGTCGGGGCGGAGGGCACGCTGGGCGTGCTAACCCAGGTCACTCTCCGGCTGATCCCCAAGCCGCCGGCCACCGGCACCGTCCTCGCGCTCTTCTCGTCACTGGAAGACGCGGCGGCCATCGTCACGCGCATCCTGGGGGCCGGAATCCTGCCCTCGGTGCTGGAGTTCATCGACAGGCTCGGCATCCACTGCCTCGAGGAGGCGTGGTCCCTGGGTCTGCCGGACGGGGTGGAGGCGCTGGTGCTCATCGAATGCGACGGGCACCCTACGGCGGTGGAAGCGGAGGTCGTGACCGTGTGCGAGCTCTGCGCGGCCGGCGGCGCCACCTCTGTTGAGCGGGCGACGAGCCCCGAGGCGAGGGATCGGCTCTGGCGTGCCCGGCGTTCTGTCTCGCCCGCGTTGTCCCGGCTCAGGCCCTGCAAACTGGGCGAGGACATCTCCCTGCCCCGGGCCGCCATCGTGCCCATGGTGCGACGCATCCAGGAGATCGCGGAACGGTTCGACGTGGTTCTGCCGACCTTCGGGCACGTAGGGGACG
>DASXUI010000203.1:0-5621 GCA_036504955.1 Armatimonadota bacterium
TTCAGCAACGATGATGGCGAGACGTGGCAGGAGGCTAGCACGGGACTGGGCGACAAGACTGTGTACTGCGTCGCCTTTGACCCCGCGGTGCCGGGGCGTGTCTTCGCGGGTACCGCGAAAGAGGGGGTGTACTACTCCCTCAACAACGGGCACACGTGGAAAGCCGCGCGCGGAGGGCTGACGACCGCGGCGGTCACTACGCTGCTCTTCGACCCGGCTAACCCCAAGAAGCTGTTGGCGGGAACCTTGGGGGAGGGCGTTTGGTCCCTCGACCTGTCCGGTGCCATCGACTCTGACCCCGTGGTGGTCCCGCCTCCCGTCACCTCGAAGAAGGGCGACGTGAACGGCGATAACAAGGTATCCATCACGGACGTCATCTTGGGGCTTCAGGCGGTGGCCGGGCTGAAGCAGCTCACGGCAGAGCAGTTGGCGCGCGCGGACATGAACGGCGACGGCAAGCTGAGCATCGGGGACGTACTGCTGGTGCTGCGGGTGGTGGCCGGCCTGGCCACCGCGTAGGGCGCGGGGTAGGGGGGCTGGCCTTTGGGGGCAGCCCCGAATAGGTCCTCAGTCACTTCATGCGGATACGGGGGACAGCCGAGGCTCCTGGGCTGTCCCCCGCGTTTATCCGCGTGTCTTGCACCGGCCCTTGGTGCGGCCGCGTGTCCGCCTACTCGTCCTTCTCCTTGGTGTCGCTCTTCCTCATCTCTGCCTCCTCCTCTGGGGTATCGATCACAGGGAGGGAGACGATCACCAGCGTGCTTGACTGGGGGGTTACCGCCGTGGAGACGGGGAGGGCGGTGCCATCCGGGAGGGCTTGCGTCACCCTCACGTCACCCAGGGCGGTGACGCCGACCGTCATCGGGCCGCTCTTGCCGAAGATACCCGCCGGGACAAGGCACTCAGTCGTGTCGGCGCCCAAGTACAGGCCCTTCTTGATCCCATCCTCCAAGCCGCCCTGCGACCACCGCAGGCTCTCCGGCGCCGGGGGCCACGGGCTCGACGTGCTGCTGAACCACAGCACCGTTTGGTTGCTGCTGTCGGTGCCCAGAGCCACCACCAAATACGCCCTGGCGCGGGGCACCTTCTTCCAGGCCACGCGCAGTGGCGCGTCTCCGTTCACCTTGGCGCCCGGCATTGGCGCCAGGACGTCCACGGGGTCGAGGAAGTCCTGGCTGGGGCCGACGCTGACGCCCACGTTACCGGCGAAGCTCCGGATATTGTAGGAGCCCTGGGCGCTGGCGTCCGAAGGGATCCGGTTCAGCTTGGGGTCTTTCGGGAGCCCGGAGATGCCCTTCCAGGAGTCCGAACGCTTCACCATGTCCGCGAGCGTAAGCATCGTGGGCTGTCCGCTGGCTATCTTGGGTCCGCACCCGCAGTAGACCTTCGCTCGCGGGGTGTCCTTCAGCTCCGGAGGCGCCTCGGTCGCCTTCACCACCAGCGGCAAGGTCCGCCCCACCTTGAGAGCCTCAGGGACGTCCACCTCAGCCCTAGCCTTGGCATCCGCCTGACCCGGCGCCCAGAGCCCCAGCCCCACCGATCGTCGCGGCGCCGACTCCAGTCCCGGGAAGGCGAGGGTCACATCCTGAGGGGCCCCAGCGGGCAACTGGACTCGGGTCCAAGTGGTCGTGGGGCTCACGTGGAACCAGGCTCTCGTTGGCGGGGCCGATTCGGTTGGCGCGGCGTGGCATGGCGGCATCAGGAGCGCCGCCAGGACTAGGGCCCCTCCTGCCTGGGCCGCAAGGCGCTGGCGAGGGCCTGATGGGCCGGGGGTGAGGACCGCGGCGCGGTGGACGGGCCTTCGGGCGAATGAGTGCATGGGCATCTCCTCCGAGTGATCGTTCGACACTCCTTTGACGAGCGGGAGGGCTTGCGAGGGACAGCCCTGCTACCCCTTCTTCGGCGCTTCGGCCCCAATAGCTTCCCCATGGCGTGCCATCCGGTGGCCTGGTGCGGGACAGCAGTCCAGGAACGGCACCGGGCCTAGCTGCTTGCTCCCGTCAACAATGAGGCTTGCTCTTTCCCGCTAGCACGGTATTCTGCAGGTGCGGCCCCGCCGGGGTGTCTCGCGGCCGTTAGTCGCTTCCTTTTTGGTCTGGCGTACGTCTGGTGTGTCCGTCCCACCCTCCCTTGCAGGGGTGCCCCCCAAGGGACCGCGGGCTAGCGAGGGATCCTCCCCTGGCTGAACGGGGTTCCAGGGCTTCGGCAGAGCTGAAACGCCGCGAGGCACTGCCGTCTGCCATCCTACGGATCCATCGCCTCCTCGGCGAGGAAGGTGCCGAGGGTGAGATCTACTCGCGAGCCGTGGCCGCCATCGGGCCGGCGTCCGGCGCCGGCAGCATCCACGTCTTCAAGAATCGGCGGGACATCCAAGGGCGCCTGCTGGCGAGGCGACTCGCCGCTTGGTGGCAGAGTTCAGCTTCCAGTGGTACCACAGCGCCACCGCCGATTGACCTGCCACAGGAGGAGACCTTCGCTGGGTGGGCCGCGACTCTGAGCAGAGGCGAGGCTCTGGTGCTCCAAGAGGAGGACCTATCGCCGGCCGCGCGTGCTCTCTTCGGCGGTGCCTCGGGGCCGATCGCCGTCCTCCCGCTCACGGTGGCTGGTGTCTGGTCAGGTCTGCTCGTTTTCGCTGGGTGCTGGTCAATGCAGCCCTTCACCGCGGACGATGCTGAGATGCTTCGCGTCGCGGCGCAGGCTCTCTCCGCGGTGCTGGAGCATATGAGCGCGCGCCACCAGCTCCGAGACGTACTGGGCGGCGCGCGATGCCGGCTCTGGCACGCCCGGGTCACGCGAGAAGCTAGCGGCGCCTGTTTCTGGGACCTACGCGAGTCCGATGAGGCCGCGTCGCGACGCTTCCTTCCGCTGCCCGTTGAGGAGGGGCAGGCCTTCCACTCGGCGCTCTGGCAGGCGATTCCGGCGGACGACCGCCAGGCGATGGATGACGTATGCTTCAGAGCCCTAAGCCGGGAGGATCCGGGCTATCGCCAGGTGTATCGATGCCGGATACCCGATGGTCGGCTCCACTGGATCCGCGAGGACGTGTCCCTTCAGCCGGTGGGAGGCGGATGCTACCTGCTCGTGGGCGTGTGCGCCGACATCACGGAGCATCGGCTGCAGGAGGAGGCGCTCAGTGCCAGCGAATCGCGCTTCCGAAGCCTGGTGGAGACCTGTCCAGCGGCGGTAGGGCTTGTGAGCCTCGATGGAACGATGCTCCTGGCGAATCAGGCCGCGGTTCTCACCAACGGAGCCTCTCGGATGGAGGAGATGCAGGGGGACAACATCCTGTCCTACCTGACGCCGGAGGACCGGGAGCGTGGCGCGGCTGCCCTCGCAAGGATATCGGAGTTGGAGACCTTTCACGGTGAGTTCACCTGTGTGAGGCGCGACGGTGCCCGGTTCCCCGCGGACGTGAGCGCGAGGCTGGTGAGGGATGGCGATGGGGCCCCATCGGCCATCACCATCGTGCTCCGCGACCTGTCCGCGCAGAAGGCCGCCGAGGAGGAGCGCGCTCGGTCCCTGGAGCGCGACCTCCAGCTCAGACGTCTGGAGAGCCTGATGGGCCTGGCCGGCGGGGTGGCGCACGACTTCAACAACCTGCTAACGGGCGTTCTGGGCCACGCGGAGCTAGCCATGACGCGGGTCGGCCCTGGCTCTCCGGCGGAGGAAAGCCTGCGGCACGTGCTCGCCGCGGCCCACCGCGCGGCCGATCTCTCGCGTCAGATGCTGGCCTACTCAGGCCACGCCAGCTCTGAGATGGGCCCGCTGGACCTTTCGGGTCTCCTGCTGGACTCGTCGGACCTTCTTCGGGCTTCCGCCCGAACCGCCGACCTCAGGCTGCAGGTCCCCGCCGGCCCCAATCCCTGGACGCAGGGGACGGCGACCAGATCACTCAGATGCTCCTCAACCTAGTGTCCAACGCCTATGAGGCCCTGCCGATGGGGCGGGGTCCCATCACGATCTCAACCGGCGTGGTGCAGGCTGACGCGGAGTACCTTGCCAGGACCTACTTCCGTGAAGAACTCCCTGAGGGTCCCTACTCCTATCTGGAGGTGGCCGACAAGGGGAGCGGGATGGACGAAGCTACGCTTGCGCGGCTCTTCGACCCGTTCTTCAACACGCGATTCACGGGGCGCGGCCTGGGGATGGCCGCGGTGCTGGGCACCGTTCGGGGCCACAAGGGAGCGGTGCGCGCTAGAAGTCAGCCCGGTGAGGGGACCTGCGTTCGAGTCCTCCTGCCGTGGATGGATCATCCAGCCGTCCACCCTGGCCTCTCGTCACGGCCCCTCGCGGACGGCCAGCGCCGGGGGATCCTGGTCGCGGACGACGACCCCACCGTGCTTGACGTGGTGCGCACGGCCCTTGAGGGCGCGGGATAAGCCGTGCTGCTGGCGCCCGACGGTGCGTCAGCGGTGGAGGCCTTCCGGCAGCGGGAGGGTGAGATCCATGCCGTGCTCCTGTACCTGGTGATGCCCGGTATGGATGGCGCCGAGGCCTTTCGAGAGCTTCGCAAGCTCCGGCCCAGGGTCGCGGTGGTCCTCATGACCGGCCACAACGAGGCGGAAGTGGTGCGCGGGCTCCAGGAGCAGGGGCTCAGCGGCTTCCTACGCAAGCCCTTCCGCCCCCATCAGTTGGTAGCTGCCCTAGAGCAGGCCCTCGTTGCCTGACCGGCCGTGGCCTCCGCCGGACGGGCAGTGTCAGTGTCCGGAGAAGCTCCACCACGAGGAGACCATGAACTTCAGAGAACTGCCCTACCACAGAGACACAGAGACACAGAGGGAACCAACCTATGCCTTTTCTGGTGTCCCTATGGTAGCTCTTCTCTGTGTCCCTCTGTGTCTCTGTGCCTCTGTGGTGAGGCAGTTCCTTGCAGTTCCAGGTCTCTTGGTGGTGAAGCTGGTCCTCGTCGCTGACTAGGTTGAGTAGATGAGTGGGTTCTGGCGGTCGTCGTTCAGGGGGTCGCCGATAGACAGCGACGCGAAGTACTCCTCCGGCAAGATGTTGCGGATGCCGTTGAAGGTGCAACCGTCCGGCATATAGGCGCAGGTCATGGCTCGGCGAGGGTGGCGGGTCATGTTCGCGCCCGCGCCATGGGCGGTCAGCCCGTTGTGCCATACGGCCGAACCGGCCGGGCAGGGGCAGGGCACCGGGTCCAACTCCCGCCAATCGGGGTACACTCTGAACAGGTCGCCCAGGTTCTGGCCGATCCCCACGTTTTCGAACCGCGCCTGCTTGTGGGTGCCGGGCAGGTAGTAGAGGCAGCCGTTCTGAAGCGTGGCGTCGTCGAGCGCTACCCAGATCGACAGTGCATCGGGGCTGCTGAAGGACCAGTAGGGGTTATCCAGGTGCCAGGCTGTAGGGTTGCCGAAGGGCGGCTTGAACAGCGCCTGGTCGTGCCAGATCCGGATTCCGGAGACGCCCGCCAGCTCCGCCGCCATTCGGCCGAGCCGGGGGTCCAGCATCAGCCTCCGCATGCCCTCATGGGTATCGGCCAGCCGAAGGCACTGCAGGAACACCTGGGAGTAGAAGGAGTCAGGGTCCTGCTGGTTGTGCAGGCTCTGGCCGGCCAGGCGCTGCTCGATGGCCGCCTCGGTACACTCTCGCCAGTCCTCTAGCTCCGA
>DASXUI010000204.1:0-2063 GCA_036504955.1 Armatimonadota bacterium
CCGCCCGGCTCTGCTGAAGGCCGCCACCCGAATGGCGGACCTGATGTGCAAGGTCATCGGCCCCTCGCCGAGGGCCAACGTGGTCCCCGGCCACTCCGGGCCGGAGGAGGCGCTGGTCGCCCTCTATCGCCTCTACCGTGACGACCCAGAAGCCAGGAGGACCGTATCCTTCACCGGAGACCCTCGGCGGTACCTGAAGCTAGCCCAGTTCTTCATCGACACGCGCGGCCACCACGAGGGCCGGACCGGCAAGGACAAGAGCTTCGAGGAGTATGGGCAGGACCACGCGCCCCTGGCCCAGCAGGCCACTTTGGAGGGGCACGCCGTCCGCGCCGCCCTCTTCTGCACCGGCATCGCCGCCGCGGCGTACGATGACGGCCGCCCGGGGTACCTGGCCGCGGCGCTGCGGCTGTGGGACAGCCTCGTCCGGCACAAGATGTACATCACTGGGGCCGCGGGAGCCGTGGCCTCGGACGAGAAGCTGGGCGCGGACTACTTCCTGCCCAACGACGGCTACATGGAGACCTGCGCCGCCGTTGGGGTGGGCTTCTTCGCCCAGAACATGAACCTGCTGTTCGCCGACGCGGGCTACATCGACGTGCTGGAGCAGGCCCTCTACAACGCGGTCCCCGGCGGCGTCTCCCTCACGGGCGACCACTACTTCTACCAGAACCCTCTGACTGGCGAGGGGCTGCGACGCTGGGCGTGGCACGACTGCCCCTGCTGCCCGCCCATGTTCGCCAAGATGATGGGCGCCCTGCCGGGCTACCTCTATGCCCAGGAGCCTGGGGCGGTGTACGTCAACCTCTTCGCCGGCAGCCACGCCTCCCTGAGCGTGGAAGGCGTGCCGGTGAAGCTCAAGCAGACGACCCACTACCCCTGGTCCGGCGACGTAACGATCACCCTCGACCCAGAGCGACCTGCTGAGTTCGACCTGTACGTCCGCATCCCCGCCTGGGCGGAGGGTCCCGCCTCGCCGAATGCGCTCTACACTCCGGTCGGACTGCCGGAGGAGGGCGCCGCGCGCATCAGGATCAACGGGCAGCCCATCGGCAAGCTCGACAAGGCCCGTGGCTACGCGCGACTTCGGCGCGAGTGGAGGGCCGGCGACGTGGTGGAGCTGAAGCTGGACATGCCCGTCCGACAGGTGAAGGCGCATCCCTCGGTGCTGGAGGACCAAGGCCGCGTGGCCCTCACCCGCGGGCCGATCGTCTACTGCGTGGAGTCGGTGGACGTTCCGGAGGGTCCCCGGCACCTGGTCGTGCCGCCGGACGCCAGGCTGAAGGCGGAGTACCGGCCGGAGCTGCTGGGCGGCGTCGCGGTTTTGCGCGGCAAGGTCCGGGTCTGCTCGAAGAGCGCCGACAGAGTCAGCACGGAGCCGGCTCAGCTCACCGCGATCCCCTTCCACGCCAGCGCCAACCGGGAGCCTTGCTCCATCCGCGTGTGGCTTGCGGCCGACCCCAGCAAGGCGGTCACCGCAACCCTGGCCACCCGCAGCCGCGTCACGGCCTCGCACTGCTGGCAGGCAGACTCCACCGCAGCCGTGAACGACGGGGTCACGCCCACAAGCTCCGGCGACACCAGCCAGCAGCGACTCTCCTGGTGGGACCACAGGGGCGGAACGGAGTGGGTTCAGATGACCTTCCCCGCTCCCACCAAGGTCTCCCGCTCCCGCGTCTACTGGTTCGCCGACCGGCCCACCCAGGGCGGCTGCGACCTGCCCCAAGCCTGGCGCCTGCTCTACCAGGACGGAGCCGAATGGAAGCCGGTGCAGACCTCAGGCGCCTTCGGCCTCCAGCCGGACCAGTTCAACGCGGTCGCCTTCGAGCCGGTCAGGACCGCCGCCCTTCGGATGGCGGTTGACCTGAAGCCAGGCTGGTCCGCCGGTGTGGGCGAGTGGGAGGTGGAGTAACCATCGCGCCGACGATCCACCTGGAAGATGCTGGTCCGTTCTACCTTCCTCGAAGAAGTAGCGCGGCGTCTTTGGAGAGCAGGAACAGCTCGAGGCGATGGGCTGGGGATGGCTCAAAGCCAAATCTGAGGTAGAAGCCGCGGGCTCTCTC
>DASXUI010000205.1:0-13040 GCA_036504955.1 Armatimonadota bacterium
ACCCACTCACCCCCTCAGCCTTGTCCCTGTAGTGAGGCGTCTTACCTTGCTAGATCTTGCCGACGAGGTCCAGGCCGGGCTTGAGGGTCTTGGCGCCGGGCTTCCAGCCGGCGGGGCAGACCTCGCCGTGCTCGCGCACGAACTGGGCGGCCTGGAGCTTGCGGAGGAGCTCGGCGGTGCTGCGGCCGATGGGCAGGTTGTTCACCTCGTAGCACTGGAGCACGCCGTCCGGGTCGATGATGAAGCTTCCGCGAAGGGCCAGTCCCTCGCCCTCAAGGTAGACGCCAAAGGCCCGGCTGAGAGCGCCGCTGGGGTCCGCCGCCATCGGGAACTCAACCGTCTTGATGGCGGGCGACTCGTCATGCCACGCTTTGTGGACGTAGGCGGTGTCGGTGCTGGCGCTGATGAGCTCCGCGCCGAGATCCTTGAACTGGGAGTAGAGCTGAGCGGCCTCCTGGAGCTCCGTGGGGCATACGAAGGTGAAGTCGGCCGGGTAGAAGAGCACGGCAACCCACTTGCCCCTCAGCTCCTGGAAGCTCAGCTTCTTGATCTCCTCGTTCTGGAAAACGTCGAAGGTAAGGTCCGGTACGGTCTCACCGATCTTCATGTTACGTCTCTTTCCCCCTGTCCCAGTCCCTCCCATCGGGTTCCTGGCGACTCGTAGCTATGTCTCTAGCTGCTCCCTGTAGGTGGCTCCATGCCTAGCACCGGAGCATCCACCACCGGTGATATAGCATCAGCAGCCGCCCCCATCTGAGAGACATTCGCCTGTAAGGTCTGCGGCAAGGGTAAGTCACCACCAAGACACCAGGAAGGGCAAGGGGCTGAGGGGACTCAGGGGGCTGAAGGGAGGGGCCTCAGATAGGCGCCTTGGGTCCTTCCCCTCAGCCTCCTGAGTCCCCTCAGCCCCCTTGCCCTTCCTGGTGTCTTGGTGGTGACTTGCTCCTGCCTCAGATCATCGCGTGAGGCAGTCGGCTACGGCGCGGATGAAGCGCGGGTGGTACTTCCCGAAGTTGGCGCCATCGCGGTTGCGCGCCATGACCAGCACCAGGTCGTTCACCGGGTCGATGCGGAGCGTGGCGGCGGAGGCGGCGCCGTGGGCGTAGGTGCCCTTGCCGAGGCCCTCGCCGTCGCACCAATGGGTGCCGATGCCCCACTCCACGGTGGTATCCGGTCCCAGGACGGAGGTCAGTCTTTGGGGGAGCATCTTGTCCAGCGTCTTGGGGCCGAAGAAGCGCAGGTCACCGTAGGAGCCCTTGTTCAGCAGCATCTGGCCGATGCGTGCCAGGTCCTGGGCGATGCTGAAGCTGCCGCCGTTGGTGTCCGTCACGTCGGTGTGGGCGCAGCCTAGTGGGCCCAGCAGGTGGCGTTTGAAGAAGAGCGGGACCGCCTCCCCGGTGACGGCCTCGATGATCTTGCCGCCCAGGGCGTAGCCGGCACCGTTATAGCTGTGCCGGACGCCGACCTCCAGGTGTGGGTAGTAAGAGGCCATGATCTCCTCGAAGTCATGGAGGTCATCGCCCCAGTGGTCCCAGGTGCCCGCCGTGTGGGTGTACAGGTGCCGTACCGTGACCGGCGTCTCGACGGGGATGCCTCGGAAGGCGGGCAGGTAGTTGTCGATGGGGTCGTCCAGGTCCACCAGCTTCTGGTCGACCAGCATCATTATCAGCGTGGCGGAGAGCAGCTTGGTGATGGACGCGCACCAGCTCTTGTCGCGCAGGCTCATGGGACGGCCGGCCCGAAGGCCGTAGGGCTTGTGGTGGAAGATGACCCCGTGCCGTGCAGCGCAGACGGCGAAGCCCTCGTCCGTGTCCGCCGCCCACTCCTGGAGAAGCGCATCAAGCGCCTCAACGCCGTGGGGGTTCACTCCGGCTGCCTGCGCCTTGCCGTCGCGAAGGGTGGGGGCGGGGTCGCCCTTGAGGGGGGTGGGGCAGGTCAGGCGAGCGGGGAAGCATGCCTCCGTGCCGTAGAGCTTCCGCTTCAGGCCCACCCACCACTGCCGGTCCTGGGCAATCGCATCGTCGGCCACTCCCCGGTGCTTCGGGTCGTCTCTGGCCTCCCAGAGGCCGACGAGGGCGGGCGCCATCAGCGGGTCTCGTTGCAGTCCGTCCATCAGCCGCCACTTCAGGACGGTGGAGAGCACCTGGGGCTGTCGGTCGAGCGTGGCGGCGTCCACTCCCAGCTCCTTGGGTAGGTTCACCCAGCCGGTAAGGCGGGCCTTCCACCAGTCGAATTCACCGAAGGGCTGAGGCAAGCGGAACAGGGTGCGGAAGCGCCGGAAGGGCCGGCCGTGTTCCGGAGTGACCTCCACCACGGCTCCATAGCGGCCGGGCTCCTCCGCCTCAGTGACCTCCTGGTAGTCCGCGTCGTAGTAGGTGACCTTCAGGCTATACCGACCCAAGACCTCATCCGCCAGGAGTGGGTCGTCGAAGTCACACTCGGGCAGGCGACTGTCCGTGAACAGGCTCGGGTGGAAGCTGATGCCCATCGTCGTAAGGGTGCGGGCGTAGAGCTGGTCCGGGTCGGGGAGCCGCAGTGGAGCCACGACCAGCCCGTCCACGGCCAGCATCAGGCCGAGGGGGGCGCCCTGTCCGCGCGCGGGCATCGCGAGCACGAGCTCCACCTTCGCCCTGCCGTCCGAAGCCGCAAGCCGGGCGGAAGCCAACACCTGATCGCCCCGCTGCACCTCGGCCGTCTTTCCGTCCAGCTCGGCCAGGGCGGTTACGTCCACGCAGACTCGGCGGAGGCGCTCGTAGCGGCCCGTAGCTGAGGCGATGATGGGCGCGCTGGGGCGCTCGGCGAGAGTCAGGGTTTGGAGCGCCTGCGGGTTGGCATGGGACTCGCGCTCCGGATACCAGTTGAGCCGGTGAACGACCCCGCCGCCGTCGCTGTCGTTCACGTAGATCTGGAAACCTACCCCGTCTCCCGTCTGGGGATGCCGGTCCAGGTTGCTCCAGGGAAGCAATACCTCGAGCACGTAACCGCCTTCGGTGCGTGTTCGAGCCGCGGAGACCTCAACGGGTCCCTTCCTGGATGCCGCCGCGCGGTGGTCCATGGTCTGGGTGCGCACCTCGGGGTGCTTCGGGTCAACGCCGGGGCTGAGCACAACCTGGACACCGTTGGTGGAGCCACGCCGGTCCGTTAGAAAGAGCTCTACGGAGTCACCGGCCCAGAGCGCGTCAGTGGAGTCGCTCTCATTGGCGACGTCGTCGCGGACGGTGAGCAGCACCCAGAGCCCTCGGTCATCCCACGCGAGGCGTACGCGGGCATCGAGGTCCTCCGGCGGGGGGAGTTGGCCCTCCAGGCAGGACAGCAGCTCCACGCGGAGCCCACCGTCTCCCCAGTCGCTGGGGTCGCCGTCCAGGGTGAGTCCGGTGAGTCTAGGTATGGAGTACATGGCGTGGCTCCTCCTTGGAGGAAGGTGGGCGAAGGGCTAAGCCAGTGTCCGCAGACAGCTTCACCACAAAGACACCAGGACACCAAGAAGGGCAAGCAGAGCCTAACCAAAAGGACACGGAGAGCACAAAGGAGCGCAGAGGTGGTCCCAGCTCAGGTCTCCTTGGCGTCTTGGCGTCTTGGCGTCTTGGTGTCTTGGTGTCTTGGTGGTGAAGCTGTCTGTGGCCGCTCACCAAGCCGTAGAGTGGCGTCCGAGCTCGTCACGCGGCTGGGGGCCTTTGGGCGGCGCACGCGCCCAGGGCGTGCGGCCGTCTACGGCTTGTCGTGCCCTGGATGAGCGGTGAGACGCTCAGATCCGGCCGAGAGACCGGCTTCCAGGCAGGACAAGGGGAGCCCGCAATCTAACTCCCAGCACGGGTCTGCCCGCTGTGGATGGGCCACTGGTAGTAGAAAGGGACTCTAGATGCCTCACCGACGCCTTCGGTTTGCCCTCACGTGCTTCCTACTCGCTACGGCAACTTGCGGCACGAGCTTCGGGGCTGTGTTCCGCCCATCGTCTCTGGATCCGACCTTTGGGAAGGCGGCGAAGCCTCCCATGGCCAGCACGCCCCCCGAGGGGGCGAAGGCCTCCTGGATCTGGACGGCCGTGGCCAAGGACAGCCAGAAGGTGGCGCTGAGGAAGAGCTTCGACGTGAAGGCCGCGCCGGAGCGGGCGCTTCTGTACGTGACGGCGGACAACTATTTCACCGCCTACGTAAACGGGCAGCGGGTGGGCGGCTCCGAGCCGAAGTCCGGCGATGACCTGGTGTGGCGGCAGGTGCAGAGGCTGGACGTTACGCGGGCCGTGAAGACAGGCGCCAACACGCTGGCGATCGAGGGGCGGAACGACGGAGGAGCGGCCGGCGTCATCGCGCTGCTGTCCCTCCGCACCGGCAAGTCGGTGGAGGAGGTCGTCACGGACTCCACCTGGATCGCCTCCGAGGGGGCCCCCGAGGGTTGGGAGCAGCCCTCCTTCGCCGCTGCCTGGGGCCCGGCTACCGAGGAGGCTCCCCTGGGAGGCGGCGCGTGGACGGCCTCGGGCGGCCTGGTGGGGTGGCCCGGGCTTCAGCCCTTCGCGTCCCACCTGTCTCGCACGCCCGTTGCCATTCGGCAGGTGCTTCAGGTGGATCCGGGCGACGGCACGATTCGGGGCGCCGCGTCCCTTACTCGGATGGGACGTGCCTCCCTGGTGGTGGCGCCGCCGACAGGCCCTGTGGGCAGCAACCGGCCGCCCGGCCTGGTGGTGGACTTCGGCCGGGAGATCACCGGCCGCGTGCAGGTGGACGTGGAGCAGGGCGGCGGCACGCTGCTGCTCAGCTACGGTGAGTCCCTGGGCGAGGCGCTGGAGAAGCCCTACAACGGCGTGCAGCGCATCCCCCTTTCAGCCGGCGAGTCCGCCCTGGGGCAGAACAGCGCCTACCGCTATGCCAAGCTGGTCTTCACCGACTTGGCCCAGCCGATGCGGATCCGTTCCATTCACTGCGATCACATCTACTACCCGGTCACCTATCGCGGCTCCTTCGACTGCTCCGATCCCTTGCTCACCCAGCTCTGGTACACGGGCGCCTACACCGCTCACCTGTGCATGCAGGACGACATCTGGGACGCCCCGAAGCGGGACCGTTGGCGCTGGATGGGCGACCTCCAGGTGGAGGGGCTGGTCATCAGCAACGCCTTCCTGGACCGGCACCTGATGGAGCTCACGATGGACCACCTGCGGGCCGACTGCGGGAAGCCCATCAAGAGCCACGTGAACGGCATTCCCGGCTACTCCTGCGCCTGGGTGGTCGGCCTCAGCGACTACTACATGCACACCGGCGCGCTGGACTACATCAAACGGCATCACGATGACCTGATCGAGCTGCTGGACTACTTCCAGGGCGAGCTGGACGACCGGGGCGTCTTCGCGAACAAGCGGCGTCAGTGGACCTTCGTGGACTGGTCGCAGGACTTCAACGGCACCACTCCCGCGGCGAACCGAGCCACGCACTTCTTCATGACTCTGATGCTGAAGCGTGGTGCCTGGCTGCTCCGTGAGATGGGTGATGTCCCCGCCGCGGCCCGGTATGACGCCTGGGCCAAGCGCTCCGAGGAGGCGGCACAGAAGTACCTGCTGGATCCTGGCACCACCTTCGCCGCCGTTCCCTGGGCGCGGGATCGCTGGCAGGACAACTCCATGGCCGTCTACTCAGGCATCGCCACCCTCTCCCAGCGGCAGCAGATCTGGCAGGACGTCCTCAGCCGGATGTACCCCGAGAAGCTCTTCATGACGCCCTACTACCTCTTCTACAGCATCTCCGCCATGGGGATGGCGGATCGGGTGCCGGAGGCTCTGCGCTTCATCCGCTACTTCTGGGGAGACATGCTCAAGCAGGGCGCTACCACCACCTGGGAGGGCTATGACCCGCGATGGCCGAAGGAGCACTTCCACCGAAGCCTGCAGGCGGACAACGGCATGGGCTACTTCGTGAGCCTCTGCCACGGGTGGTCCGCGGGACCCACCGCCTGGCTGACCCAGTATGTCCTTGGCGTGAAGCCCACCTCCCCGGGCTTCCGCACCGTGGAGATCCGCCCGAATCTGGCGGGCCTTAAGTGGGCCAAGGGAGACGTCCCCACGCCCCATGGTGCCATCCACGTCGTCTACCGCCGCGCGGGCATGGGCGTGAAGGCGGAGATTCAGGTTCCGCCAGGCGTGAAGGCGACGGTAGTCAGCGCCGGCTACCGTGACAAGCCGCTGAAGGTGGGGAGGAACTACCTCAACCTGCCTGGGTAGGTGAACACGCGTCCCCCGGCACGCGTAGCGCGCCGGGGGCTGCCTGCCTCACTGGTGGGCAATCCCCGGCAAGGGCAGATATAGGATTTGGGAAGCCACGTCCTCCTCCGTGCCGCACTCAAGAAACATGACCAGGTCGTCCACCACAGCGCGAAGGGGAGCGGACTGGCGTACGACCAGGACGCCCGGCATTGAGAGCCCTGTCCGGATGCGCCAAACAGCTTCCGACGTCATCGTGGTGACGTCGTGCGTAACCAGTACCATCTGGTGCTCCGCGCAGTACTCCAGTATCGTGGCATCTGGGCACCCTCCGAGTCCGACATCCTGCACCCGGCGCACA
This sequence comes from Armatimonadota bacterium, assembly GCA_036504955.1. Classification (GTDB taxonomy): domain Bacteria; phylum Armatimonadota; class DTGP01; order DTGP01; family DASXUI01; genus DASXUI01. Next base: position 6,549 of record DASXUI010000205.1, read on the forward strand.
AAGCCGTCGGAGAGGCGCCGATGGATGCCTCGCAGGATTGCGTTATTGAGGTCCTCATCCGCTAGCAGTGTGAGCACTGCGTCACTGACGTCTGGCTGCTAGGCGCTCGCGTAGGCCGGCAGGCGAGAACCTCACCTCGTTTTCCGCGCGAACCTGCTCCGCTGCTCTCTCGCGTTCCGCCAGGTAGTCATCAACCTCCTGCCTGTGCCACAGATAGTAGGTAATCCCGCCGTAGACTTGCGCCAGGGAAAGCGAGGGGTACTGGGCCTGAATCTCCTCGGCGGTGCATCCCTGGTTGAACGAGTAGACGAGCGAGTCAAGCGTTACGCGCGTTCCTCCAAGCCTTGCAGTGCCGGCCTCATCGATGCGCACCAGGTCTTCAGTGGAGAGGGCTCCGGCTGGGAGAGCCATTTCGTTCCTCCGTTCGTGCACTTACGCAGGTGTCAGGCCCGCCTGGAGTACAAGGGGGGCGACGTGATCCATCATAGCCCACGATGATGTGCTTGGGTATCCGCCGCCTGCCACGGCTGCTTGAGCGGGCCGGGCAGGGGGCGCTTTTGGGTGGCGTAGCCACAACGGCCTCTCCGCAGTACGCGAACCGCTTTCCTCGCCCGGCCGGCTCCGCGTAGAGCGCGGTAGAGCTGCGTGCCCTAGGCTGCGTCCGCGGAGATACTGGCGCCAGAGGGCAGTGCCACCGGTCCGACAACGTCTCTCTTTGCTCCCTCGCTTGGCGCGCGGCTATAATCACAGAGGCCCAGAGGCTGTACTGGGTCCTGACGGGGTGAGGTGCTGAGTGTCTGAAGTGGTGGTGGTTGGAGGAGGCCTGGCGGGCAGCGAGGCCGCGTGGCAGGCGGCGGAGGCCGGCGCTGACGTGACTCTGTATGAGATGCGGCCCGTCAGGAGCACGCCCGCCCACCAAACCGGATTCCTGGCGGAGCTGGTCTGCAGCAACTCCTTCAAGGGCAAGAGCCTCACCAGTGCCCATGGGCTTCTGAAGGCCGAGATGCGGCGGCTGGGATCGGTGCTCCTTCCCTGCGCTGACGAGACCGCCGTGCCGGCCGGTGAGGCGCTGGCCGTGGACGTGCCACGCTTCGCGGAGTTGGTGACTCGCAAGCTGGAGTCGCACCCTCGCGTGACCGTGCGCCGCGAGGAGGTCACCGAGCTGCCCCGGGGAACCTGCGTGATCGCCACCGGTCCCCTGACCTCCGACGCCCTGAGCGCCCGCATCGCGGAGCTGGCCGGCGGCGACCACCTCTACTTCTACGACGCCATCGCGCCCTCCGTGGCGGCCGAAAGTATCGACCGTGAGGTCGCCTTCCTGGAGTCGCGCTGGGGGAAGGGCGAGGCGGCGTACCTGAACTGCCCGATGGACGAGGCGGAGTACACCGCGTTCCGCGAGGCACTGCTCGGCGCCGAGCTGGTGGCGATGAAGGACTTCGAGCCGATGCACCTCTTCGAGGGCTGCCTGCCCATCGAGGAGCTGGCCCGCCGGGGTGAGCTGACCATGGCCTACGGTCCGCTGAAGCCGGTGGGGCTCACGGACCCCCGAACCGGCCGCCGGCCCTTCGCGGTGGTCCAGCTTCGGCAGGAGAACGTGGAGGGCAGCGTCTTCTCGCTGGTCGGCTTCCAGACGCGCCTGCGGTACCCCGAGCAGAAGCGCGTGTTCCGCCTGATCCCCGGCTTGGAGGGCGCGGAGATCGCGCGCTATGGCCAGATGCACCGGAACACCTACCTGGACTCCCCCCGGCTACTGGAGCCCACGCTCCGACTGAAGTCGGAGCATGCGCCCGGTCGAGACTCGCCACTCTTCTTCGCCGGTCAGATGGTTGGGGTAGAGGGCTACCTTGAGTCGGCCGCGATGGGGCTGCTTGCCGGCCGCAACGCCGCCGGCGTGTCCCAAGGCCAGGAACCGCTGACCCTTCCCGAGGAGACGATGATGGGCGGTCTGGCCCGCTACGTCTGCGGCCTCTCCAGCCAGGAGCTGTACCCCAAGGGCAAGTTCCCACCGATGAACTCGAACTTCGGCCTGCTGCCCCCCCTTGAGAGCCGCACCCACAAGAAGGACCGCCCCGCCCTCCAGATAGAGCGCGCTCTGCAGGCGCTCGACGGCATGATAGCAGGGGATCGGTAGATCAGGAACGTCACCACCAAGACACCAAGAGGCACCAAGAACTGCCCTACCACAGAGACGCAAAGGCCACAGGGAAAACCAAGCTTAGCCTTTCTTGGTGTCTTGGTGACTTGGTGGTGGGTGTTCCATGCCTCACCCTTGCTCCTCTCTGTGTTTCTCTGTGTGCTCTGCGTCTCTGTGGTTAGGCAGTTCGGTAGGAGGTGTCCTTGTGGTGACGGTGCATTCGACTACGGTGCTGGGGGTGAAGCACGGGGGGCGGACCGCGCTGGCGGGGGATGGCCAGGTGACGCTGGAGACCACCGTCATGAAGCATGGCGCCCGCAAGGTGCGACGCATGTACCAGGACAAGGTGCTGGCGGGGTTCGCGGGCTCCGCGGGGGACGCCTTCGCGCTCTTCGAGCGGTTCGAGGGGAAGCTGGAGGAGAGTCACGGCAACCTGATGCGCGCCGCCGTGGAGTTCGCCAAGGATTGGCGTACCGACCGCGTGCTGCGCCGCCTGGAGGCACTGATGGTCGTGGCCGACGAGGAGCGTATGCTGGTGCTGACCGGCTCCGGCGACATCATTGAGCCGGATGACGGCGTGGTTGCCATCGGCTCCGGCGGCCCCTTCGCGCTGGCGGCCGCCCGGGCGCTGGTGAAGCACTCCAACCTGTCCGCCGAGGAGATCGCCCGTGAGGCGATGCTGGTGGCCTCGGGCATCTGCATCTACACCAACGACCGAATCACGGTGGAGACCCTCTGATGGCTGACCTGACACCCAGAGAGATCGTGGCGGAGCTGGACCGGTACATCGTGGGCCAGGCCGCCGCCAAGCGCGCGGTCGCCATCGCGCTGCGGAACCGGACCCGCCGCCAGCGCCTGCCGGAGGAGATGCGGGACGAGGTTATCCCCAAGAACATCCTCATGATCGGCCCCACCGGCGTGGGGAAGACCGAGATCGCCCGCCGCCTGGCGAAGTTGGCCGGCGCGCCCTTCGTGAAGGTGGAGGCCAGCAAGTTCACCGAGGTCGGCTACGTGGGCCGCGACGTGGACTCCATGGTGCGCGACCTGGCACAGACCGCCGTGCGCATGGTGCAGACGGAGCGCTCCGAGGCCGTGAAGGCGCAGACCGAGGAGAACGTGGTGGAGCGCATCGTGGACGCTCTGATGCCCCAACCACCGGAGGAGCCGAGCAGCGGCCAGACGGGCACGTTCCAGGACCTGATGGGCCAGATTCTGTCCGGCCGTCCTCCGCAGCCGCCCACCCCGCCCCCGCCGGACCCGACCGCCGAGCAGCGGTCCCGGGAGCACGAGTCGCGCCGGCAGCAGCTTCGCCGGGAGGTCCGCGAGGGGCTGCGCGACGACGACCGCGTGGAGATCGAGGTGGAGTCCGGCCAGTCGCCCTCCAGCTCCATCTTCTCACCGGGCGGCATGGAGGAGGTGGTGCTCAACCTTCCAGACATGCTGGGCCCGATGATGGGGAAGCGGCGCAAGACCCGCCGGATGACGGTTCGGGACGCCAGGAAGGCCCTGGCGCCGGAGGAAGCCCAGAAGCTCATCGACATGGACGACGTGACCCAGGAGGCCATCGAGCGGACCGAGCAGTCCGGCATCATCTTCCTGGACGAGATCGACAAGATCGCCGGCAAGGACCGGGGTCACGGCCCGGATGTCTCCCGCGAGGGCGTGCAGCGGGACATCCTGCCCATCATCGAGGGCTCCACGGTCAACACCCGCTTCGGCCCCATCAAGACGGATCACATCCTCTTCATCGCGGCGGGCGCCTTCCACATCTCCAAGCCGTCCGACCTCATTCCGGAGCTCCAGGGGCGCCTTCCCATCCGCGTGGAGCTGGAGAGCCTGACGCAGGACAACTTCCGCCAGATCCTGGTGGAGCCGAAGAACGCGCTGACCAAGCAGTACAGCGCCCTGATGGCGACGGAAGGTGTGACCCTGGAGTGGACGGAGGAGGGCATTGCCGAGGTCGCCCACATCGCCGTCGAAGTGAACACCCAGACGGAGAACATCGGCGCCCGGCGGCTTCACACGGTCATGGAGCGCCTCCTTGAGGACCTCTCCTTCGAGGCCCCCGGCATGGACGGCGTCACCGTCACCCTCGACCGCACCTTCGTCCGCGCCAAACTGGAACCCATCCTCAAGCAGCAGGACCTGAGTAGGTACGTGCTCTAGCTCTTCCGCAGTGGCAGCAGCGGTCACGGGGGTGAGCGTGTGCCAGGCGAACAGCCCCTCACGCCCCTACGCCCTCTCCCGCGCGGCGGGCGAGGGGGCTCAACTGGGGGTCGCAGCCTACCCCACAGCGTTGTTCGGGCCGCCAAGGATGCACTTGAGTCCCCTCGCCCGCCGCGCGGGAGAGGGGGTAGGAGGTGAGGGGCTGTTCGCTTGGCCCGCACGCTCCACCTTCCCAACGCCTACCCACAGCCCCGCCACTCCTGCCCTGACTACTCACGAGAGCGTGTGGCGTCCCGCCCCATGCACGCGCGCAAGCGCCTCGTGCGCGATGCGGGCCGCAGCTCAGCGGCCTCCTCGCAGGGCATCCGGCGGCTCGTCGGGAAGACGGTGGCAAGAGGGGTCCCGGGACCCTGGCGCGGTCGCTTCGGCCGCGTGACCTGTCGCCCTGAGAGGAGACGCCGTGCCCAAGATCGCCATCATCGGAGCCGGAAGCTGGTTCTGCCAGCGCATGCTGGTGGACATCATGTCCTACCCGGAGCTCCGCGAGAGCACCTTCGCCCTGGTGGACATCAACCCCGACCACCTGGCCCCCGCCACCCAGTACGCTAAGCGCGTCGTGGAGCTGCACGGCACCGGCGCCAAGGTTCTCTCCACCACTGACCGCCGCGAGGTTCTGGAGGGCTGCGACTTCGTCATCACCTCCATCGCCGTGGGCGGCCCCGCCTACAGCGGCCCCAACTACTTCGCGGACAAGGCCATCCCCAAGAAGTACGGCGTCGACCAGTCCGTGGCGGACACCCTGGGCCCCGGCGGCATCTTCCGCACCCTTCGCGTGGCACCAGTCATGCTCGGCATCTGCCAGGACATGGAGGAGCTGTGCCCGGACGCGCTGCTCATCAACTACACCAACCCCATGGCGATGCTCTGCTGGGCGATGAGCGAGGCGACCGACATTCGCAGCGTGGGCCTCTGCCACAGCGTTCAGGGGACCTCCCAGGACATCGCCCGCTACATCGGCGTGCCCTACGAGGAGGTCGCCTACTGGTGCGCGGGCATCAACCACATGGCCTGGTTCCTGGACTACCGCTGGAAGGGCGAGGACGCCTACCCGATGCTCCGCAAGGCCATGGAGGACCCGGAGATCTACAAGAAGGACACGGTGAAGTTCGAGATCCTGCGGCACTTCGACTACTTCGTGACCGAGTCCACCACGCACATGAGCGAGTACGTCCCCTACTTCCGCAAGCGCCCCGATATCATGGAGCCGCTGGGTCTGAAGTACCACGAGCCGAACCCCGACGCCACCGACACCCGCTGGAGCAAGGCCGACTCCCCGCTCCTCCGGCAGGCCTCCGGCGATGAGCCCATCGATCTCACGGGCTCCAAGGAGTACGCCTCGCACATCATCCACTCCATGGTCACGGGCGTCCCCTTCCGCTTCAACGGGAACGTGCCCAACTACGGGCTCATCACCAACCTGGTGGAGGGATGCTGCGTGGAGGTGCCCTGCCTGGTGGACAACGTGGGCGTCCACCCCTGCCTCGTGGGAGACCTGCCGCCTCAGCTCGCCGCTCTGAACAGCTCCAACGTGGCCGTCCAGCAGCTCACCGTGGAGGCCGTCCTGGAGGGCAGCCGTCGCAAGGCCTTCCAGGCCCTGGCCCTGGACCCGCTGACCGCCGCTTCCTGCTCCCTGGGCGAGATCCAGTCTATGTTCGATGAGCTCTGCGAGGCAGAGAAGGACTGGGTCGGCTACCTGCGATAGGTGGTGCCAGGAGAAGCCACCACCAGGAGTCGTGCGCTTGCGCACGATGCACGAAGGCGCGAAGAACTGCCCCACCACAGAGACACAGAGGGCACAGAGGGACACAGAGGATTGACTGAGGGGGTGAGTGGGTGAGGGGGTGTAAGGGCCTCAGGAGCCGAGGGCAGCTAGGTACCCGTCGGCGCCGGGAATGATATTCCCGGCTCAACTTGTGCTGCCCCTTCGGGGCGCCAAGCAGTCTGTGGCGCCACCAGGTCGTGAGGCCGCCGACCTGCCGCAGCCCCGGAGGGGCGCCTCTGCGTCAGCCGGGAATGACATTCCCGGCGCCCAAGGGCAGCCAGCTCACTCCAGCTTCTGAGGCCCTTACACCCCCTCACCCCATAGGCGTTAACATAAGCAGGTTTGAGCTCAAGAAGGAGCAAACAGCGAC
>DASXUI010000206.1:0-10951 GCA_036504955.1 Armatimonadota bacterium
CCCGGCGATTCACCGCCGGGCGGTCGGCCAACGGGCACCGGCCTGACCCATCCGAGCCTAGCACCGCCCGGTGAGGCCCTTCCCTACGACCCTACGACCCCAACGACGCGCCTTTCACCCCCTCAGTCCCCTCAGTCTCTCCTCTGTGCCTCTGCGTCTCTGTGGTGGTGCCGTTAGCCGCCTACCTACTCACTCCCACCTTCACTGACGCGATGCCGTAGGCGGGTACCTTCACCGTGACGGTGTTGCCGTCCGCTGGCGCGGTGGAGGTGGGGAGCGGGCGCTCCATCAGGTCCACTTCCTCCGCTGCTGTCACGGCGCCCAGGAGTGCGGGGTTGAGGGTAAGCGTGGCTTCCGTGTCCTTGCCGGCCGTCTCGTAGACGCGCAGGGTCAGGGCGTCGCCCTCCTCCGCCTTCTTCAGCGTGGTTAGGACCACGTTGTCCGGAGAGAGGGTGAAGCCGGAGAGCTTCGAGGGAAGGGCGCCCGAGTGAACGTCCGTGCTGACGACCCTGATGGCGTGGTTCAGGTCCAGGCCGGCACGGGCGGCCTGGGCCACGGGCAGCTCACCGGCGAAGGGCAGCAGCGCCAGGTGGATCTCGTGGTTGCCGATCTCAGGCAGGTTGTCCGGGTCGTAACCGGAGCGGATCAGCGTGAGGCGGAGCGTGCTTCCCTTCAGCGAGTAGCCGTGCTTGGTATCGTTCAGCAGGAGGCAGCCGGCCGGCTGGCCGTCCAGCTTCCCGCTCACCTGCGCCCAGGTGAGGGCGGGCAGCTCCTCGCCCTGGTTCAGGTCTCGGTCGATGGCGCCGAAGGGCACCTCGTACCGAGCCTGGGCGTCCTCGAGGCAGGTCGGAAGCGCGTAGGTGAGCACAGGTACGCCCGTCTGCGGCGTTCCGCGCTGGAACCAGGTGCCCGCGATGTGCACGTGCAGCCTGGGATCCCCCGCGCGGAGCTCGTAGGTGACAGTGAAGTCCGACTCGTGGATCGAGGCACCCACCTCGAGGGCGGCCGTGTGGGGCCCATCACCCTTGCGACCGAGGCGGGTGACGCTGGGGTACTCCGTGGGGCCGGTGTGGTCGATGGCCCAGGCGGTCATCCCATGGGGGCGCTCCACCGCGTACTCCAGCAGCGGGGCGTCCGACACCAGCACCTTGCCCGTGGCCTTGTGGACCAGGCTTCGGATGCCGCCGGTGTTGGGGTCGACCTCGAGCCGGAGGAACTCGTTCTCGAGGCCCTCCATACCCCGCTCGATGGGGGCGTAGGAGCAGTGGTGGGTCAGTCCGATCTGGCGGGCGCCGCCCTCAGTCTCGGGCGCCTGCTCCACCTCGTCCACCACGCCGACGGTGTAGCCCAGGGCAGGCACGGTGGCGGGCACGGCCAGCTTCACGAAGGAATGGCCCCAGAAGTCGCCGCTGCCGGTGACCTGCGCCGGCTGAGTGGTGCCGTCGGCGAACTTCGCCACGTAGGCGCGCTCGTGGAGCGGACGGCCAGGGGTGAAGCCCTGCCACAGGGTCAGCTCCAGGACCTCCCGGCGCTCCCGGGCGGTGGGGTTGTAGAAGAGGTAGGGGCGCGGACCGTCGCCCGTGCTCTGGTCGCCCTGGCACAGGCCGCCGTCCACTGTCAGGAAGCCGGCGCCAGCGCCCAGGCTGCTGCCGACGCTGCTCGGCGGCACCTCCGCGTCCTCGGGGTAGCCGGCGAAGGAGGTATCCACCCTCGAGGCCAGCAGCCGCAGCGCCTGCGCTTCGATCTGGGAGGTGGAGGCCACAGTCTTCTGGTAGAGGCCGTGGGTGTAGGTCCGGGTGTCATGCACGCCGGAGCCGGGCAGAATGTCGTGGAAGTGGCTGAAGAGGATGTCCCTCCAGCCCTCCACAAAGGCGTCCGTCGGGTACGCGAAGCCCGAGGAGGCCCAGGCAAGGGCTGACGCTGACTCCGCGTCCAGCAGCCGCGTCTCACCGAAGCGGCAGACCTTCTTCACCAGCGACTGCGTGGTGTAGCAGCCGGTGAACTCGGTGTTCAGCTCCGTGGTGACGGTGGGGAGCTTGTCGCCCATCTGTGCCAGCTTCTCGTAGAAGGCGCGGGCGGTGGAGAAGAGCACGGTTGGGAAGATGGGCCAGGTCGCCATGTCCAGGCCGCGCACGATGTCCCGGCGGGTGGGGCCGCCGCCGTGGTCGCCGACGCCGTAGACGCTGATGAAGTCCTTGGCGCCGAACTCCTTGGCGAAGCCCATCAGGTTGTCGGCCAGACCCGGCACGATGGCCTGGTTGTAGCCGTACTTCATGTCGTTGCGGACGAGGATGCGGGATCCGCCCGGCGCCTGCCACCAGAAGGCGTCAGGCTTGCTGGGGGTGTGGACGCCGGGGCGGTGTAGATAGAGGTACTTCACGCCGCCGCGCACCAGGTAGGTGGGCATGGTGATGGCGTGGCCGAAGGTGTCCGGCGACCAATCGATGCTCACGTCCTCCGGCTTCAGGCCGAAGAGGCGCTCCATGTACCGGCGGGTGTAGAGGAGGTGGCGGGTTAGGCTCTCACCTCCCGCGATGTTCTTGTCGCCCTCCACCCAGTGGCTGGCCGTGACCTCCCAGCGGCCCTCGCGGACGCGCTGCGCGATCCGCTTCAGCAGCGAGGGGTTGTGGCGCTCCAGGATGGCGTACACGCTGGCCTGGCTCTGGGAGAAGCGGAACTCCGGGTACTCCTCCATCAGCCGCAGGACCGTGAGGAAGGAGTCGTTGGTGACGGCCACGGTCTCCGGCCAGGACCACATCCAGTTCATGTCGATGTGCGCGTGACCCACGCAGTGGAGGGTGTAGCCCTTGGCGGCGGCGCCCATCGGAGCCATGACCCCCTCGGCCTCACGGACGGCGCTCTCGACGGTGCTCACGGATCCCCCGGCCACCGCGCGGTCCACCAGCTCCCGAGCCCTCGCGATCAGCGGCCGCCAGGCCGCTGCCTGGTCCGGATGCAGCTCGCACAACCCCTCCGCGAACCGCGCCTCCGCCTCGAAACGCTCTACCTCATAACCAAGCTTTGCGGTAACGGCCTGCAGCGGCCTCTGAGCAACAGACATGGCATACGCTCCTTTCGCCCTGCAAGGCCGTTCGCTTTCGCCCCGCCGCCCTCCTCCGAAGGGCCGTGGATAGGGGACAAGGAGACAAGGGGCTGAGGGGAGGGGACATAGGGGCAAGGGGACTGAAGGGACTGAAGGGAAGGGCCTCGGTAACGAGAGGTGGTAGTGGTCAGTGACAGAGGGGCTTCAGCCCGGGCGCACCCTGCGATGCTGATCACTACCACCTTTCGTGACCGAGGCCCTTCCCCTCAGCCCCTTCAGTCCCCTCAGCCCCCTTGTCTCCTTGTCCCCTATCCTCAGGAGGTGTATCACGACTAAGCGAGAGGTAGTCCGTAGCGTGCTGCGGGGAGAGAAGCCGCCCTACGTGCCGTGGCACTGCTCCTTCACCCTGGAGGCGCACGGGAAGCTGGCCGACCACTTCGGCGAGGACGCGTTGGAGGAGGTCCTCCAGAACCACCTGCTGGAGCTGGGCAACTCCATCGGCTTCTTCGAGGACCTGGGCAACGACCACGTGCGGGACGCTTTCGGCGTGGTGTGGGACCGCACGGTGGACAAGGACATCGGCGTGGTGGCCGGCCAGGTGCTGCCCGAGCCTACGCTGCGGGGGTTCAGCCTGCCGGACCCTCACGACCCGCGCTTCTTCGCGGATATCCCCGGAGCCATCGAGAGGCACGGCGACCGCTTTCGGGTCTTTCAGATCGGCTTCTCGCTCTATGAGCGCGCCTGGACCCTGCGAGGCATGGAAGCCCTGATGATGGACTTCCACGACCACCCGGCCTTCGTCCACGAGCTGCTGGAGGCTCTGGCGGACTACAACATCGCGCAGGTCCGACGTGCGCTGGAGTATGACATCGACGCCGTCTACTTCGGGGACGACTGGGGTCAGCAGCGCGGCCTGCAGATGTCGCCCCGCTGCTGGCGCGGGTTCCTGGCGCCGCAGCTTCGCCGCATGTACGGCGCTGTCCGAGAGGCCGGCAAGTTCGTGATGATCCACTCCTGCGGCGACGTGGACGAGCTCTTTGACGACCTCATCGAGCTGGGACTGAACTGCTTCAACCCCTTCCAGCCCGAGGTCATGGACGTCTTCGAGCTCCTCCCCCGCTACCGGGGCCGCCTCGCCTTCCACGGAGGCCTCTCCACCCAGCGGGTCCTCCCCTACGGCACCCCGGACGACGTCCGCGCCGCCACCCGCCGCCTCCTGGACGCCGGCCGTGCAGGCGGCCTCATCTTCGCCCCCGCCCACGCCGTGGAGGGCGACGTGCCGCTTGGGAACTTGCTGGCGATGCTGGGAGAGTTGAGATAAGGGGGGGCGTGGGGGCTGAGAGCGGGTCGTAGGGCCTGAGAGCGAGTCGTAGGGCCTGAGAGCGGGCCGTAGGGTCGTAAGGTCGTAGGGTCGTAGGGGAAGGGCCTCAGAGGGTGGGAGGCTGGGGCCGGTGCCGGGAATGCAATTCCCGGCTGACATAGAGACGCCCCTCCGGGGCTGAGGCTGGGCGGCGTAAGCACTAGGATGTGGATGCACAGGGCGCTGGAAGCCCCGGAGGGGCGCCTCTATGTCAGCCAGGGGTAGCACCCCTGGCGCCCCGCGGCCGGATGCTGGTGAACGGCCTTGTGGGATGCGGCGAATGGCGCCACAATCACCGCACTATCCGCGTGGAACTCGGTGTATCGCGTGCTCGGATACGTCTCTTGGTGGTTAAGTCCTCTACGGCCGCCAGCCTAGCGCCCACGAGGTGTGCTTGGCCCCCAGGGAGAAGTGGCACCACGGCGGTGTCTGGGCCTGGTTGCCGCTCTATGTGCGGAAGGGTGTGGAGATCCCATGCGTGCCGTTGTGGTTGCAGCCCTGGTCGGCGCGGCCGTTGTTGGGGCGGGCGCGCTCGCGCTGCCGAGTGGAGGGCGATGGCCCCCGCGCGGTGCGAAAGACGGCGCCCCGTCAGTGCCGCGGGCGGCTGCTCCGGCGGAGAGCTTCGCCTGGTCGAACCCACTGAACTTCGCCTACTCCGAGGGCCAGGCCGCGCAGCGCGCCGAGCTTCGAGACCCCTGCATCCTCCAGGAGGGGGACGCCTACTACCTCACCTTCACGATGTGGCCCTTCGGCGGACGCGAGGAGCGGCTGCTGGGCGCCCCAAACCAGGGCGGCTCACCGGGAATCGCCCTCTACACCTCCAAGGACCTCAAGAGCTGGAGCTTCGTGAGCTGGCTGGTGCGCGGCTCCGACCTGCCGGAGGACAGTCCCTACAAGGACCGCTTCTGGGCGCCGGAGATCCACAAGATCGGCGGTCGCTTCTACCTCGTCTTCACCGCCGACAACTGGATCCGCAAGAGCTACAACCCTGCCAAGACCTGGGGTACTGCCGGGTACGCCTTCATCGGCGTGGCTGACCGCGTCATCGGCCCCTACACCCACATCACCTACGTGGAGGGCGGCCCCTGCGACATGTCCCTCTTCGAGGACTCCGACAAGCAGGTCTACGCTCTGAAGCCCAAGGGTGACCTGTTCATCCAGAAGATCGACCTCAGCCGCCTGGACGAGGGCAAGGTCCGCTTCGTAGGCGAGGAGCGACGCGTTGTGGCCGCCGACAACGAAGACATTGGCCTCCCCGAGGCTCCCGAGTACTTGGAGGGCCCCTGGATGGAGAAGGTCGGAAAGACCTACGTCCTCTTCTACGCCGCGCCCTACAAGGACCCCAAGTACCCGGAGCTGCTGGGCTACCGCACCGGAGCGGCCTATGCCGACAAGGTGATGGGTCCTTACAAGAAGGATCCGCGCGGCTCGGTCTTCTTCGGTGGGCACCTGACCGCCTTCGACGGCCCCGACAACCGCAAGTGGCTCTCCTATCGCTGGGAGAAGGACGACACCATGAGGGGCCTGCTCTGCATCGACCCCTTCGAGCTGGACGCCCACGGCCAGGTACAGGCCAAGGAGACCCTCGGTCCCCAGCGAACGAAGCCGTACCGCAAGGGGCAGCCCTGAGGACGACCCCCGCGGGGGCCGGCACGAACGGTGGGGGCACGAGCGGGGAGGAACGAGCGGAGTGCACGAGCGGCTGAACCCGCTCGCTGCCAAAGCATGCGCCCCGCCTTCGCGGGCCGAGCTGCCGCGGATGCCACCGATTCCTTGCGGCACACCACCGCGCCCGCGGAGGCGGGTGCCCGGCCGTAAGCCGCGCAGCGGGAGGGCGCCCATCAGGGCGCTCCGCGAGCGGGTTCAGCCGCTCGTGCCCCTCCCCGCTCAAGCCCGCGGCCCGCGACAACCGACTGAGTGCCCAGGTGGCCTGTCTCGATATCGAATCAGGAGGGGTCAGGGCCATGACCGGTCTGTCGCGACCCCGTGGCTGATCCGCCCACCTAAGGAGCCCTTGCGCAATGCCTGCCGAGCTAGCCGAACGACCGGCCGAGGAGCGCGCGCGGCTGCTGAGCGCCCTGGAGGTTATGCAGCAGACGCGGGAGCTCACCGGCAAGGGCTCCCTGACGACCACGATCTTCCACACCGAGGGTGTGGGCGACTGGGGCGATGCACCGCCCTACTGCCGAAGCGTGGCCTTCGCCTGTCGCCTGTGCCGCACGCCGGAGAGCCGGGAGGCCTTCCAGCATCTGCTGGGCCACGTGGAGCCCCGCGCCGGCAAGCTGCTGCACGACGCCTGCCCGGACGGCCAGCACAACTACCTGCTGCCCCTGCTACAGCTTGCCGAGCGGCACGCCCTCTGGCGCCGCCCGCCGGAGGAGTGGCGCCCGCACAGCGGAAAGGCCGACCGCCAGTTCGCGCACCTGCTGCGCACTCTTCTCACGGAGGAGGAGCGGGAGCGGTTTGGCCGGGAGGTGTTCCCCGAGGAGTCCTCCACCCTCGCGCGTCTGTGGTTCGGACACCTGGCCTTCGACCCACACCGGCCCGCCGCTCAGCGTCCGGCCCTAAGCCTTACTCGCCGCATGCGCTTCCACTTCCTCACCGCGCCCGCCACCTACGACTACGTCCGTGCTCTCCGCTACGCCCAGGTGAAGGGTCTGGGCGGCAGCACGGCCCTGGCGCGGGCGGTGGACTTCTCCCGCCTGGCCTGGCAGCTCTGGCCGCCGGAGGACGAGGAGTGGTGGACGGGTGTGCTCCAGTGGTTCGCCAACCACCCGGAGCTGGACCTGGAACAGGTAATCCCCATCATCGACTTCCTCTACGCCCGCCGCTACGGGGAGGCGGCCGCCGAGATCCCGCCGGATCCCGCCTTCCAGGTGAAGGGGCGTGAGCCGGAGCCGCTGCTGGCCCTGGTTCAGGACTGGCACGAGGAGCTGGCCCTCCGCAAGGAGACGGTCCACACGGAGTTCCCACCCTCGGGGCTGAAGCCCGGGAGCTGGACCCTTGAGCGGGACGGCATCACGCGCGTCTGGACGGTGACCGAGATCACGGACAGCACCGCCCTGAGAGACGAGGCGCGGAAGATGCACCACTGCGTGGCCAGCTACCAGGAGAACGTGGAGAAGGGCAAGTTCTCGCTGTGGTCCATGCGCTCCCGCCGAGGCCACATCGTGAAGCGGGCCACCACCATCCAGGTGAACCACTCCGGCCACCGCATCACGCAGTGCCGCGGCGCCTGCAACCGCCAGCCCCGTCCTGAAGAGAAGCGCATCCTCCGAATGTGGGCCCAGCAGAACAGCCTCACCCTCGCGCTGTAAGGTGTAGGGCCTGCCCGGCCGCCCTACCCCATGTACAGGTGCACTAGGCCAGCCGTTCCGCGCGGAGGTGCCCCAGACGAAACGGGTCCCTACGAGGCGAACCGGCGGAAGCCGTCGCCGACGACAAGGGCCTCGACACCGCAGGCCGGTGGTCACGATCACCCGGCGCCGGCGGTGCCAATCACCCACGCCCGGTGGTGCCGATTACTCACCCCGCAGATGGGCTGTGTGTCCAGAAGGAGCCGGTCACCCACCCCGTGAAGGGGTGGGCTGGCTTGGCGCTCCGCGCGGAGCTGCCGACGGACACCGTCGCAGCACGTTACCGTGCATCGGTGGAGCCGCGACGATTGGACCCAAGGCATATGGCGCCTCGGTACGTTGCGCTGAACAGGGTCTCATTGGTTGGTGGACTCGAGGCCGGCCCGCACCCATCGGAGGCGCCGCGGCCCATCCGGTGCGGCCTGGTCTCTGCCCAAGAGTGCCCCTGGCCCCTTGGACCCATACGCCGCGGCTCCACCGGCCAACGGTTACCTGCTGCGCCGGTGTCCCGCGGCAGTTCCGCGCGGAGCGCCAAGCCAGCCCACCCCTTTACGGGGTGGGTGATCGGCACCACCGATCGCTCCTTCTGGACACACAGCCCATCTGCGGGGTGGGTGATCGGTGCCCCCGATCCAGTCACCGGGATCCTGTGATCGGGCCCACCGGCCTGCGGTTTCGAGGCCCGGGGCCGTCGCCGCGCACTCGAGGCTTTCGGGGCGCCTTGGCGGTTAGCTCGCCCCTCCCACGGGTATGCGTTCCCTACGACGGCACGACGCCCGAGGGTTCCATGCCCGCGCGTCGTGCCGCGGGGGAGCTCCCATAGGCAGGCGGGGCGGCACCGGCAACCGGCCCCCCAGCAAGGGGGCGTAGCCTGTGGTACCTGCCGCAAGCCCTCCGGAGGCGCGCGCAAGTAGGGGGCGCAGACGCCCCTCGCCTTGCGCGGCGTAGGCGGCCCTTGGGCTTGGCCTCGACCGCCTCTCCGTCTGCTCCGGAGACACCCGTGCCAACAGCCGCTGGCACGTAACACAGCCTTTACGCGGCCGTTACGCAACCTTCACATGAGGCCGACATACTGTCCTTGATGGGGTGGCGCGGCGGGATGGAGCCCGAGACCCACCCCCCTTCGAGAGGACCGGAACATGGAGCGCAGAGTTAGCGTGGTTGGAATGCTCGGCGAGCATGAGCTTGACTTCTGTAGTGGCGACCGACTGACTCTCGCGCTGCGGGATCTCCTTCGGGACCAGGCCCCCCTGTCTCTGGACCTCTCTGATCTGACCTTCCTGGACAGCGCCGGGCTGAGGACGCTGTTGCTGGCGCGGTATGAGGCGCAGAAGCGCGGGATCGACCTGGGGCTGGTCAACGCGGAGCGGCAGGTGCGAAGCGTCTTCGCCTGCCTGGGCATGGAAGCACTGCTCGGCTAGAGCGGCAGTCTATACCCGGAACCGCCCCACCACAGAGACACAGAGGCACAGAGAAACACAGAGAGGACCAACCTTGATGCTTGGTTGGTCCTCTCTGTGCTTCTCTGTGTCTCTGCTCTGAAAATGACCCTGCTTTGGCCTCGCCGAGTCTCCCGGAGGGAGGCTGCAACTGGGGTGGATGCCTTGCCTACTCCTTCGCCTCCGTCGTGACCGCGGCGTCGAGGGTTGAGGATTCCTGCTGCAGGAGGGGCTCGACTGAGGCGGGGAGGGGCTCGGAGTTGGCGGGCGCCTTCGGGGTGGCGATCAGGCGTCGGGCGCCGGCGAAGCTGCGGCGGTAAGTGCCGCTCACGATGCTGTCGATCCGCACGCCGGTTCTGGGGGTCGAGGCGTGGACGAAGCGGCCCTCGCCGATGTAGAGGCCCACGTGCCCCAGCTTCCGATGAAGGTTGAAGAAGACCAAGTCCCCCGGCTGCAGGCCGGCCATGGAGATCGGCTTGCCCAGGCGGAACTGGGCGCGCGCGTTGTGCGGCAGCCGGAGTCCCTCCTTGGCGAAGACCTGAAGCATCAGGCCGGAGCAGTCCGTGCCCCTGCGGGAGGCGCCGCCATAGCGGTAGCGCACGCCGCGGTAGCTGAGGGCCATACGGGTCACGCGGCCGGCGGCGGAGATCTGCTGGGCGGTGGGGGTCCAGGTCCTGGCGGAAGCGGTGGGGCGGGAGGGAGCGGGGGTCTTCTTCTGGGTCTTGGCTTCGGAAAGGCCGGCTATTCCCAGGCTTAGGAGAGCGGCTGAAAGCAGCGTCCGGGCGAGCACGCGCGGTGTGACCATAAAGGGGCGACTCCTAACCCGCCATGCGTCAGCCGGGGCTCACTCCTATAGGGAGCGCATCCTCCGGCTGCCTTGGGGGGAGCAAGGCGGAGCACAAACAAAAAAGCCATGGCGCAATGCGACCATGGCCACCCCTGGAATATGCCAGGGGGGTCTTCACGGCCTCGCCTACGGGGTTAGCTGACGGACTTGGGCCGGAAGTGCCCTACCTGCCGCCTGGCCCTTCGGCCCCGCGAGCAGGATTCGCCCCAAACAACTGGTTCCCCCGTCTTCCTTTCAGGAAGCTCGGCGACTCACTACCAAACCAATAGACGGTGTATCGCCCGTCTAGTTTCATCGTACCACTAATCAAACCGATCCTCAACCGCCAACCTTAGGGATAGGGGGCTGGGACGCGCCATGCCGCCGCGCGATCGGCGGAGGGGCTCAGCCCAGGGCGCGCTGGACCTGGGCCTAAGTCAGTGTCCGGAAGCCAGCGCCTTGCACCGCGCACGGGCCTCGTGCAGGGCGCTGGCTAGGCTGAAGGTGGGCTACAGGCCGATGAGGATGCGAACTAACAGGGTGCCTCCCAGCACGCCCGCGACGTACCGGCAGGTGAGTTCGGAGTCCGCCTGCAGCGCGCGGCGAACTAGCCTAAGCAGCAGAGGCCGGCGCCTGCGGCGCGAAACGGGCCGTTGAACCGGGGCTGCGGGACGCTCCAGCGGAACCGGTCGCAGCGTCAAGGCACCCGTCAGGGTGTCCCCGTACACGATGCGGTAGGGCTGTCGAGCCATCTCGTTCATAGTCCCTCGCTCCTCTCCACCACACCGGTCCGGCCTCTCCCGGGCCGTGGCCACCCTTGGCGCCTCAGTAGCGGCGCAGGATCCCCACTAGCTTTCCTAGAATGCGGGCGTCTCGCCCCCGAAGCGGGATGGGCTCGTAGGCGGGGTTGGAGGCGTGAAGCTCCAC
>DASXUI010000207.1:0-3054 GCA_036504955.1 Armatimonadota bacterium
CCGCCCGGCGGTGAATCGCCGCGCTCAGGGGCTCAATCCTCCTGGACGGAGGGTGTTGAACCAAGGTGCCACGGTGGTTCAGAAACCCGGTTCAGCGGGATTGGGCCTCGGAGCCCGGCGATTCACCGCCGGGCGGGCGGCCTCTGGGCACACGCTACCATCAGGCCCGCGGTCCCCAACTCCTGAGGCTCCTTCACCCACTCACCCTCTCACCTCTTCACCTCTTCACCTCTTCAGCCGCTAAG
This sequence comes from Armatimonadota bacterium, assembly GCA_036504955.1. Taxonomy (GTDB): domain Bacteria; phylum Armatimonadota; class DTGP01; order DTGP01; family DASXUI01; genus DASXUI01. The sequence goes on from DASXUI010000207.1 coordinate 246, forward strand.
CACTTCCCCGAACACACGAAGAGCAGCGGTCGTGTCGTCGCGGCTCACGTCCTTGTGGGTGACGAGGCGGAAGCGCTGGGGGCCCATGGGGATGCCGAGGACGCCGCGCTCCTTGAGGGCGGCAAACAAGGCAGGTGCCGTGAGGCCCGGCTTCGTCACGGTCCCGTAGAGGATGTTGGTCTCCACGGCTTCGGGCTCGACGCAGATCCCCTTGAGCTCCGCGAGGCCCTCGACTAGCAGCCGCGCGTTGGCGTGGTCCTCCGCCAAGCGCTCCACCATCGTCTCCAACGCGACGATCCCGGCGGCGGCGATCACCCCCGCCTGGCGCATCCCGCCCCCCAGCAGCTTCCTCACCCGCCGCGCCCGCTTGATGAAGTCAGCGGGACCGCAGACCAGGGAGCCCACCGGCGCCGAGAGCCCCTTCGAGAGGCAGAAGCTGAGGCTGTCCACCTGCCCGGCGTACTCCCGAACCGGCACGCCGCTGGCAACCGAGGCGTTGAAGATGCGCGCCCCATCCATGTGGATGGGAATCCCGGCGGCCTTCGCCACCCCCCGGAGTTGCTTCAAGGTCGCCAAGGGAAGGACGGTTCCGCCGCCCGCGTTGTGGGTGTTCTCCAGACACATCAGCGCGGTTCCGGCGGCGTGGTCGGTCTCCTTTCGGATGGCGGCCGCCACATCCTCCGGCCAGGGAATGCCACGGACGCCCTGAACGGACCGTACGGCCGCCTGTGAGTGAACCGCCACGCCGGCGCACTCATTGTTGAGGATGTGACAGGCCGCTTCCAGGATCACCTCGCAGCCGGGACGCGTCCAGCACTTCACGGCAACGTGGTTGGCCATGCTCCCGGAGGGAACGTATAGCGCCGCTTCCATGCCCACCCGGTCCGCGGCCATCTCCTGCAGCCGGTTCACGGTGGGATCATCGCCGAAGACGTCGTCCCCCACCTCCGCCTCCGCCATAGCGCGCCGCATCTCCGGCGTCGGGCGGGTTACCGTATCACTTCGCAGGTCGATCAGACTCAAGGTTGTATCTCCAGACAGACAGGGGCGAGGCCCTCACACGGTCTTGCCCATCAGGCGCTCCCCACCATCAAGTCCGACGGCGTGCCGAACCGCTCCGCGCAGGCCGCCGCAAGTGCTGGCTGGCGATCCAGGTGCTCCGGGCTGAGCAGCACGGTGAAGCGCCAGAGCTGCCGGTAGCGCTCTTGCAGTGCGTACAACTCCAGGCGCGCCGGATGGACGGCCTCCGAGGCGTTCAGGGCGATGAGCGGGTGTCCTGGAAGGGACACCGGAACGCTGGCCTCCTTGAAGGACATCCTCAGAGACGGGCAGTAGATGAGGACCGCCCCCTCCGGCAGCCCTGCGGCCCGCTCCAGCGCGGCCTCCGTCTCAGCCCGTCGGACCGCCGACTGGTGATACTCCGATACCAGCATCTCCTGGATGCCTCGGGTAGCCGCGCTGGTGTAGGAGATGAGGTAGGCGCGCTTGTACAGCCGACGAGAGAGCAGCCCCTCCACCATCCGCCGCGATACCGTCGTTCCGAAGGTAGTCCGCAGCTCGTGCAGCAGCTCGTAGTCCGTAAGGCCGAGCAGATCCTCCTCCCGAAGCCCGCTCGCGCACTCAACCGCCTTCGATACCATGGCGCCGGCCGACACCTTCGCGTGGTGGAAGTAGACGCGCTCCGTTAGCTGGTAGCGCAGGCGGAGCAGGTTCATTACCTCGGAGAGAGCGTCGTCTCTGAGGATCCCGCGCTTGGTTAGGTTGAGGGCCACGCGCCCACCCCGCAGCATGTAGCTCTGGAAGATGCGCTCGTCGAAGTCCTGCCGAAAGCCGGTGAACAGAAGGTCCCGCTTGATGTAGTCCAGCAGGTCAGCCCCCAGGGCCCCGCTCGTGAAGTCGCCGAGGTACCCGTCGGTGGGCTCCCCCTGAGGCAGAAGCAGGGCCGCCACCTGGTCGGCAACGCCGGTAGCGGCGAGCCGCGACGCCAGCTCGCTGCCCGGGCCCAGCAGGAAGTGCGCGGCCCGGGGGCCCTCATCGTGGCGGGGAAAGAGGCGGCGCTCGTCCTCGAAGGTGTGGCCGAAGGGCACGTGGGTGACGTCGTGCACCAGAGCCGCCAGCCGGAGGACCCGTGCCTCCTCCGGGCTGAGCCGCTGGTCGCTCTCCGAATGCGAGTTCACCGCCTCAACCAAACGCGCCATCAAGTGGCAGACGCCCAGAGAGTGCTCAAAGCGCGAGTGCGCGGCCGTTGGGTACACCAGGAACGCCGCCCCAAGCTGCCGGATGCCCCGAAGCCGCTGGAACTCCGGCGTGTCCACCAGCGAGGCCTCTTCAGCCGTCAGCCGTATGTCCCCATGCACCGCGTCCCTAAGAGTGACCGTCTTCGCCATGCCCCCAGTCTACCGCCCCGCGTGTTGCGGGAGCAAACCTCAGGAGACTGAGGGGGCTGAAGGGACTCAGGGGACTCGGGGGCCTCGGGGGGAGGAGGTCGGAGAGGAGCAGATCGGTTGGGTGCTGCGCTATACCGTGGTGGTGCCCACGGCACAAAGCCGGGCATCGCTGTCTCTGGACTGCCTATCTCGCTCCCACCGAGGCCTCGCCGCCCCTTTCCATCGCTTGTCCGCCTCTCCATTGCGGTGATATCATGGTGTAACCCTCTCCCCAACGCACGAACCGGTCCGTGGGGCACGTCAGGAAAGGAACCCTTCGCTTGGTCTCCAAACGTACTCACACCTGTGGGGAGCTGCGCCAAAGCAACGTAGGGTCGAAGGTCACGCTGCAGGGCTGGGTTCAGCGCAGTCGCGACCATGGC
>DASXUI010000208.1:0-9373 GCA_036504955.1 Armatimonadota bacterium
TTCACCAACAGCATCTCCGCGGGCATCGGCTTCGGCGTGGTCAGCTACACGCTGCTCAAGCTAGTCGCCGGCAAAGCCCGCGAGGTGAACCCTGCCCTGGTGGTCGTCACCCTGGGTTTCCTCCTCTACTTCGCCACCCCCCTGATCCAGGGCGCGTTGAGGCGGTGACCTATCTCCCAACCCTCTTCCCGGAGCGGGAAGAGGGCTCCGGGCTGGCGCAGCTTCATCTCTTGCTTCTGGGGGCAGCCCCGGGGCACCGTTAGGCGGAATCCTGCCTCCCGGTGGTCCCCGCGCCCCTCCTCTTCCCGTCTCGGGAAGAGGAGCCCGAGGAGATAGGTCACGTCCTGTCCAGCAGCACCACTACCAGCAGCCCCACGCTCAGGAACCCGTTGGTGGTGAAGAAGGCCGCGTTGAGGCGGCTCAGGTCCTGGGGTGAGACCAGCCGGTGCTGAAGGAAGAGCAGTCCGCAGATGGGGAGCAGTCCGATCCAGTAGATGGGTCCCAGGGAGGCAGTGAAGCCTACGCCGGCCAGCAGCAGCGCCATCCCCACGTGGAGGAGCCGTGCGATGAGGAGGGCTTGCGCGATTCCCAGTTTGGTGGGAATCGAGTGCAGGCCCACCTGGCGGTCGAACTCCACGTCTTGGCAGGCATAGAGGATGTCGAACCCAGCCGTCCAGAGAGTGACGGCCAGAGTGAGCAGCACCGGTGTCCAGTCCAGCCTTCCCAGCAGGGCGATCCAGACGGCGGAGGGCGCGATCCCGAGGGCCAGGCCCAGCACGAGGTGGGAAAGCGCGGTGAAGCGCTTGGTGAAGGAGTAGCCCCAGAGCACCGACAGCGCCACCGGGGATAGCGCCAGGGCGAGGGCGCTGAGCTGCCACGCCGACCAGAGGAACAAGGCGGTGGACGCCAGGGTGAAGACCCAGACCTCACCAAGACCCAGGATGCCCGCAGGCAGCGCCCGGCCCCGGGTGCGCGGGTTCTGGGCGTCGATATGGCGGTCGGCGATGCGGTTCATCGCCATGGCGCTGCTTCGAGCGCCGACCATCGCGCCGAGGATCCAGAGGAGCTGCCGAAAGCTGGGGCCGTGCGGCGCGGCCAGCACCAGGCTGACCATGGCGAAGGGCAGCGCGAAGAGGGTGTGCTGGAGCTTCACCAGCTCGATGAAGTCGGAAGCCTTGCGAATCAGAGAAGCCAAACGCTACTCCTCGGCGCTTGAACCGGCCCAGTGGTAGGCGCCCGGCCTGGGGGCTCCGGCGTGGACCAGGATGCGATCGATGATTGGCTGGACCAGCCCGTCGATGTCTTTCGGGCGGTGGTAGAAGGGGGGCGCCGCAGGCAGGATGGTGGCGCCTGCCTCGCTGAGGGCTAGAAGGTTCCTCAGGTGCAGGGTGCTGTAGGGCGTTTCACGTGGAACGAGGATCAGCTTCCGCCGTTCCTTCAGGCAGACGTCCGCCGCCCTGGCGATCAGGTCCTCGCTTACGCCGTGGGCGATGCGCGCGGCGGTGCCCATGGTGCAGGGCGCCACCACCATGGCGTCGCAGGCGGCGGAGCCACTGGCGAAGGGGGCATTCATATCCTGGTGCCCGAAGGTCCGCACGCCGGCGCCAGCCTCGCCGATGAGCTCACAAGCCGGGTTCGCGCCGCGCCGAAGGACCAGACCCAGCTCGTGATGGATCACCTCGCGAGCGCGGGCGGAGAGTACCAGATACAGGGGATCGAAGAGGGGTAGCGCGGCCTCCAGCAGGCGGACCCCGTAGATGCTGCCGCTGGCGCCGGTCATACAGACAAGAAGGCTAGGCATAGGCGTGACTCCAGAGAAGGCTTCGACGGCCTATCTCCCCCTACCCCCTCTTCCCGGTGCGGGAAGAGGGGGCTCAGTGGCAACGGTGAGGCCAGGGTTCGGGGCCTGGTGGGGCCACTGCGTTGCTTACGGCAACGAAAGGCGAGGTCACGTCAGGACGGAGCCGTCTTGCCGAGACGGGAGAGCCTATCTCCCCCTACCCCCTCTTCCCGGGGCGGGAAGAGGGGGCTCAGTGACGGCGGGGAGGCGAGGGTGGAGCGCTTTGAAGGGCCGCAGGGATACTCCTGGGGGCGCCACGGGGCTGCGGCCGGCAACCGCCTATGACGTATTGCTAGTCCAGAGCCCTCTTCCCGCCCCGGGAAGAGGGTTGGGAGATAGGTCACAGCCTCCCTATCTCCTCCGGCTCCTCTTCCCGGAGCGGGAAGAGGAGGGGCGTGGGGACGACGGGGAGGCAAGGGTGGAGCGCAGGGCGCACCACGGAGCTGCTCTTGGCGGCGGAAGGTGCGGCATCGCCAGTCCGGAGCCCTCTTCCCGTCTCGGGAAGAGGGTTGGGAGAAAGGAAAGCGGGGGGCACCGGGGCCTCAGAAACGCAGGCTCTTGACCCTTACCAGCTCCTCGCCCCAGGCGTCAAAGACGGTGCGGTGGCCTTCGCGGCGGTAGAGGGTCTCTACTTCGCGCTCCAGGGTCTGCTGGGCGGTGGGGTCTGCGGTGCTAAGGATGTGGTGCAAACGGTCCGGCAGTTCGCTGCCGCGCCAGGGGGCACGGGTGAGGCGAGGCCACTCTGGGGTCAGGCGGTCCCAGTAGGGCGTGATCAGGCCGTGGAGGGCGAAGAGGGAGCGCACTAGATGGGGCACGGACTCAGCGGCCTCAAGGTGACCGCCCAGAAGGTTGCCGCGGCGGAGCGCCTTGAGGGACCGATAGAACGCGTTCAGGTAGGCGTCCAGCCAGCCAGGGGCGTCCGCTTGGGCCTTCTCTGGGGAGAGGTGGACGATGGACTCCAGCAGTCCCTGAAGCTCCCCATCGGTCCGGTCGAGCAGGGGGCGCGCTCCCAAGAAGCCTGGGGAGCGCCAGTCGGGTGAGGAGGCCAGGGTGCGAAGGTCCCCGAGGCTGCTGTAGACCAGGTCCAGGCCGTCGCCTTTGACCTGGAGCGGGGCGCCCGAGGCGGATCGATGCTGGTAGGCGTCCTCGGTCAGCACCAACAGCAGATCTGTGTCCGACTCGGCGTCCGCAACCCCGGCGGCCCTGGATCCCGTTAGGACAACGGCCAGCACCTGAGGATCGTGCTCGTGAGCCTGGAGCAGCTCACCGAGAGAGGCGTCGTTCATACCTGGCACCTTTCCGGAGGGTGGAGTGGGAACCGACCCAGGGACTGGGGCATCTCTAGGCAGAGAGACACCGGTCCGGCGTGTTGAAGCCGGACCCCTACCCCAAGGGAGCATACAGATGCCTGTTTCACGAGTTGGTCGAGCCCTGCGCATAGTGGGGCCGCCCGCCGCGCTGGTCTTGGCGGCCGCCGCGCTCTACAGCGCGCCCCAACCTGGCCGCGCGCCGTTGCCCGCAAGGGCAATCGCCCGCCAGGCCCAGCCCATCGCCAGCTTCAGCTTGAGGGACACCCAGGGCCGTGATGTCTCCCTGGACGCACTGAAGGGCAAGGGGCCCATCCTGATCAACTTCTTCTCGCCTACTTGAGGGTCATGCCGTGCGGAGTTTCCGCACCTGATTGAGACGTACAAGGCTTACCACGGCAAGGGCTTGCAGGTGATCGCGCTTGGCGCCGGCAGTCCTACCGACATCCGCCGCTTCGGCAAGGAGATGAGGGCTCCCTTCCCTCTCCTTCCCGACCCCAAGATCGCCGTCTTCCGCCGCTTCCGAGTCGACACCGTCCCCCGCAACTTCCTTCTGACCCCGAAGGGCGTGAAGGCGGCCGACGTCACGGGCTTCAGCCCCACCGAGTTCCGCAGGGAAATCGTAGCGCCGATGAGGAGGATGCTGAGGTGAACCTATCTCCCAACCCTCTTCCCGGGGCGGGAAGAGGGCTCCGGGCTAGCGATACCGCGTCCTCGGTTGCCAGGAGCTGCTCCGTGGCGCGCCCTGCGCCTCAACCTTGCCTCCACGTCGTCACTGAGCCTCCTCTTCCCGTTTCGGGAAGAGGAGGTAGGGGGAGATAGGCCGTCCCGGGGCGGGAAGAGGGCTCCGGGCTGGCGATACCGCGTCCTCCCCTGGCCAAGAGCGGCCTGGCGGCGCCACACGCCCTGTCCTCGCCGCCCAGTGGTCCCCACGCCCCTCCTCTTCCCGCTTCGGGAAGAGGAGCCGGAGGAGATAGGATCTACTCCCCCCACACGCAGGCTTCGCCGAGGAGTTGGCGGGCTTCATCGAGGAGGCGCGGGGCCACGCGGAGGCGGGAGGCGATGGTGGTGCCGTTGCGGTGAAGGACCAGGGGTAGGTCGCCGGGGTGCTTCAGGGCTAGGGCCTTGAGGGCCTCTAGACCCTCCGTTCCTGAGACCGGCAGGCGAAGGTGCAGGCGCGTGTAGGGCCTGGCCTCTTCGACGCGTGACGTGCCACGTGGCTTCGGGGCGCTGGCTGAAGGCTTGGGGGCCGGCTGGGCCCATGCCGGAAGAGCGTCGCCCTCAGGGGCAGGAAGCTCCTCCCAGGGCGGAGCCTCGGTGGGCATGGGGGGCAGCTCCTCCGCGACGTAGCTTGCCGAAGAGCCGGGAGCGGCCGCCATCACGGGCGCCTGCGCGACGGGGCGGGCGGGGCTCTCCTGAACGGCGGCTACTTTGGGCGCGGGCTTTCTCGCGGCGGGCTGCGGCCGGTCACCCTTGCGGCCGCCCTGGCCGTCCCGGCCCCGATACCCACCGTTGTCGCCGCGTCCGTAGCCCTGCCGGCTGTTGCCGTTCTGCGGCGGAGCGGCAAGCACTACGCCGGCCGGGGCCTCGTCGATCTCCTCAAGGGGGATGATCTCCTCGGCCATCACCTCCACGGTGACGCCCTCCTCGTCGTCCATAACGCGCGTGCGGTGCTGAGCACGGCCGCGGATGAGGAGGATCTTCTCCCGGGCCACCAGCTTGCCATAGGCCTCGAAGGTGCGGGAGAAGAGGCTGACAGTGACGGAGCCGGTGAGATCCTCCAGGTTGAGGAGCATCCACTCCTTGCCGCTGCCCTTGCTGATCTTGCGCTGGATGCCGGCCACGATGCCCGCGATGGTCACGTTCGCTCGATCCGGCGCTTCCTGGAGCTGGGTGCTGGTCAGCGGCTGATAGCGGGCCAGGCGCGGCATCGCCTCGTTCAGCGGGTGGTCAGAGAGGTAGATCCCCAGCAACTCACGCTCGAAGGCCAGCTTCTCCGCCTTCGGCATCTCGCCGGTCTGCGGAATGGTGAGGGTAGGGAGGGCGGCGTCCTCCTCAGCGTCGCCCATGCCGAAGAGGCTGGTCTGGCCCATCGCCTTGAGGCGGCTGGCGCGCTGCGCCATGGCGATGGCCTGCTCCACCACGGAGAGGTGCTCCGCCCGGCACTCGTGCAGGCTGTCGAAGGCGCCCGCGCGGACCAGGCACTCTACCGTCGCGCGGTTGCAGACACCCGGCTCCAGGCGAGAGCAGAAGTCCATCAGCGACAGGAAGGGCCCCTCCTTCCGCGCCTCCAAGATGGACTCGATGACCCCCTGCCCCGCCCCCTTGATGCCGGCTAGGCCGAAGCGGATGTCGTTCCCCTCCACGGAGAAGTCCAGCCGGCTCCGGTTGATGTCCGGGCCCAGGAAGCCGATGCCCATCTTCCGGCACTCGTCCGCGTAGAGGGCTACCTTGTCCCGGTTGTCCATCTCCGCGCTGATCTTGGCCGCCATGAACTGGGGCGGGTAGTTCGACTTCAGCCAGGCGGTGCGGTAGCAGAGCACCGCGTAGGCGGCGCTGTGGTTCAGACCGAAGGCGTAGGCCGCGAAGCCGACCATCGACTCGAAGATGTGGACCGCCACCTCCTCCGCGATGCCCTTGGCCACCGTGCCCTTGATGAACTCCACCCGCAGCTTCTCCAGCTCCTTGAGCTTCTTCTTGCTCATGGCGGTGCGGAGGGCGTCGGACTGAAGCGGTCGGAAGCCGGCCAGGTCCATGGCGATGCGCATCGCCTGCTCCTGGTAGACCAGCAGGCCGTAGGTACGCTTTAGGACGGGCTTCAGGATCTCTTCCACGCTGGGGTGGAAGTAGCTGACCGGGCTCAGCCCGTGCTTGCGGCGGACGTACTCCTGGGTGTCGCCGTTGTTCAGGGGGCCCGGACGATAGAGAGCGGCGCAGGCGATGAGGTCCTCGAACTCCGTCGGCTTGAGGTCGCGCAGGAGACGGCGCATGCCCTCGGACTCTAGCTGGAACACGCCCGCGGTATCGCCGTGCTGCAGCAGCGCCCAGGTCTTGCGGTTCTCCTCGGTATCGAGCTCGGGGTCCAGCTCCTCCAGGTTGATGTGGACGCCGGTGGTCTCCTCGATGAGACGCACGGCCTTGTCCACCACGGAGAGGAAGGAGAGCCCCAGGAAGTCCATCTTGAGGAGGCCGGCCTTGCTTACGCAGTTCATGTCGAACTGCGTCACCACGCCGGTCTCGCCCATGCGCTGGAGGGGCACCATCTCCCTCAGCGGCTCCTTGGCGATCACAACGCCGGCCGCGTGGGTGGAGGAGTGGCGCGGCAGGCCCACCAGTCCCTTCGCGGTATCCAGCAGCCGCTGAACGGAGGGGTCCTCTTCGTAGATGCCGCGCAGCTCCGCCACCTGCTCCAGCGCCGGATCGATGTCCACGCCCATGGGGATGAGCTTACACACCTGGTCCACGCGCGGGATGGGCATGCCGAGGGCGCGGCCGGCGTCGCGCACGGCCGCCCGAGCCGCCATGGTCCCGAAGGTGATGATCTGGGCGACCTTGTCCTCGCCGTACTTGTCTCGGACGTACTGGATGACCTCTTCCCGGCGGTTGTCCTGGAAGTCCATATCGATGTCGGGCGGGGTGATACGCTCCGGCACCAGGAACCGCTCGAACATCAGACCCCACTTGAGCGGGTCGATATTGGTGAGGCGTAGGAGGTAGGAGACCAGGGACCCGGCGGCGGATCCGCGGGCGGCGCATAGGATCCCCTGTGACCGCGCGAAGAGCACGAAGTCCTGCACGATGAGGAAGTAGGCGGAGAAGCCCTTGTCCGAGATGACCTTCAGCTCGTAGTCCAGCCGCTCGTCGAAGCCCTCAGGCTTGGTGGCGTAGACCTCCGGCATGCCGCGCAGGCACTGGCTTCGCAGCCAGGTGTCGTAGTCGTAGCCCTCCGGCACCTGGAAGTGCGGCAGGTGGGTCTTGCCCAGTTCCAGGATCTCTTCCTCGCAGCTCTCCGCGATCTCCACCGTGTTGGTGATGGCCTCCGGCACATGGCCGAAGACCTCGCGCATCTCCTCCTCGGTCTTGAAGTAGAACTCCTTGGTCTCGAAGCGCATCCGCTTGGGGTCATCCACGGTGGTGTTGGTCTGCACGCACAGCAGCACGTCGTGGATGTCGGCGTCCTCGGAGCGGATGTAGTGGAGGTCATTGGTGGCGACGAGGGGGAGTTTGAAGTCCTGGTGGAAGTTGAGGAGCGCCTCGTTGACGCGATGCTGCTCCTCGATGCCGTGGTCCTGAAGCTCGATGAAGTAGTTGCGCTCCCCGAAGGTCTTCTTGAACCACTTCAGGCTCTCCACGGCGGCGTCGGTCTGGCCATTCAGGATGAGCTGGGGCACCTCGCCGCCCAGGCAGGTGCTGAGGCAGATCAGCCCCTCACTGTGCTGGGCGAGCAGCTCCTTGTCCACGCGCGGCTTGTAGTAGAAGCCCTCGATACTGGCCATGGAGACCAGGCGGACCAAGTTGCGGTAGCCCGCGCGGTTCTTCGCGAGCAGCAGGAGGTGGTAGGGGGAGCTGTCCAGCCGAGGGTCGCGGTCGGTGCGGCCGCGCTGCGCGCAGTAAACCTCGCAGCCGAGGATGGGTTTGATGCCGGCCTCGAGACAGGCCTCGTGGAACTCCACCGCACCGTACATCACGCCGTGGTCGGTCATGGCGAGGGCGGGCATGCCCAGCTCGGCGGCTCGCTTGACCAGGCCCTTTACCTTGCCGGCGCCATCCAGCAGGCTGTAGGCGGAGTGCGTGTGGAGATGAACGAAGTTGTCGGCCAAGGAGCGGCTCCTGTACAACGCGGGCCCCGGGGCGGGGCGAAAGAGAGCGGCGTTCCACGGCTGGAGGGGAACTTCGGGCCCTGGACTGCCTCGGAGGGTGGAGCTGAGAGCGATGGGTCGCGGGACCGTGGAGGCCCCATCCATTCTACCAACTCGTCTCTGGGGAGTGGCAAGGGCTGCTGCGAAGCCCCACTCACTGGTGTACCCTCCTCCTTTCGGCGGCGCCAAGCCGGATCAGCAGGCTGAGGGAGGATCGGCACAAAGTGACACGGGTTCCTATCTCCTCCGGCTCCTCTTCCCGAGACGCGAAGAGGAGGGGCGTGGGGACGACGGGGAGGCAAGGGCGGAGCGGGTGGCGCCGCTGGGCTGTTCTTGGCTACAGAGGGCGAGGCGACGCCAGGACGGGGCCCTCTTCTCGCCCCGGGAAGAGGAGGGGCGTGGGGGCGACGGGGAGGCAAGGGGATGGCGTCTTGAGGCGCCGAGAGGCTGGCCCCGGCGGCGGAGGGCGAGGCGACGCCATCCCTCTTCCTGTCTTGGGAAGAGGGTTGGGAGATAGGTGGTGAGCGACAGCGCAACCTCTGCGGGCCCGTTTCGGTATCACTCATGCGTGGAGCTGGGATGATGGCGGAGCCTGGGGGGTGGTTGAGTCCAACGGGTGAGGCACGGCGAGCCCTGCTGGAGGGGTGGTTGGGTAGCACACACATTGCCAGGGCGGAGGCAGCTATCGTTTGTTCTCTGTAGCCATCTTGGGCCCGCCCCGCGTCAAACACGTGGTGCCAACGGGCTCGTGGTTCCCGACAGACCCAGCGACGGCCGCCATGATGCGGTGGAGCGCACCTAGACTTGGAGACCCGAATGGCGACTGCGACCCCTGCCCCAACCTCGCCCGAGGCAGCGCCGCGAGACTACTCCGCTGAGCTGAGGATCGCCAAGGCCGAGGCCGTGCGCCTGGGCCTGCCCTTCCTGGACCTCCGCAGCGAGCGCGTGGACCCGGACGCCCTGGCGCTGCTCTCCCGCGCCCTGTGCGAGCGGCGCCGACTGCTGCCCGTGCGCCAGACACCCACCTCGCTGCTGGTCGCCGCCGCGCATCCTGGGGAGCTGTTGGCCGACGTGCTTGCCTGCGATGACCTCCGGATGCGCACCCGGCGGCGGATCGAGGTCGCCGCGGCGGACCCCTCCGCCCTGGAGAACTGCATCGCCCGGTACTACCTGGCCCCCGACCAGGCCCCGGAGGCGCACTCCAATGGGCACAAGCCCGCTAGGGAGCCCGCCGAGACCCTTGATCCGGAGACCCGGGCCGCCCTGGAGGCGGCGGAGCAGGCGCCCGTGGTCCGGACCGCCAACACGGTGCTCCAGCAGGCCATCCGTGACCACGCCTCGGACATCCACATCGAGCTGGACCGGGT
>DASXUI010000209.1:0-8465 GCA_036504955.1 Armatimonadota bacterium
GATAGGCTCACGCGCAGGTTGTTGTCTCGGTGGATGAAGCCGCCGGAGAGGGTGTTGTAGCTGCCCATGTCGTCGAATCGGAACGGTGTGTATCCGTTCGGCTTCAGGTAGGTGTAGTTGAGCTGCAGTGTGTTGGCCTTGGTGAGCTTGCTCGTTAGGTTAGCGTTCCCGTCCAGCAGGTACTGCGCTCCCCCATCCTCGTAGAGACGCTGGCGGAAGCCGCCGCCCACGGTGAGGGTGGTGCTTCCCATCGAGACTCTCCGCGTGTCCGGGCGCAGCTCAAGGGCGGCACGGGTCTCATGCACATCAGTGGGCTCCTCGTGGAAGCCGCCGTAGCTGAAGGCAAGGCTGCCGGGTAGCTGCTTCAGCAGGCCCGTCCGGAATCGACTGCCACCCGTGGCGATCGTGAGCTCGGGAAGCCTGTCCAGGCTGGAGAAGGTGAGGCCGCCTGGGGGCGTCTTGAGGGGGTCCTTGCGCTCATAGGCAAGGCCCAGGTCGGCTTCCTGTAGCCGGGTAGTGACCTTCGCGCGGGTGTTGAGCTCCGACTGGGAGTAGCCCGGCGACTCCGATCTGAAGTAGCCCAGGTTGAGGCTCACCGAGGTCCGCCCGAAGGTCCGCTGGTGGCTGAAGTCGGCAGAGGTACGGTCGAAGCTGCCGGAGCCGGTGGAGTTGCCGTCGGTGCGGAGGGTGAGGGAGGTACTGGCGGGACCGGCGGAGCGAGTGAAGGAGAGCGTGCTTGTCTGGGTGCGGGTCTCCGGCGCGTACAGGTAGCTGTTGCGCCGCAGCTCACTGACCAGACTGGCCTCGAACCCGAAGAGCTTCTGGGTGTGCCGGAGGGTGCCCGTCAGCTCCTTGCCCCCCGCAAGGCTGGCGAGGACGCTGTATAGCACCAGGCTTCCGGAGCCGGCGCCGATCTTGTAGGTCTGGTCCAGGCCGACTCCGACGCCGCGTTTGGACATGAGGTCCACGCGAGCGACGCCGAGGTTGTCTCCTCCCAAGGTGTAGTTGTAGGCGGTCTTGAGATAGAACCCCTCGATGTTGTTCTGCCCCAGTTCGGGGACCAGGCTGTAGCGGGACCCTCCCTGGCCCATGCGGCGAAGCGGAATGACCAGCCTGGGCAGGGAGAAGAGGCGGTGGCGGCCGAGGAAGAGGCTGGCGTGCTTGGCCACCAGTCGGCGGCCGGGGACAATGGTAAGTGTCCGCGCCTGGATGTGGTAGTGGGGCACCGCGAGGTCGCAGGTGGTGAAGGAGGCCTCTCCCGTTGTGACCTCGGCGGGCGCGCCCTTGAGGTCGCGGGCCCGCAGGTAGATCGGGGCCAGGAGGGGGGGCGGCTGCGTCTGGCCCGATGCCTGCGGTGCCGACCACTTGCGCGTCCGGAAGTTGAAGCGCAGCTCAGGCCCGGATACCGCCCGGCCCTCGCCCATCAGGGTCACGCCACCCCTGAGCGTGAAGTCGCCGGTGTCCGTGTTCCCCTCGGCCTCGCCTGCGGTGAGGGTGTACCCCTGGCTGGCGAGCGTCACGTGGCCTCGCGCAACGAGGGTCACCTCGTCCGCTAAGACGGCCCACCAGTCGGCGCCGACCGAGACCTCCTGGTCGGCGGTGCCAGGTGTTGGTGTGGTGACCGTGGGCGTGGGTGACGTGGGCGGGAAGGGCGGCGGGGTGTTGACGGTGGGTGGTCCGGTGACAACGGCTTGGACGGCGCAGGGCAAGGCCGCCCAGGCGAGAAGCAGCAGCCCTAGGGTCGAGCGCAGGTACCAAGTAGGAATGCCGGTCACCGCGTCTCTTGATGGGGTAGGGGAGCAACCAAAGCAACGCCCCGCTCGGAAAGCCGGTGGGGCCTATCCGACGGGGCTTGGAGGGCCGCTCCGAGGCGCCCGGCGCGGGGCTAGCCCGGGAGGGCTGATGCTCAGGGGAAAGAAAGGGAATGGCGGAGCGAGTGGGATTCGAACCCACGATGGAGTTGCCCCCATACACACTTTCCAGGCGTGCTCCTTAAGCCATCTCGGACACCGCTCCGCGTTTCGCACGCTCATTCTACCCAGTCGCCTCTTGGGGTGTCAAGAATCCCCGACCGGGGACGCCCACCTGTCTCCCTGCTCCAGCCGACCATCGTTGCCATCTAGCAAAGGAACCTAAGCATGCCCTTCTTGTCCGCAGCCCTGCTCCTAGTCGCCGCCGCCCTCCCGTCAGCACCCGCGCAGCCTCAGGCCCCCAAGCCCAAACTCAGCGACCGTCTGGGGGTCACAGTGCCCGCACGCTCACTCCAGCCGGAGACGGCCGGCGCCGTTCAGTCCCTGGGCGTGGCCTGGGTGAGGGTGGTGGTGCCCTGGGGCGAGGTGGAGAAGCAGCAGGGCGTCTACGACCTGTCCGCCTGGGTAGCTCCGCTGGAGGAGCTTCGGCGCAAGCACCTGAAGCCCATCGTGGTGCTGACCGGGGCCAACCCGCTGTACGACAGCGGACAGGCGCCGAACACCCCGGAGGGCAGGGCTGCTTACGCCGCCTTCTGTGGCCAGGCCGCCAAGCAGCTCAAGGCGCACTACCTGGAGTTGTGGGATGAGCCAGACACGGCTGCCTCCTGGAAGCCCTCACCGACGGCCATCGGTTACGCTGCCCTGGTCACTGACGCGAGTCGCGCCCTCCGAGCCGTTGACAAGGAGGCGGCCATCATAGCGGGCGGCACTCTGGGGGCCGACCTCGACTTCCATCGCGCTGCCTTCGTCGCCGGTCTTCTGGGATCGGTTGACGCCGTAGCTGTCCACTGGGAGGCGAGCGTGGCTCCCGAGGCCAGCGCGGCGCAGCTCCCAGCCCTCGAGGCGATGATCCGGCAGATGCGACCGGTGCCGCCGGCTGTGGTCTCGAAGACGCCGAGGGTGGGCAAGGACGCCCCGCCGCCCGCACTGGCCAAGGAGTACCCTCTACTCGTGACTGCCTACCGGCTGCCCGCCCCAGGCGCGGGGGGCGAGGACGGCTCCGCGGCGACCCTCATCAGGGCGCTTGCCTCTGCCGCGGCGGCGGAGGTCTCGCTGTTCTGCTGGGAGCCCGCTCAGGCCGGCGCTGCGCTGCCTGACATGACCTCCCCTACCATGGCGGCGTGGGCGAAAACGCAGGCACTGTTGACCGGCTACGAGTTCTTCCGCCGGGTCGAGCTCCCGTCACCGCTTCAGGGCGTCAGCTTCAGGAAGGGCCGCAGGGAGGTCACCGTCTTCTGGAGCGGGAGCGGCGGTGGCTCAGTGGACTTGAGGCTGAAGGATGGCGGCGCTCAGGTGCTGGACGTCCAGGGCAAGGAGGTCAAGACGCTCCCCGCCGGAGACAGTAGTGTTAGCCTGACGGAGTCGCCGGTGTTCGTTGTTGGCACCGTCCGCGTCACCGGCTCCAAGGCGGGTTAGCCCTGGCGCACGGCAGTCCAGGGCACGGAGGCCCCCCCGGCTGTCTGGGTGTGGTGGTAAAGAGACCCTGCGAGTCCGGCTAGAATGTAGGGGGGCGCGCGGAGGACGCGTGCCCCCGGGCCAGGCTACGGGCCTGCCCACCAACCAGTCCGGACCCCCAGCAGCGGTCGGCGACGAGGCTGTGCCGCCGCCCCTTGTGCTGCCCGATAGCCTGCGCCCAGCTCGGCGTGTTCATCTTGGCCCACACCGGTCAAGCACGCGGGCGTGCCGCGCAACCCGCGGGCCAAGGTCTGGGACCACACCCAGAAGGGAGCTCCATGCAGTACCCTCCGCGGCCGATGGCCCGTGCTCTCGCCTCCTCCAGACGCCCGCGACTGGACCGCGCCCTCGCGACCTGGATGTTGGCGGCTTTACTCCTTACGTCCGTGCCATCGGTTGCCAGGGGTGGGTCCTTGGGGCTCTTCCCCGGCCCGGACACGCCCACCAGAACGGCGCCACTTCCCGACGCTGGCGCCTTCAGCATGCGAGCCCTGGAACGACCCAGGGGGCTCAGGTCTCAAGGCACGAAGCAGAGAAGCGTGTCGAGGCCCGCCTCCGGGCTCGTCACGACCTTCGGGAGCAGCTCGGTCCAAGGGATCCCCGGCGCCGGCGACAGCGGCAACCCCTCGCTCAGCCGCGATGGGCGCTGGCTGGCCTTTGAGTCGGTCGCCCAGGATCTCGCGCCCAGCGCCACCCCAGGCCACTCGGGCATCTACATCAAGGACCTGTACTCGGGCGCCGTGGCGCGGGTGGACACCACTCAGGAGGGCGTGCCGGCCAATGGGGCCAGCGTTGCCCCCTCGCTCAGCGCCGATGGGCGCCACATCGCCTTCTGGTCCGACGCCGACAACCTGGTTCCCGGCGACACGAACGGCGCCTCCGACGTCTTCGTGAAGGACCTGACCACGGGAGTGCTCCTGCGGGCGTCCGTATCAACCTTCGGCCAGCAGGCGGACGGCCCCAGCTACGACCCCAGCCTCAGCGCCGACGGGACCCTGGTCGCCTTCACCTCCGACGCAACCAACCTGGTGTCCGAGGACACCAACGGCGCCAGCGACGTGTTCGTGAAGGACCTGGAGACCGGCTTTTTGCTACGAGCCAGCGTCTCGGATGATGATGAGCAGGGGGATCAGGGCAGCGGGTGGCCGCGCCTGACGCCGGATGGCCGGTACCTGGCCTTCGAGTCACTGGCCAGGAACCTGGTAGGCTTCGACACCAACCTGGAGTCGGATGTCTTCGTGCGCGACCTGGTTGCCGGGACCCTGCGTCGCGCCAGCGAGGGGCCGGATGGCGCTGACGCCGATGGGCCGTCCCTCATGCCCAGCATCAGCGATGACGGGCAGACGGTGACGTTCCTTTCCGAGGCGCCCAGCCTGTCGGGGATCGGCTCTCCCCTCAGGGCGCTCTACTCGCGCCGAATGGACACGGGTGAGATCCGGCGCCTCAGCGGCATCGCGGCAGGCCTAGCGGATCGGCCGGTGCTGTACGGAGGCGCCAGTGGCAGCGGACGCATCGCCGCGGCCCAGGAGCTTCGCGCCGCCACACGGGCCACGACTGGCTTCGGGACCACTGTGGTCGCCTTCGGGCTGCCCGGCGCACCATCAATCGAGGTCTTCGGCGACGCCCCAGAGGGCCAGGGCCCAGGTATGGGCCTTCGTCCCGCCTTCACCGGCGATGGCCGGCTGCTCGCCTACCAGGCCTACACGGGATGGGGGTCTCCGCAGGAGGGCTGGCAGGTCTTCCTCCGGCTGCTCAAGCAGCCGACGCGAGGCGACTTCGATGGTGACGGCAGGAGCGACCTGCTCCTGCGGCACTCCCAGACCGGTGAGAACGCCCTCTGGCTGATCAACGGCACAAGCGTGGCCTCGGCTGCCCTAATCACCCCAGCCCCAGACCCTGCGTGGCAGCTTGTGGGGATGGGGGACTTCACGGGGGATGGGCGCTCGGATCTGTTCTGGCGACACGCGGTAACCGGGGAGAACGTGCTGTGGGGCATGAGCGGCTTTGCCCTCGTTGGTCCGGGCGTTACCCTCCCGGCCCCCGACCCATCGTGGCGCGTGGCCGGGATTGCCGACTTCAATGGGGACGGCATCTCGGACGTGCTCTGGCGGCACGCACAGACGGGCCAGGACGCTATCTGGCTCATGCACGGTACGCAGGTGGTGGCCGCTGGTGAGCTCCCCGCCGTGCCCGACATGGGCTGGTTCGTCGCTGGCGTGGGCGACTTCGATGGTGACGGCCGGGCGGACATCCTCTGGCGACACACCCTGACCGGCGAGAACGCGATATGGCTGATGGACGGCACCCGGGTGGCCGAGGGGAGGCCCATCGTGCCGGTGCAGGACCTGGCTTGGCGCGTCGCGGGCGTCGCCGACTTCGGCGGCACCGGCCGGGCGGCCATCCTCTGGCGCCACGGCGTGACCGGCGAGAACGGCCTCTGGGCCATGGACGGGTTCACGCTGCTGGGAGCCGGGTTCCTTCCTCCAGCGCCCGATCCCGCGTGGTCCGTGGTGGGGCTCGGCGACTACAACGGCGACGGCAAGGCGGACGTGCTCTGGCGGCACTTCGTCACCGGGATGAACGCCATCTGGCTGATGGACGGCCTCCAGCTCATCGCGGGCGACGTGCTCCCCTCCGTGCCCGACCTGGGTTGGACGCCGCTGGGCCCGTGACGGGGCCCCGAGACCACTGACGCAGCCGAAGGAGTAGGAGCCGTTACAGACCGCGAAAGAGTCTGCTGTCGTGCTGTCTAGATGGGCGCCGAGCCGGCTGCCCCGGAGACTCGCAAGGAGGAGACACGGTATGGGCGAGGTGATGGATCGGAGGGGCTTCCTGGCGGCATCAGCGGGCGTACTTGCGGTTGGGGCGGCGGCCTCGGCGGCGGAGGAGCGTGAGCTTCCGAGGAAGCCGCCCGCCGGGCAACTCAGGAAGGCGGTCATCTTCGGGATGCTTCCCGACTCGATGCCCATGGCGGACCGCCTCAAGCTTGCTAAGGATTGTGGCTTCGACGGCATCGAGTCGGAGCCCCTGGGGGACCTGAAG
Organism: Armatimonadota bacterium; assembly: GCA_036504955.1. Taxonomy (GTDB): domain Bacteria; phylum Armatimonadota; class DTGP01; order DTGP01; family DASXUI01; genus DASXUI01. The sequence goes on from DASXUI010000209.1 coordinate 6,468, forward strand.
GCAGCCGAGGAGCGCCGTTCCGCCGCCGAGGCCGCGGGCCTTGAGGTCCACTCAGTCATCTACGGAGGCTGGGACAAGCCCCTGTCCACCGGCGACCCCGCGGTGGCGGCGGCCGGCAAGGAGGCCGTCCGGTCCGCGCTGAGGGACGCCCGCGCGCTGGGCGCGACCTCCCTCCTGCTGGTGCCCGGCATCGTCAACGAGAAGACTCGCTACATCGACTGCTACGAGCGCAGCCAGCGGAACGTGAAGGACCTGATTCCTGAGGCGAAGGCTCAGGGCGTCCAGATCCTCATCGAGGAGGTCTGGAACAACTTCCTCATGAGCCCGCTGGAGTACTCGCGCTACGTGGATGAGTTCAAGAGCCCCTGGGTGCAGAGCTACTTCGACGTGGGCAACGTGGTGGCGTTCGCGTGGCCTGAGGACTGGATCCGCACGCTCGGCAAGCGCATTCGACGGCTCCACCTCAAGGACTTCAAGCGGGGCCCGCGCCAGTTCGTGCATCTGCGGGACGGGGACATCAACTGGCCGGAGGTACGAAAGGCTCTAGCGGAGGTCGGCTACGGAGGCTACATGACCGCTGAGCTGAACGGCGGCGATGCTGCCTACCTGAAGGATCTGGCGGCCCGGATGGACCTCATCATCGCGGGGAAGTAGCCGCCTGAGTCAGCGGCCGCAGACTACTTCACCATCAAGAGCCGTGCGCCAGCGCACGACTCTTGATGGTGAGGCAGTTCGCAGTCGATGACTTAGGGTACGTGCCGTTAGCACGAACAAGGGGGCCATCGCCCTCAGGCGGTCGGTGCTCGGACCCCAGGGCGGTGGGCAGCGAGGTGCGCCAATGACAAGACGATGGTGCGTGGTGGCGCTGGGGGTGCTGGCGCTTTCGGTGGCGGCGGTGCTGGCCGGGCCCGGGGCGGCGCCCAGCGCGAGGGATCGGGCGCGTCAGGCAGTGGCCGACCGGGCGGCAGACCCAACCCGAACCGTGCTTCGTCCAAAGGTGCTGCTGATCACCTACGACCCCATCTTGGAGTCGGAGGGTGGGAAGCAGCTCAGCGCCTACTGCGGATGGAACGATTCGGCGACCCTGGCGGAGGGATACATCAGCGACCTGAAGAAGGCCAGCGGCGGCTACCTTCAGTACCAGATCGCCCGCAAGGTGACGGTGGACCAGTACCCCCTGAAGAAGGACGGCTTCCGGTACGATGACGCCTCCTACCTCCGCTGCTACCGCAAGCAGGAGGACTGGCATCAGCCGGACGCGGTTGACTACGGGGCACTGTTCCGCGACTTCAAAGTCGAAGATGAGGTGCAGAAGCGCCGCATCGATGAGGTCTGGGTCTTCAGCATGCCCTACTCCGGCTACTGGGAGTCGACGATGGCCGGGAAGGGGGCCTACTTCTGCAACTCCGACCCCGTACCAGGAGTGAGGACGTCGCGAGCCTTTGTCACTATGGGCTTCAACTATGAGCGTGGGGTGGGGGAGATGCTGGAGGACTTCGGGCATCGCACGGAATCCATCATGACCCACGTCTACGGGAGCTGGGAGGCCAAGAAGACGCACGCCTGGAACCGCTTCACGCTCTACGACAGGGCGATGCCCGGTGAAGCCGCCTGCGGGAACGTGCACTTCGCTCCGAACAGCACGAAGGACTACGAATGGGGCAACCCGAGACCCGTCGAGAGTACCTGTGACGACTGGTTGAACTACCCCAGGCTAACAGGTAAGAAGCGTACCGTCACCGATACTGAGTGGGGCAGCGGCGACATTCGCAAGCACCACGTCTGGTGGCTCTCGCACCTGCCCAAAGCCGCCGGCCGCACTGACGGCAAGCTCAACAACTGGTGGGCGTACGTGGCAGACCTCAACGCCTTCCCGGAGAGCCGGTAGACCAGGGGATCGGAGGCAAGGGAACGTCACTACCAAGACACCAAGATACCAAGAGGGGCAGGGGCTTAGGGGACTGAGGGGACCTGGGGAAAGGCCTCAGCGGATCGGAT
>DASXUI010000210.1:0-4853 GCA_036504955.1 Armatimonadota bacterium
CCCTCCCACCCCTCCACCCCCTCAGTCTCCTCTGTGCCTCTGTGTCTCTGTGGTGGGGCCGTACGCTACTCGGCGGCGGCGATGATGGCCTGGAAGTCGGCGGCCTTCAGGGCGGCGCCGCCGATGAGTCCGCCGTCGATCTCCGGCTTGGAGAGCAGCTCTACGGCGTTGTCGGGCTTCATGCTTCCGCCGTACTGGATGCGGACCGCCTGGGCCACTGCCTGGCCACAGACCTCCGCCACGGTTGAGCGTACCACGCCGCACACGCGGTTGGCCTCATCGGAGTCGCAGACCTCACCGGTGCCGATGGCCCACACGGGCTCGTAGGCGATGACGATGGAGCGGACGGCCTCCGTGGGGATCCCGTCCAGGGCCTTCCGAATCTGGGAGGCGATCACTTCGTCGGTCTTGCCGGCCTGCCGCTCGGCCAGCATCTCGCCGCAGCAGATGATGGGGATCAGGCCGCTGTTGATGGCGACCTTCGCCTTCCGGTTGACCGTCGCGTCCGTGTCACCGAAGACACAGATCTCGTCGGCGGGAAGGTTCGCGTCGGCGGTGCCAAAGCGGCCGCGCGTCTCGGAGTGGCCAATGATGACGTACTTGCAGTTCACGTCCAGCAGCATGCCGGGCGCGATCTGGCTGGTGTACGCGCCCTTGGCCTCCCAGAACAGGTTCTGGGCACCCATGGCGATGTCCGTGCCCTGCAGCGCCTGGCCCACGGACCACAGCGCGGTGAAGGGCGGGCAGACCACCACCTCGGCCTTGGCATTCGCCACCAGCGGCTTCAGCGCCTCAACCAGCTCCAGCGCCTCGGGCACGGTCTTGTTCATCTTCCAGTTGCCGGCAATGATAGGTCGTCTCAAGAGAAGTACCTTTCCATACACAAGCGACAGGGCTCCGCCGCCGCCAACAGGCAGCGAAGCCCTATCCGATCAACAGTGAAGTAGTGCCTGCGAACAGCCCCACCACAGAGGCACAGAGGGCGCAGACGGACACGGAAAGGAGCCCCTTCAGGACGCCGAGGCAGGCACGTCAGGTCCTCTCTGTGCCCCTCTATGTCTCTGTGTCTCTGTGGTGAAGCAGTTTGCCGCCTATTTGTCCTGCAGGGCCACTACGCCGGGGAGGGCTTTGCCTTCAATGAACTCCAGGGAGGCGCCGCCGCCGGTGGAGATGTGGGTCATCTTGCCCGCGAAACCGAGCTGCTCCACGGCCGCGGCGGAGTCGCCGCCGCCCACGATGGTGGTCCCATGGACCTCCGCCATCGCGCGGGCCACGGCGCGGGTCCCCTCAGCGAAGTTGGCGAACTCGAACACGCCCATCGGGCCGTTCCAGATGATGGTTTTGCCGGCCTTGATGACCTCCGAGAAGCGCTCGATGGTCTTGGGCCCAATGTCCAGGCCCTGCCAGTCGGCGGGGATGTCATCCGCGCTGACGACCTTGCGGTTGGCGTCGTTGGAGAAGGCGTCGGCAACCACCACGTCCACCGGCAGCTCCAACGCCACGCCGCGAGACTGGGCGTCGGCCAGCATCTGCTTCGCCAGGTCGAGGCCCTCGGCATCCAGGAGCGACTTGCCGATCTCCTTGCCCTGCGCCTTCAGGAAGGTGAAGGCCATGCCGCCGCCGATCACCAGGCTGTCGACCTTGGTCAGCAGGTTCTTGATGACGCCGATCTTGTCCGCGACCTTGGCGCCACCCAGAATCGCCACGAAGGGCCGCTTGGGGTCGCTGAGCGCGCCGCCCAGTACGTCCAGCTCCTTCTGCAGCAGGAAGCCGGAGACAGCCGGAAGCGTGTGGGCCACCCCCTCGGTGGAGGCGTGCGCGCGGTGCGCGGTGCCGAAGGCATCATTCACGAAGATCTCGGCCAGTCTAGCGAGCTTCTTGGCGAACTCGGGGTCGTTCTTCTCCTCCTCCTTGTAGAACCGGACGTTCTCCAGGAGGAGTATCTCCCCGTCCTTCAGGGCCAGGGCCGCCGCCTCAACCTCGGGGCCGATGCTGTCGCTGACGCACTTGACCGGGAGCCCAAGGAGCTCGGAGAGGCGCTTACCGACCGGCGCCAGGCGCAGCTTGTCGGTGGGGCCGTCCTTGGGGCGTCCTAGGTGGGAGACGATGATGACCCTCGCGCCCTGCTCCGCGAGGTACTTCACGGTCGGCACCGCCGCCTGGATCCGGCGGTCATCGGTGATCTCGTTCGTCGCCTTGTCCAGCGGAACGTTCAGGTCCTCACGGACCAGCACGCGCTTTCCGCGAACGTCTACGTCCTTAACGCTCTTCTTCATGGGGCTCCTATGGCATCACGTCACAACAGCGAGGCAAGGGGGAGTCTCTGGGCGTCCCCAGTTACCGTTTTGGGCGGCAGGGGCTCGGGGTCCTGCCTGTGATGCCGCGCCAAGGGGGGGCGGAACACCGCCTGCAGTTCCTTGGGCGAGGTCCGGGGCGCAGGGCGGGAACGGACGTCAGACGCTGAGGAGGCAGGAGGCGGCTGCCCCCTGCCCCAATCCCAAAGGCTGTCCGCTCGAAGCGTGCGGCCACCCTCCGCGGTGATGGACTATACCCGGAAGGGCTCGGCGCTGAGTCCGGTGTTCACCTTGACGCCGGAGACCCGGCTGACGGCTCCCAGGACCAGCTTCTTGTTGAAGACCCTGATGCGCTGAGGTACCCAGACGCCGCCCACGTTCTGCGGATCCTCGTAGGTGTACTGAAGCTTCAGGGACCCGTCCCACTGCGCGAAGAGCTGCCGCTTAACCATCACCTTCTTCGCTGGGTCGACCCAGATCAGCTTGCGCGTCTTGTCGTTGGGGTTCTTGTAGTGGAGCTCGAAAACCAGCAGCGTGCCGCCAGACGTTTTCTCTTCACGCACGAAGCGCCAGTTGTGGTCTGCAAGCTGGGCCGCCGTCAACAGGCCGAAGTCCTGGAGCGTCTGCTTCTGTGAGGGACTGTCCTTGACGTTGCGGCTTCCGTGCAACGGCCCAACGCCCCAGTACTTGGTGTCGCCGTTGCAGATGTTGACGAAGCTGACGAAGCCTCGTTTGCCCTGTACTCGGAGCATGCCCGGCTCCTTGTACATCAACTGGGCGTTCTTCAGCTTGTAGGACTGGGCGAAATCCTTGTTGACCGAGTTCAGCACGTCCTGGTTGGAAGAGACAACCGACACCGAGGCCTGAAGGTCGCGCACGTTGCTGAGGTAGTCGCTGAGAGAGGGAGTAGCAGCGAAAGAACTGGTGGTAACAAGCGACAGGACCAGCATGGCAACCTGTCGCGCAAGGCGAGCCAAAAGAACCTCCCGATTGTCGCTAACGAAGGGCAGGCCCGCAAGGGGCACTCCCCCGCCGCGCCAGCGCGCCGCGAGAGAGGCCGAACGGGACTGCCTAGCCTAGGTGAGGGGTGATCTTGCCTACCAAGGCGGCCTTGGGCTGAGCGCCCACCATCTGCTCAACGGTCTTGCCTCCCTTGAACAGAAGCAGCGTGGGGATGCTCATGATCTGGAACTTGGTGGCCGTCTCGATGTTCTGGTCTGTATCAAGCTTCACAACCTTGAGCTTGCCGGCGAACTCCTCCGCAAGCTGATCGATGGTGGGAGCCAGGGCACGGCACGGTCCGCACCACGTGGCCCAGAAGTCCACCAGCACCGGCAGATCTGACTTCAGGACCTGCTCCTCGAAGTTCTGGTCGGTTACCTCTGCGGCGTTACTCATGCTATCCTCCTGGCCCGTTCGGCCGAGCAGGGGGTGTGATCCCTGCGATTGACGAGCGCCCGAATGAGATACGTGGGTCCCCGAGGGCAAGGCACGACCAAGAACAAGCGGCGGATCGATCGGTGTGCGTCCCTCAACCCTAATCCAATATAGGGCTGTGCCGATTCGACGGTCAAGGAAGCCGCCGATTCCCGCAGGCAGGGGCGCGAGGGGCTGAGCACGAGTTACATCCGGTGGGCTCGCGGTGCCCACTGCTATAGACGAGGCAAGGGGGCCTTGGGTATCGGTACACTATGAGAGGGTTGCCAGAGTGGAGCGCGCCAGAATCGAGGCCGCCTTACGTGTGACGATCTGGTGGTCCTCCAGCCAGGCGGGCTCGTCCTCGAGGACCAGCAGCACCACTCCCACCCGAGTGCGCCCAAGGACCAGCGGAAGTGCCCATATCTGGCTGCGGGGAGAGAAGGCGCGGTGCGCCGCCACTCGTCGGGGCTCAGCGGAGGCCAGGCACCCCTGGACCTCGGCCTCTGGCACCTGGTCCAGCAGGTCGCCGGATCGAGCGGCGGGGTGGGCGGCCAGGCGAGCCAAGCCATCGCCATCGCACTGATAGAGCGCGCAGGACCTGGCGCCCATCATGTCCGCCAGCTCCGCCACCAGAAAGTCGGCCGTCTCGCGCGGGCCCCCCCGCTGCCCATCCCACTGCAGGGCTCGCCGGACAGCCTGCGTGCCCCACTGCTCCGCCATCAGCTTCCGCCTGAGGCGCTGAAGCTGGACTGTTAGCTCCCCCACCCTCTTCTCATGCGAGGCAAGGGCTGACTGAGCCACTTCCAGCCAGCCATCCTCGGCCTCCGAGACGCGGGTGCGGGTGAGGCCCTGAGTGATCGCCTGCATGAGACTAGTTACGGTAAAGGGCTTGCTAAGATAGTCAAGCGCGCCTTCACGGAGGGCTCCCACGCTGGTATCCAGCGTCGGCTCTCCCGTCATCATGATCACCGGCAGTCGCCGTCGCGCCTCCCGCAGAGTCTGAAGAAGGTCTATGCCGCTCATTTGGGGCATGCGGATATCTACCAGGGCCAGGTCCACGGACTCGCGCTCCAGCAGGCCTATCGCCTCCTTGCCGTTGCCGGCTTCGAGCACGTCGTAGCCCGCGGCGCACAGGGCGTC
>DASXUI010000211.1:0-48918 GCA_036504955.1 Armatimonadota bacterium
CCGCCGGCTGCTGGCTCAGCCAGTTGAGCGCGTCGCCCTCGGCACCTTCGAAGAACAGCCGGCTCATCCCCTCGCAGGTGTTGGTCTCGATGTCGGCTAAAGCCCGCCGGAACCAGGTGGCCAGCGTCGGTGTGGTTGCCAGGACCCCCAGCGCCAGCACGAGACTGAGGCTCCGCTGCCTGCCCCTGTCAAGGCCGCCGGCGCTCCAGGGAATCCTCAGAGCCCGAGCCGCCAGGTAGGTGAGGCCCACGCCCGCCAGGATAGCGAAGGGGGGGTGTACTCCCATGACCAGCTTCCGGCTGAAGCTCACGGGAACGTAGGGGAGCCCGAGCTGGACCAGCGCCCAGACCGGAAGCAAGAGGGTGGCGGCGGGGCACTCCGGCGGTGGGGGCGTGGCATCCTGCTCTCTCGCCGGATCCCGTGGTACGCTTCGCGCTGCCGTCAGGCGCCACAGGCCGACACAGGCCAGGGGCACCAGCAGGCCGAGCCCCAGTAGGTACCACCATACCGCGGCGGGCTGCGTGGGCACCAGCGCCCGCAGCCGGAAGGAGCGCTCGATGCTCAGCAGCCAGGCCTGGTAGATCACCGCCGGGGCCGCGATCGCGTACAGCAGCCCCAGCCGGCCCAGCGTCCGCCCCGCGCGGGAAGCCTTGGCGCCCCGGGCTCGCCAGGCCGGCAGCAGCGAGAGCACCGCGACGCCCGTCCACACGGCCCAGATGGTCAGGATGTCGTAGGAGTGGACGTTCGCCAGCAGCAGGCCCAGCAGTCCCGCTCCAGCCGCCGGCCGCCCTCGGTCCTGCCGCTCCGCCCGAAGCATGAGCAGCAGGATGCCCACCATCAGGCTCAGGCCGGCCAGGAACAGGGGGTTCTGGTAGAGGCTCAGGAAGCTGTTGGCCTCGGTCTGCCAGGCGTCCACCGGCGAGGCCCGGACCTTCCGCTCGAAAAGAAACCCCAGGCCGGCGGAGAAGCACACCAGCAGGAAGGCGGCGCGGCGCTGGGCTCGCAGCAGCGGAGGGCTCTCGTCTTCGGGGGTCTCCGGACCGGGCGAGATCAGCAGCTCCCGGATGAGGCTGTAGGTGACCCTCAGGAAGACAGCCCCCAGCACAAGCCGAGACAGGTGGAAGACCGCGATGAGCGGAACGTGGGTGACGCCGGCGAAGGCTCCCAGAACCCAGAAGAGCAGGTTCACGAACAGGCCGCGCTGGGGCTCCAGATCGAAGCGGTTGACGAAGAGGAAGTGGCCCTCGGCGGCCTGCCGCATCCAGGCCAGGTACACGTACACGTCATCAGGGTAGTGAATCACCCCAACAAACCACCGTGGCGTGCCCGCCACCAATGACCAGGCATACAGATAAGGGAGGGTGGACAGGGCCAGACAGGCCGCTATCCATCCCCACACCCACCGCCTCTCCCCCTTTGACACCGACCCTCCTTTGGACTGCGCTATCGGAATGCACCACTGGCCTGTGCCACCAGAAGCCACCAAGACACCAAGGGAGCGTGGGAAGGGCTGTGGGCCCTCTGCCACGCGTCACTCATCCGGGCTTCAAGTCACGGCGTTGCGGTTGGGGCGCAGACCTCCCGTCTGCGCGGCGCCGCCTGGCAGCATAGCAAGCACGCGCCTCCTGCTCCGTGGCGCGGGCGTCGCGCTTGCAACTCGGCCAATGGGCGAGCCGGGTTCTTGCGTCCGCCCGCCGACATACGGGACCAGTGGGCCGCGCGGCCGGGGTTCGCGCCGCGAGCGGGGGCACGGACAACGCTAGGTATAAGTATGAAAGCCAATGCCAGCTGAATTGCCGCCACGAAAGAGCCCATGCTATACTCGACATGGCGGGGATCCCTCGCTAGCAAGCTGCGGTACGCCCGTCCGGATCCCCTCTGTTCGCGCAGGTAAGCCACACCTGGCTCCCTACCAGCACGCGTCATGGACGCTCGATTCAGCCTTCCTGAGCTGCCTCCATGGCCCGCGACAGCGGCGCGGATCGGACCATGGACGGGCGTTGGACCTGTAAGTTCGACGGGTTCGCGGGCAGGTCGGGACAGGTCTGGGGTGCGGATGCTCCGGTGCGGTCTGGGTTCGCGCGACCGCCAGCGAGGCCGCGCTTGTTTGCCTCCCTCGCCCGCGCCTCCCCGCTCCAACCCACAGGCCCCCAAGTGTCTCCGGGCCGCTCCCCTCCGGGCCCCCTTACTGACCTACATTCACTGTCTGGAGTGACCTATGACGGGGCGTAGAAGCGCCTTCTCCACAACCACCGGTACCAAGATCGTCATCGGAATCACCGGGCTACTGGTCTTCGCCTTCCTGGTGGTTCACCTTCTGGGCAACCTCATCGTCTTCATGGGCCCAGGAGCCTTCAACGGTTACGCGCACACCCTCGCGGCGATTCCCCTTACCTTACTGATGGAGCTGGGCCTGGCGGCGATCTTCCTCATCCACGTCTACAAGGCCGTGGTGAACTGGTTCGCCAACCGGCAGGCGAGGCCCGTCGGCTACTACCAGAAGAAGTGGGCCGGCAAGCCCAGCCGCAAGAGCGTGGCCTCCTCGACCATGATCTACACCGGCTTCTTCACCCTCTTCTTCGTTGTCCTTCACCTCAAAGCGTTCCGGTTCGGGCCCGAGACACTGATTCCCGGCACTCAGGTGCGTGACCTGTATGCCCTGGAGATGAAGGTGTTTGCCGACCCCACTATCGTGGCGTTCTACACGGTCAGTATGGTCATCCTGGGCTTCCACCTGTGGCATGCCTTCTCCAGCGCCTTCCAGTCCCTTGGGGCGGACCACACCAAGTACACGCCGGCCCTGGTAGTGCTGGGGCGCGTGCTGGCCGTGGTCATCGCGGGCGGCTTCCTCGCCATCCCGCTTCTCGTCCACTTCAGGGGGGCCTAACATGACGCTAGATTCAAAGATCCCCTCCGGGCCGCTGGCCGACAAGTGGGACAACCACCGCTTCGAGAGTAAGCTGGTGAACCCCGCCAACAAGCGGAAGTTCACCATCATCGTGGTGGGCACCGGCCTGGCCGGCGCGTCAGCCGCGGCCTCACTGGGGGAGCTGGGCTACAACGTCCTCAACTTCTGCATTCAGGACAGCCCCCGGCGCGCGCACTCCATCGCCGCTCAGGGCGGCATCAACGCCGCCAAGAACTACCAGAACGACGGCGACAGCATCCAGCGCCTCTTCTACGACACCATCAAGGGCGGCGACTACCGCGCCCGTGAGGCCAACGTCTACCGCCTGGCCCAGCTCAGCGTCAACATCATCGACCAGTGCGTGGCTCAGGGCGTGCCCTTCGCGCGTGAGTACGGCGGCTTGCTGGCCAACCGCTCCTTCGGCGGCGCCCAGGTCTCCCGCACCTTCTACGCGCGGGGTCAGACGGGGCAGCAGCTTCTGTTGGGCGCCTACCAGTCGCTGATGCGGCAGGTGAGCAAGGGCACCGTGCGCATCTTCCCCCGGCGCGAGATGTTGGACCTGGTGATCGTGGACGGGCAGGCTCGGGGCATCGTCACCCGCAACCTGCTGACCGGGCAGCTAGAGCGCTATGCGGCCGACGCCGTATGCCTGGCGACCGGCGGCTACGGTACGGCCTACTACCTCTCCACCAACGCCGTGAACTCCAACGTTACGGCGGCCTGGCGGGCCCACAAGCGCGGCGCCTTCTTCGCCAACCCCTGCTTCACGCAGATCCACCCCACCTGCATCCCCGTCTCCGGCGAGCATCAGTCCAAGCTGACGCTGATGAGCGAGAGCCTCCGGAACGACGGCCGCGTGTGGGTGCCCGCGAAGAAGGGTGACACCCGCAGCCCCAACGACATCCCCGAGGGGGAGCGCGACTACTACCTGGAGCGGAAGTACCCGAGCTTTGGTAACCTGGTGCCCCGAGACGTGGCGTCCCGCAACGCGAAGCAGGTCTGCGACGACGGGCGTGGGGTTGGGGCCAGCGGCCGGGCCGTGTACCTGGACTTCTCGGACGCCATCGGCCGGCTGGGCGAGCAGGTGATCCGGGAGCGCTACGGCGAGCTGTTCCCCATTTACCAGAAGATCATGGACCAGGACCCGCTGCGGTCGCCCATGCGCATCTATCCGGCCATCCACTACACCATGGGCGGCCTGTGGGTGGACTACAACCTCATGAGCAACGTCCCTGGGCTCCACGTGCTGGGCGAGGCCAACTTCAGCGACCACGGGGCCAACCGGCTAGGCGCCAGCGCCCTCATGCAGGGCCTGGCGGACGGCTACTTCGTTATCCCCTACACGCTGGGCCACTATCTGGGCAGCAGCTCCCTCGCGCAGGTGTCGACGGACCACGACGCCTTCAAGGAGGCGGAGAGCGCCGTCCAGACCCGCATCAACAGGCTGCTGTCGGTGAAGGGCAAGCGGACCCCTCGCGAATTCCATCGATCCCTGGGTCACATCCTCTGGGAGTACGTGGGCATGGCTCGGAACGACGCCGGGCTCAAGAAGGCACTGGCGGAGATCCCCAAGCTGCGCGACGAGTTCTGGCAGGACGTCTCCATCCCTGGCTCGCCGGACAACCTGAACCAGAACCTGGAGCACGCGGGCCGCGTGGCCGACTACTTGGAGTTCGCGGAGCTGCTGGCCCTGGACGCCCTGACCCGCACCGAGTCCTGCGGAGGCCACTTCCGCGAGGAGAGCCAGACGCCGGAGGGCGAGGCGCTGCGGGACGATGAGCACTTCAGCCACGTTTCCGCCTGGGAGTTCCAGGGGGTCGGCCAGGCACCCAGCCTGCACAAGGAGCCCCTGACCTTCGAGAACGTTCACCTTCAGCAGCGGAGCTACAAGTAGCGCTTGGCGTGCGGGCGCCGCTTCCCTGGAGCCTCGATCGGAGGCTCTGGGGGGCGGGTCCGACGCCCACATGTCGGGTAGCCTTACTCACTGCGGGCTAGATCGCGCCGCGCGCAAGGCTCTCTGGGCTCGTGAACGGCGCGGGTCACTCTGAGTTCCTGGCGCAGGGCGCAGGCCATAGGGTATGGATAGAGACAATGAGAGTTAACCTGCTTGTTTGGCGACAGGCCGGACCCAAGGACCGGGGGAAGATGAGCCCCTATGCCGCCGAGGGTGTCCTGCCGGATATGTCCTTCCTCGAAATGCTGGATGTGGTGAACGAAGGCCTCATCAAGCGCGGGGAGGACCCCATCGCCTTCGATTCGGACTGCCGCGAGGGCATCTGCGGCATGTGCAGCCTGGTCATCAACGGGATACCCCACGGGCACGGCAGGGGCGCCACCACCTGTCAGGTCTATATGCGGGAGTTCAGGGACGGCGAGACCATCACGGTAGAGCCGTGGCGCGCCCGCGCCTTCCCGCCCATCAAGGACCTGGTGGTGGACCGCACCGCCTTCGACCGCATCGTGGCGGCAGGCGGCTTCGTCTCCGTGAATGCCGGAGGGGCTCAGGACGCCAACGCGCTCCCAATCCCCCGAGACGCGGCGGAGCTCTCCATGGACGCCGCGGCCTGCATCGGCTGCGGGGCCTGCGTGGCGGCCTGCAAAAACGCCTCCGCAGCGCTCTTCGTCGGTGCCTTCGTCTCCAAGCTGGCGCTGCTTCCACAGGGCCAGGTGGAGCGTGAGCGGCGCGTCGCCGCGATGGTCCAGCAGATGGACGCGGAAGGCTTCGGAAGCTGCTCCAACGAGGGCGAGTGCGAAGCGGTGTGCCCCAAGGAGATCCCCATCTCCAACATCGCTCGCATGACCCGCGAGTACGAACGCGCCCTGCTCCGGGGCAGCAAGGCGTAGGCAGGATAACAGCCTCACCACAGAGACACAGAGACACAGAGGGGCACAGAGAAGGGCAGGCGCTACCGGCAAAGCCACCACCAAGTCACCAAGACACCAAAGGGGGCAGGGCCTGGATCACTTCGCGCCCTCCGTATACTTGTGGTGAGGCCTTCTTGGTGACTTGGTGGTGGCTTTCGTGGCAGCGCCTGCCCTTCTCTGTGCCCTCTGTGTCTCTGTGGTAAGGCAGTTAGCCAACCAGCCATCCAGATAGATCCAGGCCGATCAGGTCTTGGGTACGCAGGATGCTGTCGCTGTAGCCTTGGGTAAGCTCATCGCGGATCTCCGGATCCAGTCTGGGTGGCCTCACCAGGTTGCACTTCCGGTAGGCGCGCCAGAAGACCGAGGAGGCCGCGCGAGCTGGGCGGGATCGCTGGGCCAACTGGCTGGAGCGGAGGCGGCAGGCGGCGCGGTGGAGGCCCCACAGCCGGGGGTAGGCGGAGGCGTTCACCGTCTCGAAGGTCGGCACGAAGGCCTTGTCCACCTCCAGGAAGGCGCACAGGTCCCTCCACACCTCCAGCGGGTAATGGCGCCAGTCCTCGTAGCGGTAGAAGCGGATCCGGTCCGGGCCGAAGTGGTTCAGGTACGCCCTCACCTGCCCGTCGTAGTGCCCCCTGCGCTGGTACCACCAGCGGGGCGACCACAGCGCCCGCACCCGCGACTCCTCCTGTGACAGTGCTTGGCGAAAGGACCGCAGCGGCTCTATCCCCTGGCGGACGTTCAGCAGGTAGTGCGACCAGGCCCGATCCGCCGGCTGGCGGAGCAGCGCGATCAGCCGAACACCCGGTAGGGCTGTAGCGATGCGCTTGGCGGCGCCGGTCATCGTCAGGTACAGAGGTGTCGCCTCACCGACCGCGCGGGCGCCCCCCGCGCCCTCGAACAGCAGGGCGTAAGCTCCTGGCTCCAGGATCGAGTGGGCCACAACCTCGTGGTCAAGGGGGCCGGCGTAGTTGGGGGTGGGGCGGTCGTAGGCGAAGAAGCGTGGCTCCTTCACGGGGCTCATGTAGACCTGGGGGTGCTGCCGGAGCGCGTGGTAGAGGGCGGTGGTCCCAGCCCTGGCGGTTCCGATGACGATGAAGTTGGGGAGCCTGGGCGCCGTGGTCATGGGCTGTCGCCTGTGGCCGAAGGGCCCTTGGCACGCTGCATTGGTGGTCCAGCCTTACTCAACCAGGGGACGGCGCGGCTGCCCATTGGGCGCCGCAGGAGCGACCGAAGCAGCAGCGATGCTCGCTCCCGGGGCTGAGCGTCCCGAACACGCGGCGGGGCCTGGTGGTACTCGCGCCACGAGCACGGTCCCAGCGGGGCGCTTGCCAGGCACGCCGCCAGCCATCGCCGCGCCATCCGGAGTCGGAGGACCTCGTCGGTCGGTTCGATGAGGCGCGCGAGCCACCGTGCGGCCAGCGCCAGTGCGCGCCGGTCCTGTTGGCAGTTGCTGGCCAGGACGCGGCCCATCGCCTCCTCGTCTTCCGAGGTCAGCTCGGGGTACAGCGAGCGCAGGTGTCTCAGCCCCAGCTCCCTCTTCGCCTCGGTTCGGCAGTGGGCTAGGCCGGCGCTGGTCTGCCCAGGATGGATCCGATAGCGCAGCAGCACCCTGGGGACCACTCCGAGGCGGTAGCGAGATGCCAGGTGGACCCAGGGTTCACAGGCGCCGCAGCAGGCCCGATCGGCTGACCAGTCGTCCAGGGCGACCTCTCGACGCATGAGTAGGGTCGGCGAGAGCATCCCCCGGCTGAACACCAACTCCCGGCGGATCGCCTCATGGTCCGTGGGGTAGAGCCCGAGGCCTTGTGAAGCCCCGAAGCGCTCGATCCAGGTGGAGCTGACATCGAGTCGCTCGGACTGAAGATGGTCAACCTGGGCCTCAAGCCTTTGGGGCAGTGCCACGTCGTCCTGGTGCTGATGGGCGATCAGGTTGCCGCGCGAGGCCCCCGCTCCGTGCTTCATCACCGCGGGGAGGCCCTGATGGGGCCGGCTGAGCACGCGTACCCGCGAATCCACTCGGGCGTACTCCTGAAGGAGGGACAGCGAGGAGTCGGTGGAGCCGTCATCGACGGCAACCACCTCCAGGTTGGGGTAGGTCTGGCAGAGGATGGAGTCCATCGCCTCCGCCAGGTGGGTGGCCCCGTTGTAGACGGGCAGCACAACCGAGACCACAAGTGGGGCGATCAGCGTAGCTCCTGCTTGGGGGTCGCCGGATGGATGGCGACGCGACCGAGGGCGCTCTGACCCATCCTCACTCCCATGGCGTTCACCGTGGCACAGAACGCGGGTGGGCTAGATGCTTCCACGGCGCTCTTGCGTTAGGTGCGGCGCTCTGGGCGCTGCGTTAAGCTTCTGAATGTCGCAGGTCCGCTGCTGGGGCATTCAGGAGGAGCAGAGGAACCCATCAATGGGAACTGAGCGGGGCCCGTGGAGAGCGTCCTTCATGGAGGTTCGCTGTACCTTGGGGCTGGTCCAGGCCCGGCGCGGCCTGCTGGTAATATCGGATTGCTGATCCTGCTCTCTGTTGGTCGCCATGGACGAGTTCCTTCCCGTGGGCACTCCGGGTGAGCACCGCGAGAGACCTCTTGAGGTCCCTCAGACCGATGGTACCAGACTTCGGTGCTTGGTGACAACGCTCTTGGGCTCGCCGAATAGAACGTCAAGACCCACAATCGTTAGCGCCTTACGGCCTCCGATGTGGCGGCCCAGAGGTGGTCGATCATCGCCGCGGCGAGGTCAGCGGCGGGCCCCGGAAGGCCGGACTGCCGTTTCTCGAGTGCTCCATACAGGGTCCGCGCCGCGGCCGAGGCCAAGGATCTGGGCCAGGGCCCGCGTCGCGTCGCGTGGTGTCTCAGCCCGGGATCGATGAAGGTCGTGGAGTACTCCTTCAGCGCGGCTTCGACCCTCTCGTCCACCTCGATCTCCAGGGCGTCAGCGATGCGTCGCACTTGAGCCGCCGGGTCCCCCAACAGGCGGTCGTAGTCCACCAGCACCCTGGGCAACCCCCGCGTGTAGCGGACGCTGGAGCTGGTGTGGAGCAGCCACAGCAGGAGCGACCGCCGGAGGCCCAGGCCGTTCCTACGCTCCAAGGAGGCGACAACACTGAGGGGGTGCCGGATCACGAGGACGTATCCGGTGAGGATGCCCGCCTGGCGCAGCAGTCCCTGCCAGAAGGGCAGTGTGAGGCACGTCCGGGGGTCCTTGAAGCCCCAGGGGCCTCCGGTCGCCTCTCGGCGCGCTACCAGAGCCCGTGCGACGCGGGCCATGCCCTCGGCGGCCGTACCACGCCATGCCTCGTGTTGGGGCCGCCGAAGGCTGAAGGTGCTCGTGCCGCCCGCGTGCAGCAGGGCGGTGTTCAGCTCCACGACCTCCTCATCCTCGAAGTAGCCCTTGGGATTGTGCGCGTCGCCGGGCAGGAGCCGGTCCCCCAGGCGGACGCCCAGCAGTTCCACGCCTCGAGCCACCGCGCTGGTGCCGCTGCGGTGCATCCCCAGGACCAGGATCGCTCGGCAGGGCGGTCCGCATCGCGGCTCCTGGCGACTCACTCCTCGGCCTCCGAACCACTCGTGCCGTCGTAGCACGTCACGGCCTGGAAGCCCTCGGCGGCGCGCAGGCCGAGCACGCCACGCTCGCCATCCTGAAGCCACACGTGGCCCTTCAGGTCGCCGTCGCGCGCTGTCGCGCCGTAGTAGAGCTGGACCGCGATTCCTCGGCGTCGCAGCAGGAGCCAGCCCGCGAGCGCGCGCTCAAAGCAGGTCACTCCGCCCGGCAGCCCACGAGAGGTCCTCGCGACGGCGTGACGAACCTCCTGAAGCCTCTGGGAACGTTGGGGCTCGGGGCAGGGGGTGCGGCGGAGCGGCTGAAGCAGATGGCGCTCAATCCGGGCGAAGCTCAGGTACCGGAGGGCGGTCCGAGCCAGAAGAAGCCCGGCCAGCGCCTCCAGAAGCCGCCCCCGGTCCAGGAGCGCCTGGATGGGCGAGTTAGCCGACTGACGTGCCATGTCTCTCGACGATGCCGTACTCCCGAAGCTCCTCCAACAGACTGAGCACCTCCTCCCGGCACTCGTCTCCGGCTACCTCGTACTCCTCGGCCAGGGCCGCGCAGAGGTCGGCGGCCCGGGCGGGTCTCTCTAGTAGCTCCCAGACTCGGCCGGCAGTCTCGTTGAGGCTGTAGCACCACCCGCCCTCACGGTCGATGGCCAGAAGCTCGTCGTCGAGGCGGTCGAAGACGACGCCGGCCGCGCGCCCATAGATGGTGACGAGCTCGGATGCGGGTGCCTGGTGCATGGGACCTCCTTCTCAGCGGGGAGTGGTGGCGCCTGCTCTGACGCCGCCGAAGGTTCGGAGAAGCAGCGATCGCGTCCAGTCTAGGTAGAAGGCGCCCCTGGGGCGCAGCAGTCGATAGATCGGGGCGCGGCGGGCGGCCTGGGCCAGCGCCTTCCAGTGCTCCGCGACCAGTCCCATCTCGTCTACGAAGCCGCCCCGATAGGTCGCGCCGGCCACCAGCTCGCGTAGGCCTTCAGCGCCGGTGGCCCGCTGAAGCTCCGGGAAGGCCTCATGCCAGTCAAGCAGCACCAGTGCCGCCAGCGGAACCGGCTTCGTGGGCGGCGCCTGGGACCACGGGAGCAGCAGCTTGCCGGAGCCAGCCTCGTCCTCGGTGGCCTCCGTGAAGGGCAGGGCAAGCTCCACTGACTCTGGATGCAGCTTGTGCCGTGCCGCCCCGGGCCACACCTGGGGGCAGCCCTCTTGGTCGAAGTCAAGCCGGCAGAGGTCATCGGAGACGGGCTGGCAACCATTGGCGGCGAGAGCGGCTGCCAGGGTGGACTTGCCGGTGCCGGGTGGCCCGCAGAACGCCACCGCTCCGGCGCCGAAGCGGGAGACACCGGCGTGAAGGGGATAGAGCCCCCGCTGGTAGCAGAGCCCGGCCCACGCCGAACCGAGCAGGAACAGGCGGACGGTCCCAGGGCTCGCCCCCGCTAGGGGCCCAACGCGGATCTCGCGGCCCTCGATCACCTCATAGGTGGCCACGCCCGGAACGCGGAAGCCGAGGTAACCCAGCGTGGCGGGGGGGCGCGGCTCTCGCAGCCGAGCTGGACCGACCCTCTCGATGCGCACCTCCGGCGGACCGGGGGGATTGCCGCAAGCGGTGGGCAGCTCCGGAAGCTCCAGGTCCGAGTCGATCCGCAGGCCCCAAAAACAGAAATGGCGCGTCATCGCGCGGGGGTCCTCGGCGAGGAAGGCGCCTCCTCGGCACCTCGCTCAAAGGTCTGCAGGAACCGACCCACGGCGATGGCGTAGGGTAGGGCTCCTCCGAGCGCCCCACGGCAGGCTGCCGTCGGCTGGGCCTCCCCGGGCCAACCATCGAGGATGCGGCAGAGGCTGGGCAGGTCCAGCAGCCTCTGAGCCTCGGGAAGCCTATCGAGTGTGTCTAGCTCCTGTCGAAGCTCCTCCCTCAGTGGCGTGAGCCGCTCAAACCAGTCGGCGGCCTGCAGGCCGCGCAGGGGGTTGTCCAGGACCTCGATGGGCAGGCGGTCCTGAAGGGCGCGGCGTCCCAGCCATCGGGTCTCACCCTGGCGCAGGAAGAGATCCTCGGGAAGCCCAAGGCAGAACTCCACGACCCTCTGGTCGGCAGTTGGGTCCGCAAGATCGATGCCGAAGCGTAGGCGGCTGTAAGCCGACGCATCGCCCGTCACCGAGCTCAGAGAGCTCTCCCGCACTGACAGCAACGACGCAGAGCCCGCCGACCCCAGAGGGCGGCCGGCAGCCCGCGCCCGGCGGCGGAGCCGGACGTCATCATAGGTTGCGCGGTTCACGGGGCTGCCGAGCAGCTCCGGCGGGCCGAGCACAGCCGCCGCGCCGCGCGCCTGCCTGCGAGAGAGAAGGTAGGGGCTCAGCAGGTGCCAGAGAAGGGTCCTGAGGATGCCTTTGCTGGTGCCGCGCCGCTTGAGGCAGGCTGCCTCCCTCCAGGCCAGGCGCCATCGACCCGTGAGCAGCCAGTGGCGGATCATCCCCTGGCCGGAGAAGCTGATCGTCATGTTGCCCATCTGCCCGGTGAGCATAACGCCGTGACCCCGGTGAGCTGCCTCCCTGAGGATCGCGTCCATCCAGACCTGATTCAGGGGGTTGCGTGGGGGTCTCTCAAGCCAGGCGATCACCTGGCCCAGGTCCTCCAGGATGCTCGCCCCACCGGTTCTGATGAGGTTGAGGTCGAGGTTCGGATGATGGCGGGCAACGGCCCGCACGAAGGGGGTCTCGTCCGCGTAGCGCCCCGGCATCAGCGGGCCGGCGAGCCCAGGTCGGGGCACCTCCGTGAAGGTGGCGAGGCGCTCCCCCCGGGGCGCCAGTATGCGCGCGGCCGTGCTCGCGACTGCGGAGGAGTCCCAACCGCCGCTCATCATCACCGCGACGGGGGAGCTCGCGCGCAGGCGGTCGGCCACGGCCCGGTCCAGCAGGCCTCGCAGCGCCTCGACGGCCTCCTGGTCGCTGCTCAGCCTGACCCGGGGCACCTGGCTTGGCGACCACCAACGGCGGAGCCGAAGCCCTCGCTCGTCCAGCGTCAGGCAGGTGCCGCCCAGCAGGCGGCGGATTCCCTCGAAGGGCGTGGCGGCTCGATCCAGGCCGGCCATGACCAGCATGTCCACCATCCGCTCCTGGTTCAGCCTCCGGGGGACCCACGGCAGGCAGGTGAGTCCGCGCGGTAGGGTGGCGAAGGCGAAACGCGGCGGGGCGAAGTGGTAGACCAGCGAGCGGCATTCCCCGGCGGAGGCGGCGGCAAACAGCGCGCGGCGGCGGGCGTCCCACACGGCGAAGGCGTAGCAGCCGACCAGGTGCCGTGGGCACTCCTCCCCCCACTCCTCGTAGGCCTGAAGGACGTAGCGGCTGTCGGGAACGAGGGGCCGCTCACCGCCGGGCCCAGTTACGGCTTCCGCTGGGCGGAGGGTATCGCTGAGAGCTGGGACGCCCAGCTCAGCTCGCAGCTCGGGCCGATTGTCGATCCGGCAGTCACTGACCAGGGTGAGGGAGCCATCCTCGCTGACCAGCGGCTGGAGCTCCCAACGGTCCTCGGGGGTAGAGGGTGTCAGGCGCAGCGCGAGGCCCACTGGCCCGCTGCTCCAGAGCGACTCGGGCTCGGCCCGAACGGGGGAGAGAGCCTCCAGCATCCGGCTTAGGTGTGCCGGGTCAGCGGGGCTGCCATCGAGGTTACAAAGGCCGGCGAGTGCGCTCATGGGTGTCGGGCACGCCCCGCTCGTAAGTGGCGATCAGGGCTTGATGCCGGCGTGGGGTCCCATGATAGGGTTCGTCTCCGCGAGGTCGGGGCCTGCCTCGGTAGGGGGCTGGGAGGTCAGCCCCCTACCGGGGGAGGCTACTTGTTGAACAGGAACTGGGCGGAGACGGTGACCTGGCGGGTGATCTCGCTGGGCGCGACGGGCTGCGGCATCGCCTTTGTGGCGAACATAGCCACGTCGCGGCCCTCGTACATCGGCCGGGGGCCACGGTCACCTTCGGTGATGCGGTAGACGCCGGTAATGCTGACCCCGGCGCCTCTGGCGATCGCTTCCGCCTTCGAGCGGGCGCTCCTCACCGCGGCCTCGAGCCCCTTGGCCCTGAGCGCGGCCTCGTCCTTCACGCCGAAGCTCACGGAGCCGACCTCATTGGCCCCGGCCTCCGTGGCGGCGTTAAGCATCGCGCCAATCTTCTTGAACTGGTCCGCGTTCAACTTCACGTCCAGCCGGTGGGTGGCCTGGTAGCCCTTCACGTACCGCGGAGGCCTGGCCGGCTCGTTCTCCGGCTGCGGAATCGGCTCCATGTACTCACCCAGGGAGAGCTGGGACGTCTTCATCTGGTCCCGAGCTACGCCCTGGTCGCGCAGTCCGGCGATCACCTTCTCCATCTGTGCGGCCATCTTGTCCATGGCGGCCTGGGCTGACGGGTCCTTCACCACCACGGCGACGTTGAAGGTCGCCATGTCGGGATCTGCCGTCACCTCCGTCTCGCCCTGGACCTCGATCAGGGGCGGTTGGCGGCGCTCGGCGTCCTGGGCTCTGGCGGCAGGGGCCAGCAGGCCGAAGGCCAGCAGACCGGAGAGTGCCAGAAGGTTTCCGCGGGTCATTGTTGTTTCCCTCCAAGTGGGTTTGCTTATCTGTCAACGCCCCTAGCAGGGGCACGGAGTAGCCTAACGTCGGCGGCGCCGCGCGCTCGGGCCTGGTGCGGGTTGCAGGCGTGGCCCGTGCGCCTCTGCGCCCGAAGGGCATGGCGCGGTCCCGAGGCGGCACCAAGGGTGCGTCGCTGCTCCGTTAGGTGGTTGGCCTGTGGCACACACTCTATGGCCGCAGGATGGTTGCCCGTCGGGCCGGTGTTCGCTTCCCCATCTCCACTACGTAGGATACCCCGCGCCTGTAACCCCTTCACTCGCGTCAGGCTTGGGGCGCGAGGAGCGCCGGGCAGAGCTCAGGTTGGCTCGTCCGAGGGGGGAGCGCGCGTTCGCGCGCTGCCGTCGACGCTCCGCGCCAACGTCGCGGAGCGTTTGTCCGCGTCTGGGGGAGTCAGCGGTTCGCGCCGAGCCGTGGGTGGCCGGCGGCGCCGCCCTGGCTTCGCGGCTGGCCCAGCCTTCCGCCGTCGAGGTAGAGCCGCCGCGCGCGGAGGCGCTCCGTCGCATCTAGGTCGTGGGTGGTCAGCAGCATCGCGGCGGGCAGGCGAGCTAGGAAGCCAAGCACCATCTCGCGGGCGGCCGAGTCGAGGCCGGCCGTAGGCTCGTCTAGCAGGAGGAGCGCGGGCTCCATCACCAGCAGCCCGGCCAGGGCGACACGCTTCTGCTCCCCCAGGCTCAGGCGGTGGACCCATCGGTCCTCGAAGCCCCGCAGGCCGACGGCGTTGAGGGCGGCGGAGACCTGGGCGGCTGCCTCCACCGGGGTCAGCCGGCGCTGCGCTAGCCCGAAGGCGACGTCGTCCGCCACCCGCGGGAGGACAAGCTGAGACGCGGGGTCCTGGAACAGAAGGCCCATCCGGGAGCGGGCCTCCTTCAGCCTGTCCGGCACCACCGGAACGCCCGAGACTTCTACTCTGCCCGCGCCCCGATGCAGCCCCGCGACGCAGCGAAGAAGCGTGGTCTTCCCAGAGCCGTTGGGCCCCAGGAGTGCCACTCTCTCTCCGGCGCCCACGGACAGGCTCACGTCGTGGAGAGCTTGGCGGCCGTCCGGATACCGGAACGAGAGGTGGGCCACCTCGAGGGCGGGGGTCACCGGAGCACCACCGCCGCGAGGTAGGCGACCGTGCCCGCCAGGAGCCACAGGTCTCTGGGGCCGAGGGGCGGCGCGAGCAGCCTGGGCAGCCGGCCGTCGTAGCCGCGGAGCTCCAGTGCCGATGCCAGGCTCTCCGCCCGTTGGTGGGTGCGGAGCAGCAGCACCGTCGAGGCGCCGGCCATGAGTCGGGCCGCGTGGCGTGGGGAGCTGGGGCCGCCCCGAAGCCAGATCGCCTGGTGCACCGCCATCACGCGCTCCTTCAGCTCCTCCAGGAAGCGGAGCGTCAGGCAGCAGAGGAGCAGCGGAGGGGTGGGGCACCCCAGACGCTGGAGGCCCGCCAGTAGACCGCCGACTCCCAGTCCCTCAACGCACAAGGTGCAGACCATCATCATCAGCAGGACTCGAAGCGCGTCCACCGCCAAGTCGGGGCCCCGGTTCGTGCGGCGGAGCGAGAGAGTCACGACGATGGGGATGAGCCACGCGAGACGGACCGCCAAGACGCGCCAGGGCACGCGAGCGGCATACAGGCCCAGCACCAGCGGCAGGCCGAGCACCGCCAGCCGCCCGAGGGGAAGGGGCCGGAGGAGCGCTGGAACAAGCAGCGCCCCTCCGCACAGCAGCACCGTTTGGGGAGCCACGGCGAGGCCGCTCACCCTTCGGGGGCCTCCACTCGGCTGTAGAGGGCGTCTGCCTCCCAGGTCCACAGGGACGCCGACTCCTCGCCATCGGCCTGCATACGGCTGCGGGCTTCGCCAGGGAACTCCGCAGAGACCTGGAAGAGGGCCTCGTCGCCTGTGTCCGTGTTCCGCGCGCGCACCCACACCCGCCCGTCGTCGGCTGGACGCAGCTCTATGTTGCGCTTGCCGAAGGTGCAGCCGGTGCTGAGCTGCAGCCCGTCGAGGATGCAGGAGGGGGGTGGCTGCGGCGGCACGTGGACCTCCAGAGCCAGCCCGAAGTAGCGCCTGGCCCCCACCGCCTCTACGGCCTCCTGGCCGATACGGAGTCCCAGGACCAGCCAGGGCCCCAGGTGGCCGTGGAAGGCCCTGGCCTTCTCCATCTGCTCGGGTAACGTCATGGAAGCGCTGTCTCCTCTCTGGCGGCTCGCACCACCGCCGGCACCACGATGAGCTGCAGCAGCAGTCCCGGCCAGGCAGTGATCAGGGAACCCAGTACGTAGGTGCTCAGGGGCGGGCTGAAGCCGATGTGGGGGCCCAGCAGCGCCAGCTCCAGAGCCAAGGCGCACCGGGACGCGGCAGTGCCCAGCAGCAGCGCGGGAACCACGGGCACGCGCAGCCGGTGATGGAGCGACCCCACCGTGCCCCCAAGCACTAGCAACTCCCCTCCCATCAGTGGGGCGAGGGGCGGCACCAGCGGCGGCATCCCCGTGAGCGCCGCGGAGAGCAGCGGCACCATGAGCCCCACCATCGCCGCAACTCTGGGCGTGCCCAGGCACGCCAACACCGCGATGGGCAGCACCATTGGCAGGAACACGGGGCCCGCGAGGGCCACCACGTGGAACAGCACCGGCAAGGCCAAGGCCAGAGCGCCGAAGAGCCCACCCAAGGCTAGCTCCTGCGCGTTCAGCTTCACCTAGAGCCCCCTCTGGAGCCCGAAGCGGACCTGCCTGCCCGGCATCAGGAACGGGTAGGCGGGATCGGTGCGGTAGGCCTTGTTGGTTAGGTTCTCCACGACGAGGTAGAGCTCCAGGTCGCCCCTGAGCCGATACCGCAGTTTGGCGTCCGCCACCAGGAACGAGGGGACCTTCACCAAAGCGTTGCTCTTGTCGTAGCCTTCCAGGCCGAGGACGTAGCTCGCGTTCAGGTTCACCGTCCACTTCCCGGGCCCCACGTCGGTGCCAAGAACGAGCTTCTGCCGGTAGTTGCCCGCTCGAATCAGGCCGGGGTCCAGAAGCGACAGGTTGCCATGGACCCCCCATGCGGGAGCCAGGCGGCCACGGGCCGTCAGCTCCGCACCGCGAAGCGTGGTGCTCTGGCTGTTGAGGTACTGAACGGGAGGAACGCCTGCCGAGTGCGTCGCTCTGGGAGCCAGTTGGATGAAGTCCGTCGCGCTGGTTTGGAAGAGGGCGGCGTCCACCTCCCATCCACCGAAGTGGTGGTTGGCGCCTACCTCGTACTGCCAGGACCGCTCCGGGAGCAGGTTGGGGTTGTTGATGCCAAAGAGGAAGAGCTCTCTGAAGGAGGGTGTACGGTACCCTTTGCGGACGGACGCGCGGACAGCCATGCCGGATCGGAAGACGTGCCAGTAACCCAACTGCGGCAGCAGTGCGGACTCGAAGCGGCTAGGGTGAACCAGTCTCAGGCCGGTGCCCACGTGATCCCGCGCGCCCAGGTCGTAGCGGAGGGTGGTGAAGAGGGCGTTCTCTTCCCTGGAGAAGTCCTGGGCCAGCGGCGCGGGGCTGAGGATGGTCCCCCCGTAGCGCTGGAGGTCGAACCCTCCAACCAGGCGGATATGGGGGGTAGGGGTGCCTTCGAGCTGGGCCTGGAGGCCACGAACGAAGTCCTTGGAGTGGAATCCATCCCCAAAAGTGTGCTCGCCCCAGGACTCGTAGAGCTTCACGGACCCCGTCGCGGCCCGGGCCTCGTCGCCCCAGTCGATAGTGAGGTCGTAGTTGCGCCGGTCGAAGTCCTGCTCGATCTGCTTGGGAAGTAGGCCCGCGTTGATCCGGTCCTGAACGTCGTTGGGGTCCAGGTTCGCGTACAGGCTGGTGCTGGTGGTGAAGCGCGCGGTGGCGGAGGGGGACAGGCGTTTCTCCAGCCTCGCGGAGTAGCTGTTGGAGCGGAACCAGGCGTATCGGTTGCTTCCATCGGTCCAGCGCCCGCCCCAGCCGACCAGCCACTTCCACTCCGCGCCGCTGCCCCCCACGCTGGTCTGGGCCTCCCGGGTGTTGTAGGTGCCGTACTCCCCCTGGGCGCTGAAGCTGGCACGTCCCTTGGGACTGCGCGTGACCAGGTTAATGACGCCGCCCATGCTCATGGTGCCGTAGAGCGCCGAGGCGGGCCCCCGCAGGATCTCAACGCGCTCGACGTTGTCCAGGGTGTAGGCCGACAGCAGACCGTGGCCCATCACTCCCATGAAGCTCGGGTGCCCATCGACGGTGATCAGGACCTCGGTTGGGGGGTCGCCGCCCAGCCCTCGAACCCGCAGGTTCCCCCCGAAGCCAAGCTGCCCGGCACGGGAGACGAAGACGCCTGGCTCCCAGGTGAGCAGGTCGGAGAGCGTATGGGCGCCCGTGCGCTCGATCTGCTCCCGCGTAACAACGGTGGCCGTGCCGGCGAGGGACCTCTCCTCCTGCCGGATCCTGGGCGCGGTGATAGTGACGGGTGCCTCTTCCCTCTCGTCAGGGGGCGGCGGTGCCTCCTGGGCGACGGCCACTGAGGGGCCAAGAAGCGCCAGCAAGGCAAGATGCAAGGGTACTCGCGGCAACATCGTGTCTCCTTTCACGATACGCATTAGGTACCATCTGCATCTTTTCGCGGCTCTTCTTCCGTCAATGGCGGCTCGCTCGTTGGGGGTGTCTCAAGGGGAGGCGACCGCCAAGCCAGAGGTGGCTGGTGTTAGAGACGGGCTACCGGCAGCCGGAGCAGAGGCCCCGGAGGGCTAGGTGGTTCACGCCCAGGTCGAAGCCATACCGCGCAAGCAGGCGCTGTCGCAGCGGCGCCAGCTCCTCGGACGGCAGGTCCAGCACGACGCCGCACTGCCGGCAGAGGAGATGGTGGTGGTCGCCATGGGATGCCAGATGGTACTGCACGCGACCCAGGCCCAGGTCCGTCTCGGTGGCGGCGCCCAGGTCACGCAGGCTCTCCAGCGTACGGTAGACCGTGGAGAGGCTGATGGTCGGGAAGCGACGCACCATCTGCTCCCAGAGCGTCTCGGCGTCTATGTGCCCTTCGGCGGCGTGTAAGGCCTCGAGAAGCATCTGCCGTTGGGGGGTGAGGCGCCAGCCCTTGTCTCGCAGTTGGTTGATGATGGCGTTCAGGTCGCAGGCCACGGAGCTCTCCTCCAGACCACTCAACACCCAGCATACAGGACGGGCGGCGGCAACGCAACTCTTCGCATCTGCATTGATGCGCGGCATAGCCCTCGGTGGCTGCCAGGGCCGTGCCGCGCGGTGGATCGGGTCAGGAGGCCAGAGACTGGGCCGGCTCTCCGGCGGGCCGGTGGCCGTTATCGCTGCCAAGAGCTTCGGCGGCGCGGGCCAGGGCTTTGCGGGCGTCGGTGATTCGGGCCCCGAGGGCGGCCGCTGCCTGCTCCAGGGTTTGGCCCTCCGCCAGCGCCGACAGCAGCGGGGCGACCGGCACCTCCGCGGCGGACTGCCCGAGTTCGCGCTGGCGCTCCACTGCCGCCTTCACCAGTCCGACGAAGAGGGGATGGGGCCGCGTGGGCCGGCTCTTGAACTCGGGGTGGAACTGGGAGGCGATGAAGAAGGGGTGACCGGGCACCTCGATCATCTCCACGAGCCGGCCGTCCGGGCTTGTGCCGCCGATGACTAGGCCCTTGCGGATAAGGGGCGCCCGGTACTCATTGTTCACCTCGAAGCGGTGGCGGTGCCGCTCGTAGGTGAGCTTGTCCTTGTAGATCCTCTCCGCCAGGGAGTCCGGCGCGATGCGGCAGGCGTATACGCCCAGTCGCATGGTTCCGCCTTTGCGGTCAACCCCCACCTGGTCCGGCATCAGGTCAATCACCGGGTGCGGAGTCTCCGGAGCCACTTCGGTCGTGTTGGCGCCCTTCAGGCCGCACACGTTGCGGGCGTACTCTATGACCGCCATCTGCAGGCCGTAGCACAGGCCCAGGTAGGGCAGGTTGTTCTCGCGCGCCCATCGGACCGCCTCGATCTTGCCCTCCACGCCGCGCTCGCCGAAGCCGCCGGGAACGATCAGCGCGTCCACGTCCGAGAGAAACCTGGCGGGGTCCTGGCCCTCCATGTCGGAGGACTCGATCCACTTAATCCTCACGCCGCAGTTGTTGGCGATGCCGCCGTGGGTCACCGCCTCGATCACGCTCTCGTAGGCGCCCTTGAGGTGGGTGTACTTGCCAACGATGGCGACCGTCGCGGTGTGGGCCGGCGACTTGATGGCGTTGACCATCGATCGCCACTCGTTCAGCTCCGGCTCCTTGCTGGACAGCCCCAGCACCCTCAGCACCTGCTGGGGCAGGCTCGCCGCCTCGAGGTGGAGCGGGATCTCGTAGATGCTGTCCGCGTCCTGACCCTCGATCACCGCCTCCTTCTCCACGTCGCAGAAGAGGGAGATCTTGGCGCGCATCTCCTCGGAGATGGGGTGCTTGGAGCGGCAGATGAGGATGTCCGGCTGGATGCCAATCTCGCGGAGCTTGATGACGCTGTGCTGCGTGGGCTTGGTCTTCAGCTCTCCGGCGGGGCCCACGTGGGGCACCAGGGTGACGTGCATGTGGAGGGAGTTGCCGGGCCCCAGGTCCTTGCGGAACTGGCGAATGGCCTCCAGGAAGGGCAGGCCCTCGATATCGCCCACGGTGCCACCGACCTCCACGATCACCACGTCCGCGCCGCTGTCGCGGGCCACCCTGCGGATCTGATCTTTGATCTCATCCGTGATGTGCGGTACCACCTGAACGCAGGCGCCCAGGTAATCCCCCCGGCGCTCCTTGCTGACCACGGAGCCATAGACCGAGCCGGTGGTGACGCTGTTCAGCCGGCTGAGGTTCTCATCGATGAAGCGCTCGTAGTGCCCCAGGTCCAGGTCGGTCTCGGCTCCGTCCTCGGTAACGAAGACCTCGCCGTGCTGGAAGGGGTTCATGGTGCCCGCGTCGGCGTTGACGTAGGGGTCCACCTTCATGATGGTGACGTAGAAGCCGCGGTTCTTCAGCAGCCTGCCCAGCGAGGCGCTGGCGATCCCCTTGCCGATGCTTGAAACTACACCGCCGGTCACAAATATGTACTTGGTCATTAGTCCACGCCTCTCGCTCGGTCCGCCACACCAGGGAGCCCTGGCCGCGGGGAGCGCCAGGGCCCAACAGGTCCGTCAGTTAGCATCTATCTAAGTCTAGGCCGTGGCTGACTTCCACCACAAGCCGGTCCGCCTCGTGAGGTCGGCGGGTGATCCTGAGCCTCTTGGAGGCCAATCCACTGGCCCCCACCGGCTGCCCGCCAGAGAGGCCCAGAGGGGCCTGCGTCGGGCCTAGCCGACACCCAATCCTCGGTCTTCGGCTGTCTGGAGCCGGGCCGCCACCCAGCTACCCTTGCCAATGGGCACGGACTCCTTCAGCGCCCGCGCGACGAAGTCATGCGCGAGGCGCGCCGCCTCGGGCACGCCCTTCCCCAGAGCCAGGTATGCCGCCAGGGCGGAGGAGAGCATGCAACCGGTGCCGCGAACGGGAGGTCCCTCCCATCGCGGGCCGGTGAACTCCAGCAGTTCGCCCTGTCCGAAGAGCACGTCGGTCACCCTGTCCTCGTCACCGGCCAAGTGCCCGCCCTTCACTAGAGCGTACTCGGCGCCCAGGTCAACCAGCCGGCGCGCGGCGTCCCGTGCTTGTTCCAGCGTGTCTACGGGGATACCGAGGATGCGCGCGGCCTCCGGCGCGTTCGGCGTCACGACCGTGCAGCGTTCCAACAGCCTTCGGCGCAGAGTCACCAGGGCTCGCGCCTGGAGCAGCGGGGTGCCATCCTTGGCGGCCAGCACGGGATCGAAGACGACCAGTGGGATCGACCGGCGCCTCAGCCGCGCCTCGACTACCTCCAGGGTGTGGGCTCGGCCGAGCATCCCAATCTTGCAGGCCGATAGGCGCAGGTCCGAGGCGGCTGCGTCGATCTGCGCGGCCACCAGGTTTGGCGGGACTAGGTGGAGCCGGCGGACGCCCGAGGTGTCCTGGGCCGTCACGGCGGTGGCTACGGCCGCCGCGAAGACGCCCAGGGACTGGAACACCTTCACGTCCATCGTGAGCCCGGCACCGGCCGAGGAGTCCAGCCCGGCGATGGCCAGCGCTGCGGGGATGCTGAGGGCCTCGGACGCCGCGGCCTTGGTACCCCTCACGTCCGCGGCCTCGGCCATCAGTGGAGTCCCACTGCCGGCAGGAGCTCTGAGAGATCCCGCAGCACGTAGTCCGGGGCTTGATCCTCGGGTAGACCGTGGGCCTGCTCGGCGCTGGTGACGCCTGTCAGCACGAGGGCGGTGCGCACTCCCACTCGCTTGCCGATCGCGATGTCGGTATCCAGTCGGTCGCCCACCATCACGGTCTCCTCAGGGGTCACGCCGGCGAGGGCCAGCACCTTCTCGAGGGAGTAGGGGACGGGCTTGCCGACCAAGACGGGTTCCACGCCGGAGCACGCCTGGATGGCGGCGACGATGGCTCCGGCTCCGGGCTCAACCCTTCCGCCCTCCAGTGGGTACGTGTTGTCCCGGTTCGTGGCGATAAAGCCGGCCCCATGGAGGATGGCCTGCTGGGCCGCCTTGATCTTCAGGTACGTGATCTGGCGGTCGATGCCCACGACCACGTAGTCGGCGCGGCAGTCTTCGGTGGGCTCCACACACTGGTGTCCGGCCTGCTGCATCTCGATGCGGACCCCCTCCTCGCCAATGGGAAGGATTCGGGCCGACCGCACGCCCTGCTCCTGAAGATAGAGCGCGGTCGCGTAGGAGGAGGTCATCACCTCCTCGCCGGTACACTCCACGCCCATGCCTCGCAGCTTGTCCACGTAGCTGGCGCGGGTCCTCGCGGAGTTGTTGGTGAGGAAGTAGGCCTGGTGGCCGGTAGAGCGGAGGCGATGGACCACCTCCGGAGCGCAGGGCAGCACCTCAGTGCCGCGGTAGATAACACCATCGAGGTCGAAGACGAAGAGCATCCTATACGCCGGCCGCGCGAAGGCGGCGGGAAGGGGGCGACCCGTGCGCGCCGGAGGCGAGCGCGCGGACGGCCCAGTAGTGCGTTTGAGGGAGCAGCAGAGGCAGCCGAGGACGCGCCCAGCTCCTGACGTGCCCGCGGGGTGAGTCCTGGATGACCAGCCGAGGGCTGACGAAGGCGCTCGGAGCCTACTCCTGGTTCACTGAGGAGGTGAAGCCCTTGTCCTTCAGCTCGCCGGCCTTCTTGTCAGCGTCTTCTTGGCGGTCAAAGGAGCCCACCACCACCTTATAGAGCGTCTTGCCCTTGGTAGACTTCCGGGTGGAGATGGAGGCCGCATAGCCGGAGGACGCGAGGTCATCGGCCAACTTGCGGGCGTTTCCCTCTTCCTCGAAGGCGCCGGCCTGAACGCTGTAGGCGGGCCCTGTGCGGTCTCCCGGTGGGTAGGAGGCGCTCTGCTCAGGGTCGGCCACCGGCTCGGCGGCAGGCTCCGGCTCCGGCGGCGCGGTCTCCGTGACCTTGGGGGTGACGCTGTGGCGGCGCTTCGGGCTCGTCGTTTCTCGGCGCGATCGATCACCGACGAACTGCTTCAAAACGTTCGCTCTTCGTGACGAGCCGACTCCGGCGGGCACTTCGGTGACGCTGACGGGGTTCTCGCTCTCGGTCGCGGAGGAGGACTGGCCGGGCACCACCTGGGGCACGAGCTCCACCTTGGAGGGTTTGGGGGCCTTCACTTCCGGCGATAGCTTGCTGGCGAAGAAGTGATCGGCACCCAGGACTCCCAGTCCCATACAGACGCCGAAGAGGCAGACCAAGCCAATGACATTGAGCGCGAGTCGCCGCTGCTTACGGCGGGCACCGCTCCTGGACCGCCGAAGCGGTTCTCCCTGAAGCCCCATGGCCCACCTCCTTTCGGTCTCTAGATTATAGCACGGGGGGCGCCCGTTGGGCAGCCGGAGCCGCTCGGCGGCTCGTAGCTCACGCGCAAGGCCCCTTGGTCCCTAACGCGCCCCGGACGCCTGGGTCACTCCGCGGAGGGAGGGGCCTGAGGCAGCGTTGGGGTCGAGGGTGCGGGGGCTATGAGAGCAGTCGCGCCGCTGGCCTGTGGGGCTCTGCGCCCGGTGCCGGAGCGGGACTGGCGGGGGGCCGCGATGACCTGCGGTGGTGGCGTCGTAACCGTGAAGGACCCCAGCAGGGGGAAGGTCCAGAGGCGGGGCAGGCGAACCCGGACCGTCTTCACCTGCCAGGGGGTGAGGCTGACCCCCAGCGCACGAACGGGCCCGCGCTGAGGGTTGCCGACAGCGCTAGCCCCCCCCTGGGGAGGGGGTGGTGGCATTGGAGGATCGGACCGCGGGCTTGGGGAAGCTCCCACGGGGTCCTCCAGCAGGTTCGTCTCCTGGGCTCTCATGGCTCCCGGGACCATCAGCGAGGCGACGGCGGGCGCGCCAGAGGGTTCGGCCACTCGGAAGATGAGATCGGGGTTTCCCTCGGCCCTCTTGACGGCCGTGACCAGGGCGTTCGGGGATTCCAGCCAGGCCAGCGACCAGTTCGACTGCCTGATCCCGGCGTGCCCGGTGGCAACCACGCAAGCCAGCGGATGGGACCACTTGAGCGCCTGCCAGGGCGTTCCGGACTTCTGCCAAACACCGCCGTGGGGCAGCAAGGCGTAGCGCAGCAGGTGGTCGCCCAGATCCTGCGCGGGATCGACCACGTAGGCGGACCGGAGGAGGCCGAGCTCCACCGTCGTCACGCCCGAGTCGTGGCTAACCGCGGCGCCTCCGGGGCCGTCCACGAGCACGCTCATCCCGGAGGAGGGGCCGGAGACGTCCAGCCACCTCTGGAGCGGGAAGAAGGCCCCCTTCGCCTGCCTGGACACCGCGCCCAGCGGCACCTCCGACGTCACCCTCTGCGATGCGGCGGCAAAGCCTAGCTGAACCCTGAGGCCCGGCACTCCTCCCGACTCATCTCCACGGGCATCCCAGCTTACTTCCAGGGGGCACTCGATCCGGGGCGATCCCGCACTGAGGATTAGGTACCGGCGGACCCCTCGCAAGGGCTGGTCCTCATCCTCCTGGCGCGCGTCGATCCGAACGACGGCCCGCACGGGGCCCCTCTCAAGCACGCGCACCACGGCCCCGTGGGTGCTCACCTGCCTCTTCGGAGATGCGTCGAGGCTGATGGAGGAGTTGGGTCCACCGTGCTCCAGAACGCTCACCAGCCGGCCCAGAGCGGAGCCCTCCGCGACCAGCTCCGCGGAGTTGTTCCGCTTGTCCGTCAGGCTCACCACTCCGCCGGACTCACGGTCAATCGTCAGCGACACGAACTCGTTGGATAGCCTGAGAGAGGGCAGCGTCACTTCCTCGGGGATTGGATGCCTCCGGAGCTCCTGTGGGTCGGTGCCATCCTCCACGGCCAAGCTGTTGGTGATCTTGGAGGGCTCCTTGGTCCAGACCAGGTGAAACAGGCGGTAGCCAAGGGCGGGAACGTTGCTGGCCAGGAAGAGCAGCTTGGGGTCGCCGCCGGAGGTAGGCTCCTCGAACCAGGCCATCTGGGCAGGGCACTCCAGTCCGGAGTCGTCGAAGACCCGCGGGTAGCCGCCGCCCAGCGGGACCGGCACGGGGACCTGCACGACATCCGTGCGTGAGATGCCCAGGGAGTTGAGGACCAGAAGCGGAGTGCCCTCGATCTGCGTGTCCACCAGCGACGCGATCCGCTTGAGCGCCTCCGCCTGAAGGCTCCGCGCGGTAGCCGAGACCTCCGCCAGCGCCTTGAGGGCCAGACGGGATGCCCTGCGGCCCACGAGCCCGCCCAGTAGCTCGGGGGATTGGTTGCTCAGCAGAAGCTTCCACGCTCCCTGAAGCTCGAAGGTGGGGTAAGATGCGCCAAAGCGAGTCGCCATTGTGCAGTAGGTCTCCGCCTGCGTGAGGGCATCCTCCGCCCGGCGGCAGGCAGCTTTGACCTGGGTGCTGTCCAACAGCGGGGCTTCGAGGACGGCGCCGATCTCTCCCGCGGTTACGGGCAGGCCCCCGGCCGTCCTGATTGCCTCGAAGGCCTTGTCCGGCGGCTCGTAGGCCGCGCCGGGCCAGACCGAGAGCTTCATCACCTGCTCAATGGCCTCTAGTTCGGCGCGCTGGGCTCCGGGTCTCAGGTCGCGAGAGCCCACGGCGATAACCACGTCGCGTGCCCCAGCCGCGTCCGCCGCCATGACGGCCGGGATAGCGCTCGGCTTGTCCTCCGCCCGGGCCTCGCCCCACTGGGCGGAACGCTGGGCCAGCACCCGAGTACCGTCGAGGCCTTGCCACCAGAAGAGGGAGGTTGGGCCCGCCGGCTGCGACACCCAGAGGTCCCTGATGCCGGCTCCGGCCAGGATCTGGGGCAGGTTGGAGCCCAGGTTCAGGGCGTTGGAGCACCACCCCGTTCGCGCTGGCGCCCCGAAGCGCTGCCGCAGGTAGCTCTGTCCCAGCAGCATCTGCCGGATCTGGGACTCTCCGGTGGTGAGGCCCGAGTCGAAACGGGCCCACGCGCCGCCTGCCAGGGCAAGGCTGCCGGAGCGCACACCCTCCTGAAGCTGGGGCCAGAGCTCCGGATGGCGGGCCTCCACGGCGGCCAGCCGGGAGGCCTCGGGCTGCACGAAGACGTAGCCCGGGAAGTCCCGGGCGAGCCGCAGGTTCCGGCTCAGCAGCTCCGCGGTCACCTCCGCCGGGTCCTCCGTATCGGGGGGGACGGGCTCAAACCCCACCAGGTGGAGGCGCTGTCCCCCAAGCTTCTCCTGAATGGGCTTCAGCGTCGCCGCTAGGTGCTGGAGGGCTTGAGCGACCCCCTCCTGGTCATCGGAATCCAGGGCGCTCAGGTCCAGCTCGCGAAGGGCCTTCAGCAGCGCCTCGTGGTACGGGACGAGCTGCGGGTCGGTGTTCCTGGCCAGGTCCGAGGACGCGATGCCGAGAAGCAGGCTGACGATGCCGGAGACGGAGTCCCGCTTCGCGGCCTTCAGGGCTTCCAGCTTCTGTCTCAGCACGTCCTGGAGGTCCGGACCGGGTTCGGCGGCCTCGACGGGGGTGGGGACGGCCTGCTCTCCCAGCACTCTGGGGCCCGTGAGGCCCGCGGCGGCTAGAAACACCGTGAGGGCGGTGCAGAGAATGGAGGTCCAGGCATGGATGGCGCTGGCGGTGGGGCCTGCACGGAGGATGCCCGGCCGGCGTTCGGCCGGCCTGAGCAAGTGGCGCGGAAGGAGGTATAGCCCTGTGGAAGCCAAAGGCCCTCTCCCCTGGGGCCCAGGCTGGCCTGCACTCGTCAAACCCTGTCGCTCCATCTCTCGTGGTCTGCGCCAGCCGCCCCGGAGTCCTCTGCCTAGGTCCGGGTCCACGGCAACGCGGTTCGGGTTCCTGCCAACAGGCATCTACAGGCGTCCCTGGGCCCGGTCAACAGCCGGCCAAGATGGGGACGGACACGCTCTCCCGGTGCCTGCGGGGTGCCTCCGGAGGCCTACCGCATGGAGGCGCCCTGGATGTCCCCTGTGGACGGGGTCGTGTGTCAATGGGTTAGACGACAGGGCGATGAAAGCGGTTTGGCGCGGCGGCCGGCCCGGGATTACCCCCGCTCTGGGCGGAGGCGCGGGCCTACCGTGGAGGGGTCCTCGAGGCTGATCTCGGGCAGGGCGGCCATCGCTGAGCGGAGCCGATCCAGGCTTCCGAAGCTCTCCGCCGGAAGGCGGCCGAGCCACTCCATAACCCCGGGCCCAGCCCCGTGCTGGCGCGCCCAAGCGACCACCTGGCTGCGACCACAGGGGGGATTCAGGCCCTTCAAGTAAGCGTTGTAGACCTCATCTTGTTTGCTCATGGGCATCTCTCCAAGCGGAACATGGCGAAGCTGAGGCGGCGACTTGGCCGCCGTCGAGGGGTGAGTCCAGGTGCCGGCCTGAGACGGCGGGTCAGCCTGCGCTATCCACGAGAGCCTGTCGAGACCCGCGCCCTGTACGACGCGCAAGGCCTCGCTCAGGGCGCGGGTTAGGGGTTTGAGGCCTTTCGCCGATCAGCTCTTCTCAGTTCGCTTTCTGGCCTTGCGGGGAGGGACCTGCACCACGTGGTCCCCCGGCTCGCCGGACAGCCGTGGTCCCAGAAGCGAATCGAAGCGCTGGTGGGCCTCAAGGCTCCAGAGGTGGACCCCGCGTTCGTCGGTGCTCCAGCTCAACTGGTAACGCGGCAGGAAGCGATAGCTCATTTTGAACTGGAACTCAGGGATGGTGCCGGCGAGGGTTCTTCGGTAGGAGAGCCAGATTGGACCCCCAACGTGCTTGGAGAGCTGTACCTGCGGCGCCGAGCTGAAGGAGAAGACCAGGGAGATGTCCTCAAGCCCAAGAGCCTGAGCGAGGGCGGTCTGGAAGGGTTCCAGGAACTGGGGCGCGATGGCGCCCGTGAAGGCGTCCGCGAGCTGCTGCCGGAAGACTGTCTCCATGTTCTGGCCCTGAAGGATGGACTGGAACTGCACCCCTCGGGACAAGGCGGCCACGATCTGCTGGTCGCTGAGGTCCGGCGGGTCGGACTCGAAGCTGACCTGGTACTTCGGCGTGGTTCGCACGCTGGTAACAAAGGGGTAGAAGGAGCGTGTGGTTTCAGGAATCGTGAGGTCTACGGGCCCCTCCAGCACCACGGTGACCCAGTAGCGCTGCCATTCCCCGAGGGGCGATATGGCCCGGATCGCCGTCCGAGCTCGGACGGGGTCCATTACGGCCACTGAGCGGACAGAGGGATCGGTGGCAGCCTTGGCGTTGTAGTATACCCGAACCGTGCTGCCCTTCTGGACATCGAAGCGCTGGAGGCGGTAGAAGTCCACGTAGCCGGCCAGGTCCAGGGTCCCCTGGAGGGTGGGCTCCCTTAGCGTGCCCCCGGCGACCAGGTCTCCCTGTCCCCGAAGGTGGGCGCTGCCGCGGTCCACCTTGGTATCGGGCGCCAGCGCCACCTTCACGTCCAGGGCCAGATTGGGGAGCAGGGGAGGCGCGAACTTGCCAGGCGCGGGCGCCGCCGGCGGCAGGGAGAGCGTTACGGCTGAGGGCGGCGTGGTTACGGTCACGTCGCCGGTCACCACGGGGAGGGGGTCTCCTGGCTTCATCGCGAGCTGGCCGGTCACGATCGTCCTGAACTTCTCACCGAAGCGCTGGGTCACGTTGTCCCCGGCCAGGGCGAGGTCGCTGAGCTGCAGCGTGAGCTGAGGCTGGGGCTTGGTGAGTTCCGCGAAGGTAACCGTGCCCGATCCCTTGAAGCCTCCGCCCGACGTACTGGTGCCGGACAACTCCTGGATCGTGACCTCGCGGCCCTGCATGGTGAGCCGCGCCGTCAGGTTCTGGATGGTGCTGGTGAGGTGGTTGAAGTCCACGGAGCCATCCACCAGGACAACGTTGCCGGTGAACCGCGGGTCCTCCAGTGTGCCCGTTACGGAGAGGGAGCCATCGAAGGCGCCCTTGGCCTCCTTGATCTCCGGCCAGACCGCCGCCAGGATCGCCAGATCCTGCTTCTCCAGGCTGGCCGTGAAGTTGATGGGCTGGTCCTGTGCGATGCCGATTCCCTTCGCCCTCAAGGGGAGGGTGCCGCTCGCCTGGGCGGTGTACCCCTGTGCCGTGACAACGGTGATGGAGCCCAGCACAAGCTGGTCGTTGGCCACGTGGATGTCCAGCACGCGGACCGACTGCAGGGCCGCCGGGCCCACGCGCACGTCCCGCGCCGTGAGGTAGCCGCTGACGTCCGGCTTCTCGGTAGTGCCCTTAACCTCCAGGTGACCGTTGGCCGTTCCCTTCAGGTCCTCCGGAAGGTGGAGCCAGGGGATCAGGAGTGGGAGTGCCACGTAGTTCGCGTCTACCACCAGGTCAAGTTGCCCCTGGGTCTCGGCCGACCCGGTGACAACCAGATCCATGTCGGTCCCCTCCGCGTGGAGGTTGCGAACGAGGAGGGTAGAGCCCCGGACGTCCAGGGTGCCGGACAACCCGTTCACCGTCTGGCGTGAGATCTGCACGCCGCGCAGGCTGAAGACGACCTGTCCCGTGACCACCGGCTGACCCCCGATCAGAACCAGGGTGGCGTTGTTGATGGTGCCTTTCAACGGCTTGGGCAGCTTCTGAACGGCGGCGAACACACGGTCTGCGGCGTCCTCGCCCGCCAGGAACCGGAAGCTCTCCACGAAGGCCAGCAGCCCCTCCAGGGTTCCCTGGGTGGCCTCCACCTTAAGACGGGTGGGAAGGTCGGGCCGAAGCTGTCCGTTGGCGACCAGAGTGATCCTGGGATTGGTAACGCTGGCGGACTCCAGGGTCAGCCCGTCGGAGCCACGCCACCGTCCGTTGAAGGCCACGTCGCCCACTGTCACGTCTCCCAGGGCGACCTGGGTAGCCGTCAGCTTGGCCGCCAGGCTGGGGTCAGTGGTGGTGCCTCCCACATCGAAGGAGCCGGTGGCCACTCCGGTGACCGGTCTGGGGATGCGGGCGAGCTGCTGGGCCAGGTCCCTGCCGGTCTTGGTGCGCAGGTATGGACTGGCTAGCAGCGCTGTGAAGGGCTGTGACAGGTCCGCCTGGGCGAGCGTCCCCGAGGCCTCCAGTGTCTTCGTGGCCGGCAGGTACCGCGCCTGGCTCAGGCTGAGATCAGACGTACCCCATCGCAGGCTTGTGTTGGTGAGCAGGAGCGAGCCGGACATGTAGCCTAGCGATGCCTCCAGGGAGGTGAAGGGGGTGCCGTTGACCAGCAGGTTCCTCGCCACTAGGTGCCCGCTCACACTGGGCGACTTAAGCGGGCCGACCACCGCTGCCGCGAAGCTGGCGGTCCCCCGGACTTCCGCGTAGGGCGCGAAGAGCGAGGCGAAGCGGTTGAGCGGCAGCCCCTCGCCCTCCGTGTTGAGTACCAGGTAGTTGCCCTCTCGAAGCTCCCCCGTGCCCGTGACGCTGAAGCCGTCGCCGGTGGCAACCAGAGACTCGATCTCGGTCGCCTGCCCCTCTCGCCTGAAGCTGGCGCGGACCTCACTGAGGGGAACGCCAGCGAACTCGGTATCGCGGAGGGAGAGGCTGCCGGACAGGAGCAGGGAGCTGGGGGGGCCGCTGGCGGCCAGGTGGCCCTGAAGGATGCCGGGCACCTGCTCCTCCCTGCCCGTCAGCGCGATCACGTCCTGCGCGGCAACCTGGGATACCTCCGCCGTGGCGGAGACGAAGGTGGGCTTGCCACGTGTCAGAGCGACGTCTCCGGAGGCCACCAGGCGCCCGTCGCCGCGCTCCAGAGTGGCGTTCCGGAAGCTGACTCGCGTGGGCGACACCGTCGTCTGGGCGATGAGACGGTCGAAGGCTCTTCCCTGAAGGGCGCCGCGCTCCACCAGCAACTGCCCCGTGGCGGCGGGCTTGGCCGCCGTCCCCACCAGGCTGCCGCTGAAGGCGGCGGTGCCGGCGATGCCCTTGCCGTACCCCAAGGCCGCCGTAAGGGGCCCCAACTGAAGGCCGCGAGCAGCCACACTGAGATGCAGCGCGCCATTCGGGCCCACCGTGCCGTTGGCGGTGGCCTGGCCGCCGTATCCCCGTGCCTTCGCCCGTGCCAATCGGAGCGTGCCGCCCTGCCACGTTCCGGAGGCGGTGACGTCTCGGAGCCTCAGACCCCGAGCGCGGGCGTCCTGAAGCGTCAGCGAGCCGCCCAGGGGTGAGCCCCGTCGCCAGTCCAGGTCCGCGGTTCCGGAGGCCGCGCTGAGACCTTGGGCGCCTGCCCCCCGGATCGCCGCATGCACGAGCATCTGCCCATCAGGCCGGGCCGTCGCGGTGCCGGAGACCGATGCGGCGCTGACCCGCCTCCAAACCGCGTTGCTCAGAGTGTAGGATGCCTCGCCGGTCGGGCGGTTCAGTGCTCCGCTTACCCGGAAGCGTCCGGAGAGGGTCCCCCGCGCATCCCTCACCAGGTCGGGAGGCAGATCCGCCAGGCGGAGGCCCTGAACAACCCCCTGGGCCCGCACCTGGTAGGGCTTGGCCTGAAGCAGCGCCTGACCGGACAGAGCCACGGTGCCACCGAAGGCGCGCGCCCGGGCGGACCGCACCATCAGAACTCCCGCTCGGTATCCGGCAACCAGGGCAAGCCCTTGAACCTTCCGGCCGCTGGCCACGAGGCCGCCGAACTCCGCCGTGCCGGAGACGGCGGGGTTCGGCGCCGTGCCCGTCACCCGGAGGGACACCTTGCCGGTGGCCGGCAGCGTTATGCTTGGGTCAACCCTCACCGCTTTGACCACCTCCGCGAGCTTCCGCAGGTTCGCTGCCTTGGAGCTGACCCGCAGGTTAAGCACCACCGGCGCGTCGGCCAGCAGCGTTCCGGCGGCCGCGATTGGGGTGCCGTTCAGGTTGGCGGCGCCAGCGAGGGCGATCTCCCTGCCGTGGAAGGTGAGCGTTACCCGGCCCTTGTCGAGCGGACGGGTTAAGTACTTGCTGGAGATCGATATCCCGGTCCCCCGGATGGAGCCCGTGATCCAGTCCGGGTCGAAGTGGCCCTGCACGGCTTGGAGTCGCAGGTCGGCGTCTGCTCGCCCTCCCACCGGCTGAAGGGCCTTGATGAGGCCCAGATAGCGCGACCAGAAGCCGACGTCCGCCTGGCCGACGCGCATGCCGATGTCCGTTGTCACGGAGACCGGGTCAAAGACGCCCTTGATGGCCACTTCCCGCGCCTGCGGCAGGGCGGAGTGGCCTGCCAGGTCCAGCCTGTAGCCCTCGGTGGAGCGGCCGTCCACGGAGCCGGTGATCGCCACGAACCGATTCCGGACGGGGGTCGCCACCTGTTTGGGGAAGTAGTCCTCCATGTCGAGGACGCCGCCGCTGAGGCGAATGAGGGCGGGGAAGCGGAAGGGCGGGGCGCCCTGGGGGCGGCGGCGGGGCGACGTGGTGTTCCACCGGCCGGTCTTGTCTCGAACCAGGTAGAGGTGGGGGTCCTCCACCGTCAGGCTGCTGATGGCGGAGGCGGGGCTGTTAGGCGAGAGCAGGAGACGCCAGAGTGACACCTGAACAACGGCCCGGCGGGCCTCGAGAAGCAGGCCGGTGTCGAAATCAGCCCCATTGGCGCAGCGGATCCCGTCGAGCACCAGCCGGCCGCCGGCGCTGATGTGGGCCTTGCGCGCGCTCACGGCGCGGCCCAGTTGGTTCGCCACCTCCACCGCCAGCACCTTGTCCAGGTTCTGAGTGATGTAGCGGACCCGGGAGTAGGTGTAGACGGCGGTCAGGCCGACGAAAAGTAGGAGTGTCGCCAGGACGATCCGGCGGTGCGTGAGGAGGTTCCGTCTCATACTGGTTCCTGGCGGTCGGGCTGGGCGCTGGACGCTCTTCCGGCTTCTCAGGAGGCAGGCCAATCTCCTCCCCTTGCGGACCGGACGCTAAGGGAGGCAAGCAGGCCGTCTGGGCGGTGTCGGAGCAGATGCGGCGAGCGGCGAAGGCCAGGCCGGTGGGAGGCTGGCCCCGTTTCGATCATACCCAGCGGGACAGGCCAGTAGGTGCCCCCTCACAGGCCGAATGCGGCCCCTGGCCGGGGGGCAGACTGGTGCCCCCGCTCGACGCCTGTGGAACGAGGCTACCGCAGCTTACTAACGTACCACAGATTGCGGCGCCTTGCGGGCGTTTCGGGGTCTCGGAGCGAGGGTGCCATGCCCTTCACGTGCCCGTCCACGAAGAGCACGTTGTTCTGGGCGCCATGCCAGGGGCGGTCCGCGTTCAGCGCGTCCGTCACGGGCTCGCGCCAGTAGCCGGCCTCCGTGGTGAAGTCCCCGCAGCGGTGCACGTAGCCCCGATTGGTGTTTTCCGCGGAGCCCAGTCGCTGGATGCCCTCGAAGAGGAGGAGGGTGCCCGCCGGCTCCGGGATGGCCGACTCGGCGATGCCATCCCTCACCTTGATGGCCTCCTCGTAGGGCTCTACGTCCGGCGGGTCGCGGAGGAAGCTATTCATGCTGTAGGTGCGGGGATCCCAGTCGGACGCCCAGTAGTCCAGCTCCGGGCAGGTCCACACCGAGGCACCCTTGCGGGAGGCGCCCAGGTAGGTGTTCAGCCCGCCCGCGCCGCCCTGGTCCCAGTAGTTGCGCTCTCCGTAGAGGCCCCCGGGCGAGGGGTAGACGCCGTCCCAGGCATTGAGGTAGAGGCCGAAGGCGTGGGAGAGCTGCTTGAGGTTGCTCTGGCACGCCATCTGGCGGGCGCGTGCCCGGGCGCGCCCCAGGACGGAGAAGAGCATCG
This sequence comes from Armatimonadota bacterium, assembly GCA_036504955.1. Taxonomy (GTDB): domain Bacteria; phylum Armatimonadota; class DTGP01; order DTGP01; family DASXUI01; genus DASXUI01. The sequence goes on from DASXUI010000211.1 coordinate 34,051, forward strand.
CCGCCAGCAGGGCGATGATGGCGATCACCACCAGCAGCTCAACCAAGGTGAAGCCTCGGCGCTTCATGCTGCCTGAATACGACAGCCAGCCGAGCTTTCCCTCTTAGCTGCTAACAGGATTCCGAGTGCCTGGCACTTGGGAGCTCCTTGACCGGCCACCTGGCCTGTGGTATCGTGAGGTTGCTCCGGCGCGGCCTCAAACAGGACGCTCCCGCGAGCCCGTTTCACCCCGGAACACCCACGTGCCCTCGTAGCTCAGAGGATAGAGTGTCGGCCTCCGGAGCCGAAGGCGCAGGTTCGATTCCTGCCGAGGGCACCATCTTCCACCGCCACCCCGCTGCTGTGCGACGTTGTGCCAGCGAACTACACCACCTAGTCACCAAGACACCAGGAACCCCTGGCCACCAGGGACCCCCGGCTGGCGGGACCACCGCACTCTCTAGGTTCGCAAGCCCCCTTCGTTTGAACCGTACTTGGTATGCCAGGGATGCCTGGGCCGCGTACGGCGTGATCGCGGCTTCCGGACTGCGCTGGCTCGACCCCTCGTGCCGCTGCCCCAGAGGTGCTGACGTTCAGCCCCCAGGAAGTCCTTTCGCTAGGCGCCACCCACAGGTCTGGTAGGCCGGGGGCCCTGCCTCTGACCTGGCGAGCCCGCGCGTGTTGGCCGTGCTTGTGGGCGCAACACAGGGAGTCTCTGGGGAGAGGCCTGTACTTTCGCGGGGTGACGGCTACGCGGCTTGCACTTCCACCAGGCAGGAGTGGAGGGCGCAGCCTTGGCCCATGTCCGCGACCTCGGGGGTGGTGAGCTGGTTGATGCCGCGGCCACCGGGGCTGTGCTTGGGCCACCACACGCCCTCCGCGATCACGACTCCTTTCTGCGTTGTCTCCGTCAGCTTCAGCCACAGGTCGCAGCTTCCGCGCTGGTTGTGGACCCTCACGCGCTGCCCATCGTGTAGCCCCCTCGCCTGGGCGTCCGTGGGGTGCATCTGAAGCTCCGGACGGCCTTGCGCTTCCACCAGTCGCTCAGAGGACCCGAAGGTGGTGTTCAGGAGGTGCCTGGCCGGGGGCGAGATGAGCTGCAGCGGGTAGGCGCGCGCCTCGGGGGCGCTGGGTCCCTCTGGGTCGGCGACGTACTCCGGAAGTGGGGGTAGGCCCTCGGAGGCCATGCGTTCCGAGTACAGCTCGATCTTGCCCGAGGGCGTGTTCAGGCGCGCGGGCAGAGGGTTGCCGGTACGGGGCACCTGAAGGCGATGGGCTCCCTTGGCGCGCAGGCTCTCCGGAGTGATGCCCTCAAGATAGGGGGAGTCCCCGCCGCTGCTCAGCAGGGCCTCCACGACCTCCTCGGTGGTCTCGCGCAGGGCGGGGTGGGGCAGGTCCATGGCCTCCGCCAGGGCGCGGCAGAGGTCCACGTTGCTCCTGGCCTCGCCGACCGGCGGCACCACCTGTTCCGAGAGCTGAAGGTAGTAGTGCCCGTAGGAGCGGTAAAGGTCCGAGGTCTCGAAGGAGGTCGTGGCCGGGAAGACGATATCGGCCCAGTCAGTGGTGTCGGTGCGGAACTGCTCGTGGACGACGGTGAAGAGGTCCTCCCGTGCAAGGCCTCGGAGCACGCGGGCCTGGTCCGGGCAGACCGCCGCGGGGTTGGAGTGGTAGACGAAGGCCGCCTTCACGGGTGGGCCGGGTAGGGGGGAGGGGGGTCCTCCCACCTCGCACAGCGCCTCACCGAGGCGGGTGATGAGCAGCGTCCGGCAGGGGCCCGGCATCAGATCTGGGCGGCGTACGACGTTCAGGTCCAGGTCGGCGGCCGCCTGACACTCGAAGAGGGCGCCGCCGCCATGCGTGTCCCAGGCGCCGACCAGGGCCGGCAGGCAGGAGACGGCCCTCAGCGCCATGCCGCCGGTGCGCCGCCGCTGGAAGCCGATGCCGATGCGCAGGTAGGGGGCACGCGCGCGACCGTATGCGCGGCCGAGCTCCCGGATACGCTCCTCGGGCACCCCGCAGTCCTGAGCGCAGCGGGGCAGAGGGTACTCCTCCAGCACCTTGGCCTTCAGCTCCGGGAAGCCGACGGTATGTGCCAGGGCCCAGGCCTCGTCCGCGAGCCCCTCCTCGAAGAGCACGCGCATCACCCCCAACGCCAGGGCCGCGTCGGTGCCGGGGCGCACCTGCACGAACTCATCGGCCATGCGCGCGGTGGCGTTGCGGTACACGTCCACCACCCAGAGCCGCGCGCCGCGCTTCTGAGCCTGTCGAACGAAGGGCATGAAGTGAAGGTTGGTGACGGCTGCGTTCATACCCCAGATGAGGATGAGGTCGCTCTCCGCCGCGCCCTCAGGGTCGCTGCCGAAGGCGTCCCCGTAGGTGTACTGCCAGGCGGCCTCTCCGGCGGCGTCGCAGATGTTGCGGTCCAACTGGCTGGCCCCCAGAGCGTGGAACAGCCGATGCGGGTAGTTCCGGTTCACCAGGCCCAGCGTGCCGCCGTAGGAGACCGGCAGGATAGCCTCGCCGCCCCAGGTATCCCGCGCCTCCAACAGGCGCTCCGACGTCTCCCGCAGCGCCGCATCCCAGGACACCGGATCGAAGCGCCCCTCACCCTTGGCGCCGATGCGGCGGAGTGGGGTCAGGATCCGGTGCGGCGAGTGGACGCGCTCCTCATACCGGTCCACCTTGTGGCACAGGAAGCCAGCCGTGAAGGAATGGCTAGGGTCGCCCTGCACTCGGGTGACGCGGCCGCCCTCCACGGTGGCGAGGATGCCGCAGGTGTCCGGACAGTCGTGCGGGCAGACGGTGCGCTTGACCAAGGGGGCCTCCTCCATGTCTGGCGAGCGGATGCGCGGGTTCCCCTATTGTGGTTGGGGCCACCGGCAAAGGCAACGACCTCAGCTAAGTCAGCGGCCAAAAACTACCTCACCACCAGGGAACCTAGAGGGGCAGGAGGAGCAAGGGGGCTCAGGGGACTGAAGGGGCTTGGGGGATAGACCCGCTGGTGCTCATCTGAGGCCCTTCCCCTGAGCCCCTTCAGTCCCCTGAGCCCCCTTGTCCCTCCTGGTTTCCTGGTGGTGAAGTGGTCCCTGGGCGCTGCCTGAAGCGCCCTCCCAACGACCCAGCGACCCAACGACCCAACGACCCAACGACCTGCCCCTAACTACTAAGGAGGTCTCTCAGCGCGGATTCAAGGTCCGGGAAGCGGAAGCTGAAGCCGGTGTCCAGCAGCTTGGTGGGGAGGACTCGCTGGCTGGCGAAGAGGAGCGGGTCCGCCATCTCGCCGAGGGCGAGACGGGCCACGAAGGCGGGAAGCGGGAGGATCGCCGGACGGCCGAGCACCCTCGCCAGGGTGCGCGTGAGCTCCGCGTTGCTGACGGGCTTGGGGGACACTACATTGACCGGGCCCTGGTAGGCCTCGTCGGTCATGGCCGCCAACACAGCCGCCACCGCGTCGCCTAGATGCACCCAGCTACAGAACTGAGTGCCCGAGCCCATCCGTCCGCCTAGCCCGTAGCGGAAGGGGCGCATCATCTTGGGAAGCGCGCCGCCAGTGGCGCTAAGCACCATACCGAACCTCAGGTGCACCACTCGAAGCCCGGCGGCTTGAGCAGGCTCGGTGGCCCCCTCCCAGTCCTGGCAGACCTCGGCGAGGAAGTCGGTGCCGGGCGGGCTGTCCTCGGTCAGCTCCTCGGCGCCACGGTCGCCGTAGAAGCCAATGGCCGAGGCCGACACGAAGGCCTGTGGTGGAGGGTCGAGCTTGGTGGCCGCTTCAGCGAGGACCCGAGTTCCCCGGGAGCGGCTGAGGCGGATGCGCTCCTTCACGGCGGGAGTCCAGCGGGCGCCAGCAATACTCTCTCCGGCCAGGTGGACCAGTACATCGCAGCCCTGCATACGGGCCAAGTCGGCGGCGCCGGCCTCCGGCGACCACTGAACGTCCGTGTCCAGGCGGGGGCGTCCCCGAATCAGGCGGCGAGCAAGGTGGCCCTCTTCGGCCAGGCGAGGAAGGAGAGCGGAGCCGAGAAGGCCGGTAGCGCCACTGAGCAGGACTCTCATCGCCGGGGCCTCTGTGGATTGGGGACCGGGCCCGCACCGCACCCTGGCCCGCCACAATGCACGGGTCGCTTGCGCATCGTGCAGGGCGCGGGCTTCCACATGCTCTCGTGAATGGTGCAGGCTAGAGACACGGCCGCAAGGGCCAGCCGGGGGCAACCAGTTGTCACGGGCAGCGGCCGGCGGCGATCACAGGGTGAGACGCTCTGGGCCGGTGGGCCATGCTGCTGGCCCCTTGGTCCGTGCCGCTGAGAGCAGAACTAGACGGGCAGGCGGTTCAGGCGACCCATGCCGTCACCGGTGCCACCAGCCATCGATGACGCGGCAGGACGCGGGCGAGCCCGGCCGGACCACTGACCTGTCGGGTCCATCTCCCAGGGCCGGCCGTTGCCGGTCGGGGCTTCCACTTGGAGGTGTAGCAGATAGCTCGGAGCGCGTGCCATGCGGGGCGGCGCATGCGCGGGAGGGCGCCCAAGGCGGAAGTGGGGGTGGAACCAGGGAGGGAGAGCCAGAAGCCCGATCCCCCTCCCTGCGTATCTCAGCGGCCGGCCCAGAGGGGCCAGGGGCACCGCCCAAGGGCCGCGCCACCGGCTCCGCCGGCGTCGGGTCTAGTAGTGGTCCGCGCCCTTGAGGGGCAGGGGCTTGATCCAGACGTTTCGGTACTGCACCGGGTTGCCGTGGTCCTGGAGCTCCAGGAAGCCGGGCTCCTTGTTGAAAGGCCCGTGGTCCGCAGTGCGGCCCTGAATCTCCGTGTTGTTCTGCACCACGATACCGTTCTGGATCACCGTGACGCGGGGCTTGGCCGTGACGTTGCCCTGGTCATCGAAGCGAGCCGCGCGGAAGATGATGTCGTAGGTCTGCCAGGAGAGCGGCGGCTTGCAGGCGTTGGTGAGTGGCGCGGACTGGGAGTAGACCGCCCCGCAGTCGCCGGTTCCGGGATCCGGGAGACCGTAGGAGTCCAGAACCTGGATCTCATAGTAGGCGTCCTGAAGGATCACGCCGCTGTTGCCTCGGGCCTGGCCCTTCTTGTCCGGCATGTAGGGGGTCTTGAACTCCACGTGGAGCTGGCAGTCCCCGAACTTGTCCTTGGTCTTGATGCTGCCGCCCTTGGCGATCATGTACCCGTCTTTCACCTCCCAGCGGGGGCCGTCCCAGTTGTCGAGATCGGCTTCCTTGCCGCCAAAGAGGACCTTGGCGTCGGCGGGAGGGGCCACGGGCTTGGGCTTATTCCCCATGTCCTTGGGTGCAGGCTGATCTTGCGCGGAGATGGCGCCGGCAAGGGCTACCAGCGCAAGGCCCGCGATGGCCGCCGGCAGACAGCGGCGCAGGGCGCCAAATCGGTTGGTGGTAAGCATTATAGGCATCATCCATTTCATAGATCGCGGCCGGCATCGAAGCCCGAGCCGCGGCGCCCGTAGGAGCCCGTGGCCTCCAGCCCAGTTCTGTACTCGTGCGGCGACACCGAGTTGGCTTGCACTATTCACAGGAGCTTGTGCAAGCCCGCATGATGCACGACGCACAAGCGCCCCGTGCATGATGCGGGTTAGGTGGGGCTCGCGACAAGAGAGGCATGGGCCGGCGGCACGGACCAAGGCAGACGCAACGAGGGAGCCGTGGCCGCATTCAACGCTCCCATGCCTGCATTGCGCGTCCGACGCGTCGCCTCCTGCGCTTCACGCCCAAAGGCCTTAAGTACGCTGCCTACCGGAGGCGTGGCAAGCCACCCGTGGCATCTGCCCCAGGGCGTCCGACGTGGAGTCTGGCGGGTTCGCGCGGCTACTGAGTGACTAGCTTGGTGAAGCGCTTGCCGATTGCCAACGCCGGGTCGAGCGGGACGTCCACGGGCGTTACGTTGTCCGGAACGCTGATGGTCGGCGTCTCCCGCAGCTTCGCGCCCTGGAACTGGGGCAGCCACTGGGCTTCGGCCCGCAGCATCTCGGCGGTCATTTCCCGGACCTCCTTCAGCGTGCAACAGGCGGAGGTCAAGGGATCTATCGCAATCGCCTGCATGGCGAGTTCCGGGTCGCCCGTCAGTGCCGCCTCCACGGCTAGCGCCTGAACGTTCACATTGGTCTGGTTGAGCGCGGCAAGCTGGATGGGCAGGTCTCCCACGCGCAGCGGATGCAGGCCGTTGCGGTCAACGTACACCGGCACCTCCACGCAGCAGCCCTGCGGCAGGTTGGTGATGTAGCCGTCGTTGCGCACATTGCCCTGCAGTCGGAAGGGCTTGCCGGTGGCCTTCGCCTCCAGGATGTAAGAACAGTATTCCACACTTCTCGGCTCAAGCTTCGGTGATTCGAACTGCAAGTAGTCCGTCGCGGTGTACTTGCTGACAACCGCGTCACACCACTTGAAGTAAGCGCCCGACTCTCCGCCAAAGGCCGGCTGATCGCAGTACAGCTTCAGCGCCCGCTCGCTGCTACGGAACCAGGGCAGATACTCCGAAAGGTGTCCGGTACTCTCCGTCATGAAGTAGCCGAAGTGCCGCATCACCTCGATGCGAACCTTCTCGTTGACGTAGTACTCGGGCTTCTCGCTGTTGGCCTTGAAGAGAGGATACAGGTCCCTGCCCTGGTGCTCGATCTTCAGGAACCAGCCCATGTGGTTAATACCGGCGGCCAGGTAGTCGATCTCCTCCTTCGGCACGTTCACGTAGCCGGAGATGAGGTCGAGCGTGGTCTGCACGCCGTGGCAGAGGCCGATGAAGGGGACCTTGGAGACCTTGCCCATGGCGTAGCAGCAGGCGGCCATGGGGTTGGCGTAGTTCAGCAGCAGCGCGCCGGGGCGGGCGACCTCCTCCATGTCGCGGGTCATGTCCGCCAGCACGGGGATGTGTCGCAGGGCACGGAAGACGCCGCCGGGGCCCAGGGAGTCGCCGATGCACTGGTCCACGCCGTACTTCAGCGGGATCTCGTAGTCCTGCCGGAAGGCATCCAGCCCACCGACCTGGATCATGCAGATCACGTAGTCGGCGTCTCGAATGGCCTCGCGGCGATCGGTGGTGGCGTAGACCTCGGCGCGTAGGCCGTTCTCCTTCACCATACGCTGGGCGAAGGCCTCCATGCGTCGGAGCTTGGTTTCGGTGGGGCTCATGAGGGCGAAGGTAGAGCCCTGCAGGGCCGGGGTGCTGAGCATATCGTTGAGCAGCGTCTTGGTGAAGACGATGCTGCCGGCGCCGATCATGGCGATCTTGGGCATGGCTGGCTCCTCAGAACGAGATAGGGCAGGCCGAGTCACGGGCCTGAGGGGTTGTTCCTGCCTATCCTCTCCGGCTCCTCTTCCCGGAGCGGGAAGAGGAGGGGCGCAGTGACGACAGGGAGGCGGTGGCAGGCGAAGAGCCCCTCACGCCAAGGGCGCGCTTGCGCGTCCCCCTACCCCCTCTCCCGCGAGGCGGACGAGGGGACTCAACTGGGGGGTTGTGGCAGGTCCCGCAGCTCCACAAGGGTCTGCTGTGGCCACCATGGCCGAACCTGAGTCCCCTCGCCCGCCGCGCGGGAGAGGGGGTTGGGGGGTGCGGGGCCCTTCGCCTGCCGCCGGCTACTGTGATGCCTCTTGGGAGCCCGCTCTCGGCTCCCCCGCGTTACCCTCGGGCGGCTACGCCTACGTCTGGGTTGTCCGTGAAGAAGCCATCGATGCCGAGGGCGAGGAAGGCGCGCATCTCCGCCAGGGGATGGGCATGGAGGTCGCTGGGGAGGTAGGTGTCCTCGGCGCGGAAGGTCCAGGGGTGGACGGTCAGGCCGGCGGCGTGGGCGTCGGTGACGAGGGACGTGGGCTGGGCCAGGCGGCCGTCCGCGTCTCGGGGGAGGAGGAGGTCCTTGTGGGGGCCGATGCCCCGGGCGTAGGTGGCGACCTCCGCCAGCCCCTCGGGGGTGGTTAGGTCCGCGTAGGTGCGCGGGTCGCCGGAGAGGGTGAAGTCCCTGGGCCGGCCGTGGTCGTTGACCAGGAGGACGAGGGGCACCTGCGTCAGCCGGGAGAGCTCCCTCAGGTTGGCGACCTCGAAGGACTGGATGTAGACCGGGGCGTCCGGCCCGACTAGACCGTGGGAGGTCAGCGTCCGCGCGAGTACCGGCTCCAGGGCCAGACCCAGGGAGTGGAAGTAGCTCGGGTACTTGGTCTCAGGATACACGCCGACGGTTCGCCCGACCTCCGCCCCTTTGGCGGCGACCAGCTCCAGGATCTCCTCGAAGCTTGGGATGGGGAAGCGTCCGTCGAAGACGGTGTTGTTGGGCCGGACCTTGGGGATGCGCTCCTTCGCGCGCAGGGTCCTGAGCTCCGCGAAGGTGAAGTCCTCCGTGAACCAGCCGGTGACGTCGCGCCCATCGATCTGCTTCGTCGCGCGGCGGTCCGCGAACTCCGGGTGGTCCGACACGTCCGTGGTGCCGGAGATCTCGTTCTCGTGGCGGGCCACCAGCACTCCGTCACGGGTCGAGACGAGGTCCGGCTCGACGAAGTCGGCCCCCATCTCGATGGCGAGCTCGTAACTAGCGAGGGTGTGCTCCGGGCGGTAACCGCTGGCTCCGCGATGGGCGATGACGATGGGTCGGACCGGCATGGCTGGGCTCCTTTTGGCCCAGTTCGCTTGCGGGGCACCGATGGCCTCCGGGGACGAAGCTAGAGGTCTGGGTGGCGGCAGAGGAGCGGTGCCGGGGGGGCGGTGCGGGCCAGGGGCGCCTGAGTCCTGGGCGGGACCATCACCTGCCCCAACACCCGCCCTTCCGGCGTGGCGCCCAGCTCCCGCCCATCAATGGAGGAGGGCATGTTGTCGCCGATGAGGAGCACGTGGCCCAGTGGCACCGTTTCGCGGCACAGGCGGTAGCGCTCCGGGGAGCGTTGGGCCAGCGTCTCCCAGCCGGGGTCGGCGGAGGCGCCCAGCACGATGGGAACGAACCCGTCGGGCCTGGAGGGACGCAGCATCCAGAAGCTGTCCCCGCCCACGGCGTAGACGCGTTTCACGCACAGCGTCCCGCCGAGAGGAGCCACCACCACGTCACCCCTCTGCGGGCTGTGGGATCGGTAGGCCGTGCGGTCCACCAGGCACACCTGGCCGTCCCTCAGAGTAGGGGTCATGCAGCATCCGCGAACCACCATCGCCCGGTAGGGTGAGCAGTAGAGGATGCTGAGAAGCATAGCCAACAGCGGAACGGACAGCCTGAGGGGTATCATACCAGCCTCCTGAGGCAAGACCTGCGAACTGCTGATGGTAGTTGACATAGATACAACCTAAGGGGCGCTGATCCTACGCACTGGTTTGATGCATCTGGGTTGGCTCTACCGCAAGTGATAGACGCCGAGAGGCTGGCTTTCGTTGGGAGGCGCATGGGGCGGGGCGCGGGGAGGGTCGTTGGGTCGAAGGGTGGTAGGGAGGGGCCTCGGAGGGTGGGGGGCGGCAGGGCTGCCAATGGGATGTGCCCGACAGTGGACCGCTCGGCGGTGAATCGCCGGGCTTCGAGGCCCAATCCCGCTGAACCGGGGTTCTGAACCCCCGTGACACCTTGGGGCCAGAACCCTCCTTTCGGGAGGATTGAGCCCCTGAGCCCGGCGATTCACCGCCGAGCGGTCCACTGTCGGGCACATCCCATTGGCAGCCCTGCCGCCCCCCACCCTCCGAGGCCCCTCCCTACGACCCTTCGACCCTCCCCACGCAGGACTACTTCAGCGGCTGGAGGGTTACGGTGAACTCCATCTCGCTGGGCTGGATGAGGTACTGCTCCAGGGGGCCGGGGCCGCAGCTTTGGCTGCCCAGACCGCTCTGGACGTAGTCCAGGTTCAGCACCGTCTCGGCGCGGGCGTGGAGGTCGGTGGTGTGCTGGGCCGCCGTTAGGTCCTCCGCCGTATAGTGGAGCACGCTCACGTTGGGCACGCCCCAGACGCGCAGGCCGTGGCCGGCCGCGTTGATGATTTCCGCCCACTGGGTATCGGTCCTGTTGCCGGTCTCCTGCGGGCGGACCTCCACTTCGTACTGCTCGTCGACGGTGCCCGACCAGAGGCCGAAGCGGGCCGAGTGCTTCATGTCCGGGTAGCTCATGTGGGGGCCGCGCCCTGCCCACCGGAACTGGTCGAAGCCCGCGGGAAGCCGCAACGTGAGGCCGACCCGAGGCAGCGTGGGGAGGTCCTTGAGCGGCTTCACCTTGGTGGTGAGGGTCACGGTACCGTCTCCCTTCACCAGGTAGGTGTAGGTGACGCCGAAGGCCGGAAGGATGGGGTAGGCGCCCAGCACGGATTCCACCAACAACTCCACGGCTTCATCGGACTTGGCGGTGACCGCTGTCCGGGCGGCCCGGTGGCTGAGGCGGTCCAGGCCGGCTTCGCGCCAGCCGTTCGCCATGTGGACGTCGTTGTCCGTGGGGGCGCGCCAGGCCTGAAGGCGTGGACCCTCGGCCAGTAGCTGGGTGCCGCCAACCTCCCAGGATCTCAGCTCGCCGTACCACTTGTCCAACGTCAGGCTGAAGCCGGCGCCCTTCACGGTGACGGCGTAGGGCTCGTCCAGCACCTCCAGCTCGCCGCTGAGAGCAGGCGCTTCGGGCATCGGCTCAGGGAGCGTTGCCTGTCCCCAGGCGACCTCGTGGCCGGCCGGAGCCCAGAGGGCGGCATCCTTCAGGTGCAGAGAGACCGTGAGCACCGTCGGAGCTAGGGCGCCGGGCACCAGATCGAGCGGTAGCTGCAGCTCCAGAGCCTGACCGGCGGGCAGGGCCGGCAGCGGCATCTCTCCCTGGCTCAGCTCGTCGCCGGCGCGCGAAGCATGCCAGCGAAGCGTCAGGAAGCCCAGGTCTCGGTGGTCGTGCAGGTTGGATAGGCGTACCTTGCCGGAGGTGGTGCCCTGAACCTCCACGCGGACCGGCTCCACCACCTTCTTGAACTCCAGCAGACCGGGGTGTGGGCGGCGGTCCGGCGACACCAGGCCGTCGATGCAGAAGTTGCCGTCGTTGGGCAGGTCGCCGAAGTCGCCGCCGTAGGCGAACCACTCCTCGCCGCTATCGGTGTGCTGGCGGATGCCGTGGTCAGCCCACTCCCACACGCAGCCGCCGATGAGGCGCGGGTGCTCGCGGATGGCGTCCCAGTACTCCTGGATGTTGCCCGGCCCGGTGCCCATGGCGTGGACGAACTCGCACATGTACCAGGGGCGGGGGTCGCTCTTGTCCCGGCCCTTGTCGATCACCGTCTGCACGGTGGGGTACATCACGGAGACGATGTCTACCAAGGGCCGCTCCCCGGCGCCCTCGTAGTGGATGGGGCGGGCGGGGTCCAACGCGCGGATGGCCGCGGCCATGGCCTCGTGGTTGCTGCCATAGCCGGACTCGTTCCCCAGCGACCAGATGATGACTGAGGGGTGGTTCTTGTCGCGGCCGACCATCCGAACCGCGCGGTCCACGTAGGCGGCCTCCCAGAAGGGGTCGTCCGAGATGTAATCCAGGCTCTTGCCGGTCAGGAAGCCGTGGGTCTCCAGGTCCGCCTCGTCCACCACGTACAGGCCGTAGCGGTCACACAGGTCGAGGAAGTAGGGGTCGGGCGGGTAGTGGCTGGTGCGGACGCAGTTCATGTTGTGCTGCTTCATGAGCTGGAGGTCGCGCTCCAGGTCCTCGCGGGTCATCGCGTAACCCCGATCCGGATGCGTGTCATGGTGGTTGACGCCCCGAAGCTTGACGGAGGCGCCGTTCACCCAGAGCTGCTGGTCGGCGATGCGGATGTCGCGGAAGCCGACCTGGAAGGGCAGCACTTCGAGAGGGCTACCGTCGGGCCCAACGAGGGTGACGAGCAGCGTGTAGAGGTTAGGCTCCTCCGCCGTCCATCGCTGGGGCGAGGCCAGCTCCATCTCCGTGGTGAGCGTGGAGGATGCTCCCGCGGCCAGGTCGACGCTCTGCCCAAGACTGAGGGTAGCCACCTCAGCGCCCGAGGCATCGAGCAGCAGCGCGGAGACGGAGCAGCCGGACCGCGCGGCGCCCTGGTTCCGGACCTCGGCGGAGAGGCGAAGGTGGTAGGGGGCGTTGGCGGCAGGGACCTCACTGCGACTCACCTTCAGCGCCTCGCTGTCGCCCGCCCAGGTCTTCAGCCCGACGTCACGAAGCGCGAGCGGAGTGCGGGCGAGCAGATAGACGTCGCGGAAGATGCCGTTCAGGCGCCACATATCCTGGTCCTCCAGGTAGCTGGCGTCGGAGCGGTGGAAGACCTGAACCGCGAGCAGGTTGGGGCCGGGCCGGAGGGCGGCGGTGATGTCGAACTCGGCGGGGACGTGGCTGCCCTTGCTCATGCCGATGGGCTGCCCGTTTAGCCAAACGTAGAACAGGGAGCAGACGCCCTCGAAGACGAGGGAGACGCGCCGCCCGTCCCACTCCTGGGGAAGGTCGAAGCTCATTCGGTAGAGGCCCAGGGGGTTGTCGCTGGGCACGAAGGGCGGATCCACGGTGAAGGGGTAGTTGACGTTGGTGTAGTCGGGCGCGCCATATCCGTGGAGTTGCCAGCAGGAGGGCACGGGCAGCGGCTTCCAGGCGGAGTCATCGAAGCCCTCGCGCTCGAAGCCGGTCGGGACGCTGGGCGGGTCCGGCGCGTAGGCGAACTGCCAGTCGCCGTTCAGAAGCCGGAAGAAGGGGGACTCCTGGCGATCGGCCTCCCTGGCCGAGGCGGCGTCCGGGTAGGGCACGAAGGTGGCGTGGGGTTCCTGCCGGCCACGCTGAAGAAGCTGGGGGTTTTCCCAGTCTCGAAGGTTGGTCACAGTGGTGGTTTCTCCTCATACCTTGGCCCGAGGGGCCGCGCGGGGGTGGTTCGTCGCCCGGCCGGAGGGGCCGTACCCCAGGCCGTGTCATGCGGGCATGGGGTAGGGGGCTCGGGCTGGACGGGAAAGGCGACTGGGGCACCGGGATCTTCTTGCCGGTCTGGCCCTGACTCACCTTCCCCGGCGACCACGCGAGGTTCGCCGGTCGGCGGGCCGGGAAGGGGCGGTGACGGAGGCCGGGTGCCCTCCCCCTGGGTGACGCCGGCACAGGCCGCCGGGCAGGGCCGCCTGTGCCGCGCCCCCTCCGGGTGTGGCGGTGGGGCAGGGCCTGGCCGGCCATTTGTCGAAGGCACCAACGGTCCCCCGCATCGACGAGCCCGTCCTCTCATACGTCCAGCGCCCTAGCGCGCCCCTTCGCGCCGCAGCCGGACTTCCTCCTGCCGGGTACGCGTGTTGGGCCGAAAGGACGGAATGAAGATTCTATACCTGATCACCCGCCCAGACCGCGCGGGTGCGCAGATGAACGCCCTTGAGCTTGCTCGGGCATACCACAAGACGGACGAGGTCGCCCTTGGCGTGGGGGGCGAGGGCTTCCTGGCCGAGGCCGCCCGCCAGGAAGGCATCCCCGTCCACATCCTCCCCAACTTGGTTCGATCCCCCAACCCCTTGGCAGACACGCGCTGCATCCTGGACGTCGCGCGGCTTCTTGGGAAAGGGCACTTCAGTCTCCTCCACGCTCACTCAGCCAAAGCGGGCATAGTGGGCCGGCTGGGAGCGAAACTGGCAGGCGTACCCTCGGTTTTCACCGCGCACGGCTGGTCCTTCGCGCCCAACACGCCGGCCGCTCAGAAGATGTACGCTCTGCCGACCGAGAAGCTGGCCGCGGCCGTGGGGCGACACGTGATCACGGTGTCCAACGTGGATCGTGACCTGGCCCTGCGGCGGCGCATCTGCCCCCCGAGCAAGATGACCACTATCTACTACGGCTTCCCGGACAACTCTACCCGCGCTCAGCCCGGCACGCCTGCCGAGGAGGTACGCGTCATCATGGTCGCCCGCATGGAAGACCAAAAGGATCCCGCCACGCTGATCCGCGCGGTGCAGGGTCTCCGCGGGTGCCGGGTTCTCTTCGTGGGCGACGGTCCCAACACTCCCAGGATGGAGGCCCTCTCCCGGGAGCTGGGGACGACGGGCCACGTGGAGTTCCTCCGCGAGCGCAGCGACGTGCTGGACCTTCTTGCCGGCTCCCACCTCTTCGTGCTCGCCACCCACTGGGAGGGGCTGCCGATCAGCATCCAGGAAGCCATGCGCGCCGGGCTGCCCGTGGTCGCGACGGATGTAGATGGCGTTAAGGAGGAAGTCATCGACGGGGAGACGGGCCGCCTTGTCCCCCACAAGGACCCCGAGGCCCTGCGGGCCGCGCTGCTGGAGCTGATGGGCGACGCCGAGCTTCGCGCCTGCATGGGTCGCGCCGGCCGCGCCCGCTGGGAGCAGGAGTTCAGCCTCGAGGCCATGCTAGCCAAGACGGATGTTGTCTATAGGGGAGGGTCGTTGGGTCGTTAGGTCGTTGGGTCGTTGGGGAGAGCCGCAGAGCAGCAGGTCTGTCGGACAGGTCGGACAGGTCTGGCAGGTCGGACGGGTCGGACGGTGAGGGCCCTGGGGGCGGCGGGTGTAGGCTGCCGCCAACGTGGGCCAGCTTTCCAATTCCAAGCTATCTGACGCTCTGGTGGCGCGGGCGTCTCGGCCTGCGACTCGGCCGCAGGCCGAGCGTTCCCCTGCCCCGGCTCGCTTCGGCCACTTCCGGTCTCACGGTACCCAGTTGCGCCAGAGGCAGTTGGGGCGCAGACGTCTCGTTTGCGCGGCGCCGTCCGGCCTCCGGGCGATGGTCCACCTCCGGCCCATTCTGGTTGGCGGATTCACCGTTCAGACGGGAGTGTCTGCCGCTTGTGCGACCGGGCGACGGGGCATCGGCATGTCGTCCGCGCGGCCCCCACGTCTGGTGCAGTTGACAGGGCAGCCCTGCCGGCGCGGCTTGGGGCTGGCCGATGGGTCGCGCAGGCGAGACGCCTGCGCCCCAACTGCCTCTGGCGCAACTGGGTACCGTGAGACCGGAAGTGGCCGAAGCGAGCCGG